>NZ_CAXAPA010000008.1:0-328288 GCF_963970835.1 Pseudomonas sp. EA_15y_Pfl1_P101 | reverse complement strand
CGAACTCAGTAGTGAAACGATGCATCGCCGATGGTAGTGTGGGGTTTCCCCATGTGAGAGTAGGTCATCGTCAAGATTAAATTCCGAAACCCCTGTTTGCTAACGCAAACAGGGGTTTTGTTTTGGGGGGTTGGAAAGTTCGAAGAGGCTCATCTCGGCAGCCTTCAGTGCTAACGCTCGGCCTTTCTATGCAATGACTCTGCGCATGGCTATCATGCGTGCCTCATTGTGAGGCGATACCTGAATGCTGACGTTGTTAAAACTTCTGAAAGATGGCCGATTCCATTCCGGAGAAGCACTTGGCGCCGCCCTGGGCGTCAGTCGCAGCGCTGTCTGGAAGCAGCTCCAGCACCTTGAGGCTGAATTGAATCTGCCCATCCACAAGGTTCGTGGCAAAGGGTATCAATTGGCGTCACCGCTGGTTTTCTTGAGTGCTGAGGACATTGCGCTGAATGCACCTTCCTTGGCGTGGCCCGTTCATATCTCTGACTCCATTGACTCCACGAATGCCGAAGCCTTGCGTCTTGTTAATGCAGGATGCGCGGCTCCGTTCTTGGTGCTTGCCGAGCAGCAAACGGCGGGAAGAGGCAGGAGGGGACGAAAGTGGGTCAGCCCGTTTGCACAGAATGTGTATTACAGCCTCGTATTGCGCATCGAGGCTGGTCTGCGGCAGTTGGAGGGCCTGAGCCTAGTGGTGGGCTTGGCGGTCATGCAGGCCTTGCGCGAGTCAGGTGTGCAGGGGGCGGCACTGAAGTGGCCAAACGATGTCTTGGTAGGGCAGAAGAAGATTGCCGGGATTTTGCTGGAGTTGGTAGGAGACCCTGCTGATATCTGTCACGTTGTTCTCGGAATTGGTATCAACGTCAATATGCAGAGAGCTGACGAGGTCGATCAGCTATGGACTTCGGTGCAGCTCGAGACGGGCTCTCCTGTCGATCGCAACGCTCTGGCGGCGCGATTGGGCCTGCAGTTGCAAAGCTACCTTGATCAACACAGGGCACACGGTTTTGTCGCGCTTCAAGAGGAGTGGGAGCAAAATCACGCATGGCAGGGGCGTTCAGTATCCCTCATCGCCGGCGTTAACCAGGTTGACGGGGTTGTATTGGGTGTAGATCGTCAGGGAGCATTGCGCCTGAGTGTCGATGGCGTTGAGAAAATATACAGTGGTGGTGAGTTAAGCCTGAGGCTGCGTGATGATTCTTGAGCTCGACTGCGGGAATAGCTTTATTAAATGGCGAGTGCTTGATTCGGATAGGGCGAGTGTCTCGGCGGAGGGGGTTGTTGGTTCGGATCTGGCGTTGATTGAAAGCCTTGTCGCGGTCCCAGAGTTGTTGCTGACACACTGCCGATTGGTAAGCGTTCGTGCCCTGGAGGAAACAAGCAAATTAGTTACGGCTCTGTATGAGGCTTTCGGCGTTGTTGTTGCCTGCGCTGGTCCCGCGCGAGAAATGGCCGGAGTGCGTAACGGCTACGAAGATTTCGAGCGTCTGGGTCTTGATCGCTGGTTGGCGATGCTTGGTGGATTCAAGCTGGCGCGCGGCGCTTGCCTAGTGCTCGATTTTGGCACCGCAGCAACGGCGGATTTTATTACGGCTGATGGTGAGCATCTGGGCGGCTTTATATGTCCAGGCATGCCTCTGATGCGCAGCCAACTGCGGACTCATACGCGCAAGATTCGTTACGACGACGCTGCTGCTGAACGAGCGCTGGAGTATCTCTCGCCAGGTCGTACGACTGTGGAGGCTGTAGAGCGCGGCTGTACGTTGATGTTGAGAGGGTTTGTGCTAACTCAATTGGAGCAGGCGCGGAGCTACTGGGGTGATGACTTCACTGTGTTCCTGACTGGCGGGGATGCTGATCTGATATCGGATGCGGTGCCACAGGCTCGGCTCGTTCCTGATCTGGTTTTTGTCGGTTTGGCGATGGCGTGCCCTTTGTCCTGAGGTGATTATGCGTTGGCTTTTTTTACTTTTACTTGTTCTCAACGCCTTCTACTACATTTGGCATCAGCAAGAAGCGCCTTTGCGCGCTAAAGATGTCACGCCTCTAAGTCTCTACAAGGGGTCGCAGCAGGACATTCGTCTATTGAGTGAATCCTCTGACACGGTAATGCGCAGGGAGCGAGCAAGAGCGCCTGAGGCACAAAATACGTGCCTGTACATCGGCGGATTTGCGGATCAACGCCAGGCGCAGCTCGTTGAGCAGCGCCTCACAAGCCTGGATATAAAGGTCAGGGTCCAATTGCTGAATGCTGCTGATGCTTCCGGCTACTGGCTCCGCGTTGCCCCTGAAAGTCGACGCCTTGCTGACGACCTGCCCTTTGAAAACCTTGCTAAGGAATTCAATGAGTTAAAACATAAGATAATGTTGTGCGAAGGCGTTGCAACTCTCGAATAGTTTGCATAGAATGGCGCCCGCTTCGCAGTGAAGACCTTTTGGGTCAACAGTGCGAAGCGAAGGTCAACGCAGCTAACCTCATATTTTTAATGAGAAAATGCTTGACAGAAGGCCGGCGTGATGTAGAATGCCGGCTCGCTTAGGAGGGGTTCCCGAGCGGCCAAAGGGATCAGACTGTAAATCTGACGTCTACGACTTCGAAGGTTCGAATCCTTCCCCCTCCACCATTTTTAGCGTGAGCTGCAAGCTCCGCGGGTATAGTTTAGTGGTAGAACCTCAGCCTTCCAAGCTGATGATGCGGGTTCGATTCCCGCTACCCGCTCCAAGTTTGCAGGTTGTGCACGGTGTTTTGCTCTTGTAGCTCAGTTGGTAGAGCACACCCTTGGTAAGGGTGAGGTCAGCGGTTCAAATCCGCTCAAGAGCTCCATATAACAAGGCAGATATGAAAATATCTGCCTTTGTTTTAACAGCTAATCTCGGTTTGATGGTGTTTTGCCTGGTGTTGTCAGGTGATTTCAAATCTCTAGAGCTTGGTTGTTGTAAAGTCTTTTTCAGGCCTGCATAATGGTCGGCCTGATTTTGTTTTAGGTCAGTAGCTCAATTGGCAGAGCGACGGTCTCCAAAACCGTAGGTTGGGGGTTCGATTCCCTCCTGACCTGCCAGATTCACGTGGTGTATCTGGCTTTCTTTTCACAGGATCTTCATAGATGACTCCTAAGGCTGAAGCTCAAAGCTCTCGTTTCGATCTGGTCAAGTGGCTCGCCGTAGTTGCCTTGGTGGTCGTAGGCGTTGTTGGCAATCAGTACTATTCTGCTTCGCCGATCCTGTACCGTGTGCTCGCTTTGCTTGCCCTTGCTGCTGTAGCTGTCTTTGTTGGCCTGCAGACTGCCAAGGGTAAGTCTTTCGCGGTACTGGTAAAGGAAGCTCGCACCGAAATACGTAAAGTCGTTTGGCCGACTCGCCAAGAAACCACGCAGACCACGTTGATTGTTGTGGCTGTTGTTCTGGTTATGGCGTTGCTGTTGTGGGGGCTTGATTCCCTGCTCGGCTGGCTTGTTTCCTTGATTGTTGGCTAAGGGTGTCCCGTGGCTAAGCGTTGGTACGTTGTGCATGCTTACTCGGGTTACGAGAAGCATGTTATGCGCTCTTTGCTGGAGCGCGTAAAGCTGGCAGGCATGGAAGATGGCTTCGGCGAAATTCTGGTTCCCACTGAAGAAGTGGTTGAAATGCGGAATGGTCAGAAGCGCAAAAGCGAACGCAAGTTCTTCCCTGGCTACGTGTTGGTACAGATGGACATGAATGAAGGTACTTGGCACTTGGTCAAGGACACCCCTCGTGTCATGGGTTTCATTGGCGGTACCGCTGATAAGCCTGCTCCTATCACCGATAAAGAGGCAGAAGCAATTCTGCGTCGTGTTGCTGATGGTAGTGACAAGCCTAAGCCGAAGACGCTTTTCGAGCCGGGTGAGGTTGTTCGTGTTACAGATGGTCCGTTTGCTGATTTCAACGGTACTGTCGAAGAAGTTAACTACGAAAAGAGCCGCATCCAAGTGGCAGTGCTCATTTTCGGTCGTTCTACTCCGGTAGAGCTGGAGTTCAGCCAGGTCGAGAAGGTCTAGCTGGGCAAGCATCCCAACCCCGCAGCCTAGGCTGTGGGGTTTTGTCGTCACTGGGATAAACGCGCAAGTAACCGGGGAGCCTTTAGAGGCGTTCGAACCCGTAATTGGAGTGCCTCATGGCCAAGAAGATTACCGCTTACATCAAGCTGCAAGTGAAGGCCGCTCAGGCCAACCCTAGTCCACCCGTCGGTCCAGCTCTGGGTCAGCACGGCGTGAATATCATGGAATTCTGCAAGGCCTTCAACGCCCGTACTCAGGGTATTGAGCCAGGTCTGCCGACTCCAGTGATCATCACTGTATACAGTGACCGTAGCTTCACTTTCGAAACCAAGTCGACCCCGGCTTCGGTTTTGCTGAAGAAAGCTGCTGGTCTGACTAGCGGTTCCGCTCGTCCGAACACCGTTAAGGTTGGCACCGTGACTCGTGCTCAGCTGGAAGAAATCGCGAAAACCAAAAACGCGGATCTGACTGCAGCTGATATGGATGCAGCCGTGCGTACCATCGCCGGTTCTGCTCGTAGCATGGGCCTTAACGTGGAGGGTGTGTAATGGCTAAGCTGACCAAGCGCCAAAAGGCTATCGCCGGCAAAATCGAAGCGGGCAAGGCCTACAATTTTGTAGACGCTGCTGCCCTGCTGACCGAGCTGTCGACTGTCAAGTTCAGCGAGTCCGTTGACGTTGCTGTAAACCTGGGTGTTGACCCACGTAAATCCGACCAGGTCGTTCGTAGCGCAACTGTGCTGCCACACGGTACTGGCAAGACTGTACGTGTAGCTGTCTTCACCCAAGGCCCGGCAGCTGAAGCTGCTCTGGCCGCCGGCGCTGATCGCGTTGGCATGGACGACCTGGCTGCCGAAATGAAAGGCGGCGACCTGAACTATGACGTAGTTATTGCTTCCCCGGATGCAATGCGTGTTGTAGGTCAGTTGGGTCAGATCCTCGGTCCGCGTGGCCTGATGCCTAACCCTAAAGTCGGCACCGTAACGCCAGACGTAGCTACCGCGGTTAAAAACGCCAAGGCTGGTCAGGTTCGTTATCGCACTGACAAAAACGGCATCATTCACACCTCCGTTGGCAAAGTCGGCTTTGATGCCGTCAAGCTGAAGGAAAACGTTGAAGCCCTGATCGCTGATTTGAAGCGTATCAAGCCTGCTTCCTCGAAAGGTATCTACGTCAAGCGCGTTACCCTGAGCACCACTATGGGCCCAGGTCTGGTCATCGACCAAGGCTCGCTGGACGTATAAGACAAAGATTGGCGCGAGCGATTGCGCCAATTGAAAAATTGGGGTCCCTGCCTGGCGGGGGCTATCCAAGACCGTAGGCGACGCAAGTCTTAAACCACAAGCCTACGCAGATGGTGCTCCCGGTTCCTTACCGAATCAGACACCAAAACGACATCCGGCTCCGGCCAGATGAAACGGTAACAAGCAGGAGTTAAACCCGTGGCAATTAATCTCGAAGACAAGAAGGCCATCGTCGCTGAAGTCAACGAGGCTGCCAAAGCTGCTCTGTCCGCTGTCGTGGCTGATGCCCGTGGTGTGACAGTAAGCGCTATGACCGGACTCCGTAAAGAGGCTCGTGAAGCTGGCGTATACGTACGTGTTGTGCGTAACACCCTGCTTAAGCGCGCTGTTGCTGACACTGAATACAGTGTTCTCAACGACGTGTTCACAGGCCCGACCCTGATTGCTTTCTCCACCGATCATCCGGGTGCTGCTGCCCGTTTGTTCAAAGAGTTCGCAAAGGGTCAGGACAAGTTCGAGATCAAGGCAGCTGCGTTCGAGGGCAAGTTCCTCGCAGCTAACCAAATCGACGTACTGGCAACACTGCCGACCCGTAACGAAGCTATTTCTCAGCTGATGAGCGTGATTCAAGGCGCTACCAGCAAGTTGGCTCGTACTCTGGCCGCAGTTCGCGAGCAAAAAGAAGCTGCCGCAGCCTAAGGCTGAGCAAATTCTCTCGCGTATTTTTGTTTATTTCGATGGCCGCGTAGGCCGTCCCCCAATTCAGGAAATACAGCAATGTCTATCTCCCAAGACGATATCCTCAACGCCGTAGCTGAAATGTCGGTTCTGCAGGTTGTTGAGCTGATCAAAGCTTTCGAAGAAAAATTCGGCGTTTCCGCTGCCGCTGCTTCCGCTGGTCCAGCTGTTGCTGCTGTTGCTGCTGAAGAGCAAACCGAATTCAACGTTATGCTGCTGGAAGCTGGCGAGAAGAAAGTAAACGTGATCAAGGCAGTACGTGAACTGACCGGTCTGGGCCTGAAAGAAGCCAAGGCTGTAGTTGACGGCGCTCCTGCCCAGGTTCTGGAAGCAGTGTCGAAAGACGCCGCCGACAAAGCCAAAGCTACTCTGGAAGAAGCAGGCGCTAAAGTCGAGCTGAAGTAAGCATCGACCTTGCGTCTCCAGCCCACGCGTCAAGCTGAAGGCTGATGGCTGGTGGCTCTTGCCACCGGCCTTTTTCCGTTCTTGGCTGTCGACTCGGTCGCCGCCATTAACGCGCTGTAGCCACCCGATGCGGTGGTGCAAACCATGGGGTTTGCAAGATTTTCTGGCTGCTCCCGTCGGGAGGGCCAAACAAGCAGGTGACCAAGCTGGGGAACGCTGATGGCTTACTCATATACTGAGAAAAAACGTATCCGCAAGGACTTTAGCAAGTTGCCGGACGTCATGGATGTCCCGTACCTTCTGGCTATCCAGCTGGATTCGTATCGTGAATTCTTGCAGGCGGGAGCGACCAAAGATCAGTTCCGCGACGTGGGCCTGCATGCGGCCTTCAAATCCGTTTTCCCGATCATCAGCTACTCCGGCAATGCTGCGCTGGAGTACGTCGGTTATCGCCTGGGCGAACCGGCATTTGATGTCAAAGAATGCGTGTTGCGCGGTGTCACGTACGCCGTACCTTTGCGGGTAAAAGTCCGCCTGATCATTTTCGACAAAGAATCGTCGAACAAAGCGATCAAGGACATCAAAGAGCAAGAAGTCTACATGGGCGAAATCCCACTGATGACTGAAAACGGTACCTTCGTTATCAACGGTACCGAGCGTGTAATCGTTTCCCAGCTGCACCGTTCCCCGGGCGTGTTCTTTGACCACGACCGCGGCAAGACGCACAGCTCCGGTAAGCTCCTGTACTCCGCGCGGATCATTCCGTACCGTGGTTCGTGGTTGGACTTCGAGTTCGACCCGAAAGACTGCGTGTTTGTGCGTATCGACCGTCGTCGTAAGCTGCCGGCCTCGGTACTGCTGCGCGCGCTCGGCTATACCACTGAACAAGTGCTGGATGCCTTCTACACCACCAACGTATTCAGCCTGAAGGGTGAAACCCTCAGCCTGGAACTGATCGCATCGCGTCTGCGTGGTGAAATTGCCGTCCTGGACATCCAGGATGAGAAGGGCAAGGTCATTGTTGAAGCGGGTCGTCGTATTACTGCGCGCCACATCAACCAGATCGAAAAAGCCGGTATCAAATCGCTGGACGTTCCTTTGGAATACGTCCTGGGCCGCACCACCGCCAAGGTCATCGTTCACCCGGCTACAGGCGAAATCCTGGCTGAGTGCAACACCGAGCTGAATACCGAGATCCTGGCCAAGATCGCCAAGGCTCAGGTTGTTCGCATCGAGACCCTGTACACCAACGACATCGACTGCGGTCCGTTTGTCTCCGACACCTTGAAGATCGACTCCACCAGCAACCAATTGGAAGCGCTGGTCGAGATCTATCGCATGATGCGTCCTGGCGAGCCTCCCACCAAAGACGCTGCCGAGACCCTGTTCAACAACCTGTTCTTCAGCCCTGAGCGCTATGACCTGTCTGCGGTCGGCCGGATGAAGTTCAACCGTCGTATCGGTCGTACCGAGATCGAAGGTTCGGGCGTGTTGTGCAAAGAAGACATCGTTGCGGTCCTGAAGACTCTGGTCGACATCCGTAACGGTAAAGGCATCGTCGATGACATCGACCACCTGGGTAACCGTCGTGTTCGCTGCGTAGGCGAAATGGCCGAGAACCAGTTCCGCGTTGGTCTGGTGCGTGTTGAGCGCGCGGTCAAAGAGCGTCTGTCGATGGCCGAAAGCGAAGGCCTGATGCCGCAAGACCTGATCAACGCCAAGCCGGTGGCTGCGGCGGTGAAAGAGTTCTTCGGTTCCAGCCAGCTCTCGCAGTTCATGGACCAGAACAACCCGCTGTCCGAGATCACCCACAAGCGCCGTGTATCTGCACTGGGCCCGGGCGGTCTGACGCGTGAGCGTGCGGGCTTTGAAGTTCGTGACGTACACCCGACGCACTACGGTCGTGTTTGCCCGATCGAAACGCCGGAAGGTCCGAACATCGGTCTGATCAACTCCCTGGCTGCCTATGCGCGCACCAACCAGTACGGCTTCCTTGAGAGCCCGTACCGTGTCGTGAAAGACGCTCTGGTCACCGACGAGATCGTGTTCCTGTCCGCCATCGAAGAAGCTGATCACGTGATCGCTCAAGCTTCGGCCACGATGAACGACAAGAAAATGCTGATCGACGAGCTGGTAGCTGTTCGTCACTTGAACGAGTTCACCGTTAAGGCGCCGGAAGACGTCACCTTGATGGACGTATCGCCCAAGCAGGTAGTTTCGGTTGCAGCGTCGCTGATCCCGTTCCTGGAACACGATGACGCCAACCGTGCGTTGATGGGTTCCAACATGCAGCGTCAAGCTGTACCCACCCTGCGTGCTGACAAGCCGCTGGTAGGTACCGGCATGGAGCGTAACGTAGCCCGTGACTCCGGCGTATGCGTTGTGGCTCGTCGTGGCGGCGTGATCGACTCTGTTGATGCCAGCCGTATTGTGGTTCGTGTTGCCGATGACGAAGTTGAAACTGGCGAAGCCGGTGTCGACATCTACAACTTGACCAAGTACACCCGCTCCAACCAGAACACCTGCATCAACCAGCGTCCGCTGGTGAGCAAGGGTGATCGGGTTCAGCGCAGCGACATCATGGCAGACGGTCCTTCCACCGATATGGGTGAGCTGGCACTGGGTCAGAACATGCGCATCGCGTTCATGGCCTGGAACGGTTACAACTTCGAAGACTCCATCTGCCTGTCCGAGCGTGTGGTTCAGGAAGATCGCTTCACCACGATCCACATTCAGGAACTGACCTGTGTGGCACGTGACACCAAGCTTGGGCCAGAAGAGATCACTGCAGACATCCCGAACGTGGGTGAAGCTGCACTGAACAAGCTGGACGAAGCCGGTATCGTTTATGTAGGTGCTGAAGTTGGCGCAGGCGACATCCTGGTCGGTAAGGTCACTCCGAAAGGCGAGACCCAACTGACTCCGGAAGAGAAGCTGTTGCGTGCCATCTTCGGTGAAAAAGCCAGCGACGTTAAAGACACCTCCCTGCGTGTACCTACCGGTACCAAGGGCACCGTCATCGACGTACAGGTCTTCACCCGTGACGGCGTTGAGCGTGATGCTCGCGCACTGTCCATCGAGAAGACCCAGCTCGACGAGATCCGCAAGGACCTGAACGAAGAGTTCCGTATCGTTGAAGGCGCGACCTTCGAACGTCTGCGTTCCGCTCTGGTAGGCCACAAGGCTGAAGGCGGCGCAGGTCTGAAGAAAGGTCAGGACATCACCGACGAAATCCTCGACGGTCTCGAGCATGGCCAGTGGTTCAAACTGCGCATGGCTGAAGATGCTCTGAACGAGCAGCTCGAGAAAGCCCAGGCTTACATCGTTGATCGTCGCCGTCTGCTGGACGACAAGTTCGAAGACAAGAAGCGCAAACTGCAGCAAGGCGATGACCTGGCTCCAGGCGTGCTGAAAATCGTCAAGGTTTACCTGGCAATCCGTCGCCGCATCCAGCCGGGCGACAAGATGGCCGGTCGTCACGGTAACAAAGGTGTGGTCTCCGTGATCATGCCGGTTGAAGACATGCCGCACGATGCCAATGGCACTCCGGTGGACGTGGTCCTCAACCCGTTGGGTGTACCTTCGCGTATGAACGTTGGTCAGATCCTTGAAACCCACCTGGGCCTCGCGGCCAAAGGTCTGGGCGAGAAGATCAACCGCATGATCGAAGAGCAGCGCAAGGTCGCAGACCTGCGTAAGTTCCTGCACGAGATCTACAACGAGATCGGCGGTCGCAACGAAGAGCTGGATACCTTCACTGACCAGGAAATCCTGGATCTGGCGAAGAACCTGCGCGGCGGCGTTCCAATGGCTACCCCGGTGTTCGACGGTGCCAAGGAAAGCGAAATCAAGGCCATGCTGAAACTGGCAGACCTGCCAGAAAGCGGCCAGATGCAGCTGTTCGACGGCCGTACCGGCAACAAGTTTGAGCGCCCGGTTACTGTTGGCTACATGTACATGCTGAAGCTGAACCACTTGGTAGACGACAAGATGCACGCTCGTTCTACCGGTTCGTACAGCCTGGTTACCCAGCAGCCGCTGGGTGGTAAGGCTCAGTTCGGTGGTCAGCGTTTCGGGGAGATGGAGGTCTGGGCACTGGAAGCATACGGCGCTGCTTACACTCTGCAAGAAATGCTCACAGTGAAGTCGGACGATGTGAACGGTCGGACCAAGATGTACAAAAACATCGTGGACGGCGATCACCGTATGGAGCCGGGCATGCCCGAGTCTTTCAACGTGTTGATCAAAGAAATTCGTTCCCTCGGCATCGATATCGATCTGGAAACCGAATAACACGTGACGCGAATCGAGAGCGGGGCTGTTTAGCCCGCTCTCTGCTCCGCCAGGAGGAAAGGCCTTGAAAGACCTACTGAATTTGCTGAAAAACCAGGGTCAAGTCGAAGAGTTCGACGCCATCCGTATTGGATTGGCATCGCCTGAGATGATCCGTTCGTGGTCGTTCGGTGAAGTTAAAAAACCGGAAACCATTAACTACCGTACGTTCAAACCTGAACGTGACGGCCTGTTCTGCGCCAAGATCTTTGGCCCGGTTAAGGATTACGAGTGCCTGTGCGGTAAGTACAAGCGCTTGAAGCACCGTGGTGTGATCTGCGAGAAGTGCGGCGTTGAAGTCGCACTGGCCAAGGTTCGTCGTGAGCGTATGGCGCACATCGAACTGGCTTCGCCGGTTGCGCACATCTGGTTCCTGAAATCGCTGCCGTCCCGTATCGGCTTGCTGATGGACATGACCCTGCGTGATATCGAACGCGTTCTCTACTTCGAGAGCTATGTTGTTATCGACCCGGGCATGACCACCCTTGAAAAAGGTCAGCTGCTGAACGACGAGCAGTACTTCGAAGCGCTGGAAGAGTTCGGCGACGATTTCGATGCCCGCATGGGTGCTGAAGCTGTCCGTGAACTGCTGCACGCTATCGACCTGGAACACGAGATTGGCCGTCTGCGTGAAGAAATTCCGCAAACCAACTCCGAAACCAAAATCAAGAAGCTGTCCAAGCGTCTGAAGTTGATGGAAGCCTTCCAGGGTTCCGGCAACTTGCCAGAGTGGATGGTGCTGACCGTTCTGCCGGTTCTGCCGCCAGACCTGCGTCCGCTGGTACCGTTGGACGGTGGTCGTTTCGCGACGTCCGACCTCAACGACCTGTACCGCCGCGTGATCAACCGTAACAACCGTTTGAAGCGCCTGCTCGATCTGTCCGCTCCGGACATCATCGTGCGCAACGAAAAGCGTATGTTGCAAGAAGCTGTCGATGCCTTGCTCGACAACGGTCGTCGTGGTCGTGCCATTACCGGTTCCAACAAGCGTCCTCTGAAATCCCTGGCTGACATGATCAAGGGTAAGCAAGGTCGTTTCCGTCAGAACTTGCTCGGTAAGCGCGTTGACTACTCCGGTCGTTCGGTAATTACCGTAGGCCCGACCCTGCGTCTGCACCAGTGCGGTCTGCCTAAGAAGATGGCACTTGAGCTGTTCAAGCCATTCATCTTCGGCAAGCTGGAAATGCGCGGTCTTGCGACCACCATCAAAGCGGCCAAGAAAATGGTCGAGCGCGAACTGCCAGAGGTTTGGGACGTTCTCGCTGAAGTGATTCGCGAACACCCGGTTCTCCTCAACCGTGCACCGACCCTTCACCGTCTGGGTATCCAGGCGTTTGAACCAGTACTGATCGAAGGTAAGGCTATCCAGCTGCACCCTCTGGTCTGTGCTGCGTACAACGCCGACTTCGACGGCGACCAAATGGCCGTGCACGTACCGCTGACACTGGAAGCCCAGTTGGAAGCGCGTGCGTTGATGATGTCGACCAACAACATTCTGTCGCCAGCCAACGGTGAGCCAATCATCGTTCCGTCGCAGGACGTTGTATTGGGTCTGTACTACATGACCCGTGAAGCGATCAACGCCAAAGGCGAAGGTCGTGTGTTCGCTGACCTGCAAGAAGTTGACCGTGTGTTCCGTGCCGGCGAAGCCGCACTGCACGCCAAGGTCAAAGTGCGGATCAACGAAACCGTCAACGACCGTGACGGTGGCAGCGTGAGCGGCACTCGTATTGTCGACACCACTGTCGGCCGTGCGCTGTTGTATCAAGTTGTGCCCAAAGGTCTGTCGTACGACGTCGTCAACCTGCCGATGAAGAAAAAGGCGATCTCCAAGCTGATCAACCAGTGCTACCGCGTGGTTGGTTTGAAAGAGACCGTGATCTTCGCTGACCAGCTGATGTACACCGGTTTTGCTTATTCGACCATCTCCGGCGTTTCCATCGGCGTTAACGACTTCGTTATCCCTGATGAAAAAGCGCGCATCATCGCGGCTGCAACCGATGAAGTGAAAGAGATCGAGAGCCAGTACGCCTCGGGCCTGGTAACACAGGGTGAGAAGTACAACAAAGTGATCGACCTTTGGTCCAAGGCCAACGACGAAGTGTCGAAGGCGATGATGGCTAACCTCTCGAAAGAGAAGGTTATCGACCGTCATGGCGTAGAAGTCGATCAAGAGTCGTTCAACTCGATGTACATGATGGCCGACTCGGGCGCACGGGGTTCTGCCGCGCAGATCCGTCAGCTCGCCGGTATGCGTGGCCTGATGGCCAAACCGGACGGTTCCATCATCGAAACGCCGATTACTGCGAACTTCCGTGAAGGTTTGAGCGTACTTCAGTACTTCATCTCGACTCACGGTGCTCGTAAAGGTCTGGCGGATACCGCGTTGAAAACCGCTAACTCCGGTTACCTGACTCGTCGTTTGGTAGACGTTGCGCAAGACTTGGTTGTGACTGAAGTTGACTGCGGTACCGAGCACGGTCTGCTGATGACTCCGCACATCGAAGGCGGCGATGTTGTAGAGCCTTTGGGCGAACGCGTACTGGGCCGAGTCATTGCCCGTGACGTATTCAAGCCAGGTACCGAGGAAGTTATCGTTCCTGCTGGCACCCTGGTGGATGAAAAGTGGGTCGAGTTCATCGAACTCAACAGCATCGACGAAGTGATCGTTCGCTCGCCGATCAGCTGCGAAACCCGCTACGGCATCTGCGCCAAATGCTACGGCCGTGACTTGGCTCGTGGTCACCAGGTGAACATCGGTGAAGCGGTCGGCGTTATCGCTGCTCAGTCCATCGGTGAGCCGGGTACCCAGCTGACCATGCGTACGTTCCACATCGGTGGTGCGGCAAGCCGGACCTCCGCAGCCGACAGCGTTCAGGTGAAGAATGGCGGTACCGTCCGTCTGCACAACCTGAAACACGTTGAGCGAGTGGATGGTTGCCTGGTTGCGGTGTCCCGTTCCGGTGAGCTGGCGATCGCTGATGACTACGGTCGTGAGCGTGAGCGTTACAAGCTGCCGTACGGTGCTGTGATTTCGGTTAAAGAAGGTGACAAGGTCGACGCTGGCGCAATCGTGGCCAAGTGGGATCCGCACACTCACCCAATCGTTACCGAAATGAAAGGTACCGTGACCTACGTGGGCATGGAAGAAGGCATCACGATCAAGCGTCAGACTGACGAATTGACCGGTATGACCAACATTGAAGTACTCGACGCGAAAGATCGTCCAGCTGCCGGTAAAGACATCCGTCCTGCCGTGAAGATGGTTGATGACAACGGCAAGGATCTGTTGCTGCCAGGCACTGACGTAATCGCTCAGTACTTCCTGCCAGCCAACGCCCTGGTCGGTGTAGCGGATGGTGCGAAGATCGCGATCGGTGATGTTATCGCGCGTATCCCGCAAGAAACTTCGAAGACCCGTGACATCACCGGTGGTCTGCCGCGTGTTGCCGACTTGTTCGAAGCGCGTCGTCCGAAAGAAGCGTCGATTCTGGCTGAGGTCAGCGGCACCATCGCGTTCGGTAAAGAGACCAAAGGCAAGCGCCGTCTGGTCATTACCCCGAACGACGGTAGCGATCCGTACGAAGAGCTGATTCCGAAGTGGCGTCACCTGAACGTCTTCGAAGGCGAACAGGTAAACCGCGGCGAAGTTATCTCCGACGGCCCAAGCGATCCACACGACATCCTGCGTCTGCTGGGTGTGAGTGCGCTGGCCAAGTACATCGTTAACGAGATCCAGGACGTTTATCGCCTGCAAGGCGTGAAAATCAACGATAAGCACATCGAGACCATCCTGCGTCAGATGCTGCGTAAAGTTGAAATCGCTGAATCCGGCGATTCCAGTTTCATCAAGGGTGACCAGATGGAATTGACTCACGTACTCGTAGAGAACGAGCGTCTGGCTGGCGACGAGAAATTCGTTTCCAAGTTCACTCGCGTGCTGCTGGGTATCACCAAGGCGTCGTTGTCCACTGAGTCGTTCATCTCGGCGGCCTCCTTCCAGGAGACCACTCGCGTACTGACCGAAGCAGCGGTAACCGGCAAGCGCGATTACCTGCGCGGCCTTAAAGAAAACGTGGTTGTGGGTCGTTTGATCCCAGCCGGTACCGGTTTGGCTTACCACAGCGAGCGCAAGCGCCGCCGTGATGCTGACAAGCCGCTGCGCGTGAGCGCCAGTGAAGTGGAAGCTGCACTGACCGAAGCGCTGAACTCTAGCGGTAACTGAGTTCTGCGATAAATAAGTCTGGGCCCTGGCAGCCCCCATTCGTCGGATCGAGGCAGTTATGCCCCGTTTCGATGAGAGGGGATGTCGGGGCCTTGCCTTGACTGGGGGCAAGATCCTCTTTAGACTCTTGTACCCCTAAATTTGGCGGGAATTCGTTCCTGCCATTTTGCTTTTCTTGCAAGACAATAGCGTCGCAAGACAACAGTGGAGCTAGTAGATGGCAACTATCAACCAGCTGGTACGTCAGCCGCGTAAGCGTATCGTCGAGAAATCCGACGTGCCTGCGCTGCAGAACTGCCCGCAACGTCGTGGCGTATGCACTCGCGTGTATACCACTACGCCGAAAAAACCTAACTCGGCACTGCGTAAAGTATGCCGTGTGCGTCTGACCAACGGTTTCGAGGTTTCCTCGTACATCGGTGGTGAAGGCCACAACCTGCAAGAGCACAGCGTGGTGCTGATCCGTGGCGGTCGTGTAAAAGACTTGCCAGGTGTTCGTTACCACACCGTACGCGGCTCCTTGGATACCTCCGGCGTTAAAGGTCGTAACCAGGGTCGTTCGAAGTACGGTACCAAGAAGCCTAAGTAGTAGCGGCTTTTTGTAAACTGAATCATCTTATTTTCTGAGTCGATAAGAGTAAGGTCGGAGGCGTCCCGCAAGGGCACTGATTCCGAACGAACCTGAAGACCGTTTGAGGGCTTATCCATGCCAAGAAGACGCGTAGCAGCCAAGCGCGAAGTGCTTGACGATCCAAAATACGGAAGCCAAATCCTGGCCAAGTTCATGAACCACGTGATGGAAAGCGGCAAGAAAGCCGTTGCCGAGCGTATTGTTTATGGCGCGCTGGAAAAGGTTAAAGAACGCAAGAACAGCGATCCCCTGGAAATCTTCGAGAAAGCTCTCGACGCCATCGCTCCGCTGGTCGAAGTAAAGTCGCGCCGTGTAGGCGGTGCTACTTACCAGGTTCCGGTCGAAGTTCGCCCGTCCCGTCGTAACGCGCTGGCAATGCGCTGGTTGGTAGACTTCGCCCGCAAGCGCGGCGAGAAGTCTATGGCTCTGCGTTTGGCTGGCGAGCTGTTGGATGCTGCTGAAGGTAAAGGTGCTGCTGTTAAGAAGCGTGAAGACGTGCACCGTATGGCCGAAGCTAACAAAGCTTTCTCGCACTACCGCTTCTAATTTCAGCTTCACTAATTTTGCGAGGGCTTTATGGCTCGTACTACTCCGATTAGTCGCTACCGTAACATCGGTATCGTCGCTCACGTGGATGCTGGTAAAACCACCACCACCGAGCGCGTCCTTTTTTACACTGGCAAAAGTCACAAGATGGGCGAGGTGCATGACGGCGCCGCGACCACAGACTGGATGGTGCAGGAGCAGGAGCGTGGTATTACCATTACTTCTGCTGCCATTACCGCCTTCTGGAAAGGTTCTGCGAAGCAGTACAAGGACGAGCACCGCTTCAACGTCATCGATACCCCGGGCCACGTAGACTTCACCATTGAAGTTGAGCGTTCCCTGCGTGTACTCGACGGCGCGGTCGTTGTGTTCTGCGGTACCTCGGGCGTTGAGCCTCAGTCGGAAACCGTATGGCGTCAAGCCAACAAGTACGGCGTTCCGCGTCTTGTTTACGTCAACAAGATGGACCGTGCAGGTGCGAACTTCCTGCGCGTGATCGGTCAGATCAAGCAGCGTCTGGGTCACACTCCGGTGCCTATCCAGTTGGCTATCGGTGCCGAAGACAATTTCCAGGGCCAGATCGATCTGCTGACCATGGAAGCTGTTTACTGGAACGATGCTGACAAGGGCATGACTCCTCGTCGCGAAGCTATTCCTGCTGAACTGCAGGAGCTGGCTGACGAGTGGCGTAACAACATGGTTGAAGCTGCGGCCGAAGCCAACGAAGAGCTGATGAACAAGTACCTCGAAGGTGAAGAGCTCACCAACGAGGAGATCAAGGCTGCTCTGCGTCAGCGTACTATCGCTGGTGAGATCGTCTTGGCTGTTTGCGGTTCCTCGTTCAAGAACAAGGGTGTTCCCCTGGTTCTCGACGCTGTTATCGACTACCTGCCTGCTCCTACCGACATTCCTGCCATCAAGGGTACTGACCCGGATGACGAGGAAAAGGAAATGGAGCGTCATGCAGACGACAACGAGCCGTTCTCGGCTCTGGCGTTCAAGATCGCTACCGACCCATTCGTGGGTACCCTGACTTTCGTCCGTGTTTACTCGGGCGTGTTGAACTCCGGCGACGGCGTCATCAACTCGGTCAAGGGCAAGAAAGAGCGTGTGGGTCGTATGGTGCAAATGCACGCAAACGCCCGTGAAGAGATCAAGGAAGTGCGCGCTGGCGACATCGCGGCCCTGATCGGCATGAAGGACGTCACCACTGGTGAAACTTTGTGCAACGCTGACAAGCCAATCATCCTGGTTCGCATGGACTTCCCGGAGCCGGTAATTTCGGTTGCCGTTGAGCCCAAGACCAAGGATGACCAGGAAAAAATGGGTATCGCTCTGGGCAAGCTTGCTCAGGAAGACCCATCTTTCCGCGTCAAAACTGATGAAGAGACTGGTCAAACGATCATCTCTGGCATGGGCGAGTTGCACCTGGACATCCTGGTTGACCGGATGCGCCGTGAGTTCAACGTCGAAGCCAACATCGGTAAGCCTCAGGTTTCCTATCGTGAGCGCATCACGAAGAACTGTGAAATCGAAGGCAAGTTCGTTCGTCAGTCCGGCGGTCGTGGCCAGTTCGGTCACTGCTGGATCCGTTTTGCTCCTGCTGACGAAGGTCAGGAAGGTCTGCAATTCGTGAACGAAGTGGTTGGTGGTGTGGTTCCTAAGGAATACATCCCGGCGATCCAGAAGGGTATCGAAGAGCAGATGAAGAACGGTGTTGTTGCCGGCTATCCGCTCATCGGCCTGAAGGCGACCGTTTTTGATGGTTCTTACCATGACGTCGACTCCAACGAGATGGCGTTTAAGGTGGCTGCTTCCATGGCTACCAAGCAACTGGCCCAGAAGGGCGGTGGTGAGTTGCTTGAACCAATCATGGCAGTAGAAGTTGTTACGCCTGAAGACTATATGGGTGACGTGATGGGCGACCTTAACCGTCGTCGCGGCATGATCCTGGGTATGGAAGACACGGTTTCCGGCAAAGTAATTCGTGCCGAGGTTCCGTTGGGTGAGATGTTCGGTTATGCAACCGACGTTCGTTCCATGTCCCAAGGTCGCGCAAGCTACTCTATGGAATTCAAAAAATACAATACAGCGCCGTCGCATATCGTCGAAACTGTTACCAAAAAACAAGGCTGATTCAGTCCTTTAGGCAAGGAGTTAATTGTCGTGGCTAAAGAAAAATTTGATCGTTCCCTACCGCACGTCAACGTTGGCACTATCGGTCACGTTGACCACGGTAAAACCACTCTGACTGCTGCTCTGACTCGCGTTTGCTCCGAAGTTTTCGGTTCTGCAATCGTTGATTTCGATAAAATCGACAGCGCACCAGAAGAGAAAGCTCGTGGTATCACCATCAACACCGCTCACGTTGAATACAACTCGCTGATCCGTCACTACGCTCACGTCGACTGCCCAGGTCACGCTGACTATGTGAAGAACATGATCACTGGTGCTGCTCAAATGGACGGCGCTATCCTGGTTTGCTCGGCCGCTGATGGTCCGATGCCACAAACCCGTGAGCACATCCTGCTGTCCCGTCAGGTAGGCGTTCCGTACATCGTGGTTTACCTGAACAAGGCTGACCTGGTAGACGACGCTGAGCTGCTGGAACTGGTTGAGATGGAAGTGCGCGATCTGCTGAGCACTTACGACTTCCCAGGCGACGACACTCCGATCATCATCGGTTCTGCTCGTATGGCTCTGGAAGGCAAAGACGACAACGAAATGGGCACCACGTCCGTTCGTAAACTGGTTGAGACTCTGGACAGCTACATCCCAGATCCAGTTCGTGTTATCGACAAGCCGTTCCTGATGCCAATCGAAGACGTATTCTCGATCTCCGGTCGCGGTACTGTTGTGACTGGTCGTATCGAGCGCGGTATCGTTAAGGTTCAAGATCCACTGGAAATCGTTGGTCTGCGTGACACTACTGTCACCACCTGCACCGGTGTTGAAATGTTCCGTAAACTGCTCGACGAAGGTCGTGCGGGCGAGAACTGCGGCGTTCTGCTGCGTGGTACCAAGCGTGACGACGTTGAGCGTGGCCAGGTTCTGGTTAAGCCAGGTTCGGTTAAGCCGCACACCAAGTTCGAAGCAGAAGTGTACGTGCTGAGCAAAGAAGAAGGCGGTCGTCACACTCCGTTCTTCAAAGGCTACCGTCCACAGTTCTACTTCCGTACTACTGACGTGACTGGTAACTGCGAGCTGCCGGAAGGCGTTGAGATGGTAATGCCGGGCGACAACATCAAAATGGTTGTTACCCTGATCAAAACCATCGCAATGGAAGACGGCCTGCGTTTCGCTATTCGCGAAGGCGGCCGTACCGTTGGTGCTGGCGTTGTAGCTAAAATCATCGAGTAATTATCTCTTCTGAGGTAGTTTCGATGTTTTGAGAGGGCCCCCGCTTAGCGGGGGCCTTTTTTATTGGGTTGACACCTATCTGGGGCGTCTATAGAATTGCGCCTCCTTTTAACGGGCGTATTGCGCTCGCTGGGAATAGCAGCCGGAGTCTGAAATCCAATGCAAAATCAGCAAATCCGTATCAGGTTGAAGGCTTTTGACCATCGCCTGATCGACCAATCCACCCAGGAAATCGTGGAAACCGCGAAACGTACTGGTGCTCAAGTGCGTGGTCCAATTCCACTGCCTACCCGTAAAGAGCGGTTCACCGTTCTGGTCTCCCCGCACGTCAACAAAGACGCGCGTGACCAGTACGAGATCCGTACTCATAAGCGCGTACTGGACATCGTCCAGCCAACGGATAAAACCGTTGACGCACTTATGAAGCTCGATCTGGCGGCCGGTGTGGAAGTACAGATCAGCCTCGGCTAAGACTTGGGTCTTAGTCGTGTAACGCTCTGAAATGGGCGGCCATAGCGGGTGAAAGCCCCGTACACTCATGAGGTTTACAACATGACTATTGGTGTAGTCGGTCGTAAATGCGGTATGACCCGTATTTTCACCGAAGAAGGTGTCTCCATTCCGGTTACGGTCATTGAGATCGAGCCGAATCGCGTCACCCAGTTCAAAACTGAAGAGACCGATGGCTATCGTGCAGTGCAAGTCACTGTCGGCGAGCGTCGTGCTTCGCGTGTGACTGCTGCTCAAGCAGGTCACTTCGCTAAAGCAAACGTTGCAGCTGGTCGCACTGTTATGGAGTTCCGTCTCGAAGACGGCGACTACCAGGCTGGCGATCTGATCAACGCTGAAATCTTCGCCGCTGGTCAACTGGTTGATGTAACCGGTCAGTCCAAAGGTAAAGGCTTCCAGGGTACGATCAAGCGTTGGAATTTCCGTGGCCAAGACAACACTCACGGTAACTCCGTCTCCCACCGCGTCCCGGGCTCTATTGGCCAGTGCCAGACTCCTGGTCGTGTATTCAAGGGCAAAAAAATGTCCGGTCATATGGGCGCTGAGCGCGTGACCGTGCAGTCCCTCGAAGTAGTGCGCGTCGACGCTGAACGCAATCTGTTGTTGGTCAAGGGTGCTGTTCCTGGCGCTACTGGCGGCAACCTGGTTGTACGTCCAGCGGCCAAGGCTCGCGGTTAAGGGGAAGCTGACATGCAATTAAATGTAAATGACGCTCAAGCGATCGAAGTTTCCGAACTGACATTTGGCGGCGAATTCAACGAGACGCTCGTTCACCAAGCAGTCGTGGCCTACATGGCCGGCGGCCGTCAAGGTAGCAAGCAGCAAAAGACCCGTTCCGACGTTCGTGGTGGCGGTAAGCGCCCTTGGCGTCAGAAAGGTACTGGCCGTGCTCGTGCCGGTACTATCCGTAGCCCAATCTGGCGTGGCGGTGGTACCACTTTCGCAGCTCGTCCACAGGATCACTCGCAGAAGCTCAACAAGAAGATGTATCGCGCAGCACTGCGCTCTATCCTTGCTGAACTCGTGCGTACCGATCGTCTGGTTGTGGTTCAGGACTTCGCTGTTGAAAGTCCAAAAACTAAAGACCTGCTGGGCAAACTGAACGACATGAGCCTGACCGACGTTTTGATCGTGTCTGAAGCTGTTGATCAGAACCTGTACCTGGCTGCTCGCAACCTGCCACACGTTGATGTACGTGACGTGCAAGGTTCCGATCCAGTTAGTCTGATCGCATACGACAAGGTGTTGATCACCGTGTCGGCCGTGAAGAAATTCGAGGAGCTGCTGGGATGAACCAGGAACGCGTATTTAAAGTTCTGCTTGGCCCGCACGTTTCCGAAAAGGCTACGGTTCTGGCTGACAAGAAAGGCCAGTTCGTTTTCAAGGTTGCAACTGACGCAACCAAGCTGGAAATCAAGAAGGCCGTCGAAAGCCTGTTCAGCGTGAAAGTAGAGCGTGTTACTACCCTGAATGTTCTGGGTAAGAGCAAGCGCACTGCTCGCGGTCTGGGCAAGCGTAATGACTGGAAGAAGGCAGTTATCTCCCTTCAGCCAGGCCAAGATCTCGATTTCAGCAGCAGTGCTGAGTAAGGAAGGGGTGCATCATGGCAATCGTTAAATGCAAACCGACTTCCCCTGGCCGCCGTTTTGTGGTCAAGGTGGTCAACCAGGAGCTGCATAAAGGCGCTCCTCACGCACCGCTGCTCGAGAAAAAATCGAAGACTGGTGGTCGTAACAACAATGGTCGTATTACCACTCGTCACATCGGTGGTGGCCATAAGCAGCATTATCGTCTGGTCGATTTCCGTCGCAACGACAAAGATGGCATCTCTGCCACTGTCGAGCGTATTGAATACGATCCAAACCGTACTGCTCACATCGCTCTGCTGCTGTACGCAGATGGCGAGCGTCGCTACATCATCGCCCCTAAAGGCGTGAGCGCTGGCGACCAGCTGATCGCAGGTGCCTTGGCACCGATCAAGCCGGGCAACGCTCTGCAACTGCGCAACATTCCAGTTGGTAGCACCGTACACGGCATCGAATTGAAGCCAGGTAAAGGCGCACAGATCGCTCGTTCCGCTGGTGCTTCGGCTCAGCTGATCGCTCGTGAAGGTGTCTACGTGACCCTGCGTCTGCGTTCTGGTGAGATGCGTAAAGTGCTGGCTGAATGCCGCGCGACCTTGGGTGAAGTCTCGAACTCCGAGCACAGCCTTCGTTCGCTGGGTAAAGCTGGTGCCAAACGCTGGCGTGGCGTTCGCCCAACCGTTCGTGGTGTTGCCATGAACCCGGTTGACCACCCACACGGTGGTGGTGAAGGTCGTACCTCTGGTGGTCGTCATCCGGTATCGCCATGGGGCTTCCCGACTAAGGGCGCGAAGACTCGTGGTAATAAGCGTACCGACAAAATGATCGTCCGTCGTCGCAAGTAAATAGAGGGATACGACAGTGCCACGTTCTCTGAAAAAAGGTCCTTTTATTGATCTTCACCTACTGAAGAAGATCGAAGTGGCGGCGGAAAAGAACGATCGCAAACCAGTTAAGACCTGGTCGCGTCGTTCGATGATCCTGCCACAAATGGTCGGTTTGACCATCGCTGTACACAACGGTCGCTTGCACGTCCCAGTTCTCGTGAACGAAGACATGGTCGGCCACAAACTAGGCGAGTTTGCCGGTACCCGCACATATCGTGGGCACGTGGCAGACAAGAAAGCCAAGCGTTAAGGGGTTAGGAAATGGAAGTAGCCGCTAAGTTGTCGGGCGCTCGAATCTCCGCCCAGAAAGCCCGCTTGGTCGCCGACCAGATCCGCGGGAAGAAGGTGGGCGAAGCGCTCAACCTGTTGGCTTTCAGCAGTAAGAAAGCCGCCGAGATCATGAAGAAAGTGCTGGAGTCGGCCGTAGCCAACGCCGAGCATAACGAAGGCGCAGACGTTGATGATCTGAAGGTCAGCACCGTTTTCGTCAACGAAGGGCGTTCGCTGAAGCGCATCATGCCACGTGCCAAAGGCCGTGCTGATCGCATCGTCAAGCGGTCTTGCCATATCACTGTCAAGGTTGCTGACAAGTAACGGAGTCGAAGAGATGGGTCAGAAAGTACATCCCATTGGCATTCGCCTGGGAATCGTCAAGGAGCACACCTCCGTCTGGTACGCAGACGGTCGGACTTATGCGGACTATTTGTTCGCTGATCTGAAGGTGCGTGAGTATCTCCAAGACAAACTAAAAAGCGCGTCCGTAAGCCGTATCGATATCCATCGTCCGGCACAAACTGCACGTATCACCATCCACACAGCTCGTCCAGGTATCGTTATCGGGAAGAAAGGTGAGGATGTTGAGAAACTGCGTCAGGACCTGACCAAGCAAATGGGTGTGCCTGTGCACATCAATATCGAAGAGATCCGCAAGCCGGAGCTCGACGGTATGCTGGTTGCGCAGAGCGTAGCTCAGCAGCTGGAGCGTCGCGTAATGTTCCGTCGCGCTATGAAGCGCGCTGTACAGAACGCCATGCGCATTGGTGCCAAAGGTATCAAAATCCAAGTGAGCGGTCGTCTCGGCGGTGCTGAAATCGCACGTACTGAATGGTATCGCGAAGGTCGTGTGCCACTGCACACCCTGCGTGCCGACATCGACTATGCCAACTACGAAGCTCACACCACTTACGGTGTGATCGGTGTAAAGGTTTGGATCTTCAAAGGCGAAGTAATTGGTGGTCGCCAAGAAGAACTGAAACCACAAGCACCAGCGCCTCGTAAAAAAGCTGCTAAGTAAGGGGTACGCCAAATGTTGCAACCTAAGCGTACGAAGTTCCGCAAGCAGATGACAGGCCACAACCGTGGTCTGGCTCAGCGCGGTAGCAAAGTCAGCTTCGGCGAGTTCGCGCTGAAGTCTGTAGCTCGTGGTCGTCTCACCGCTCGTCAGATCGAGTCAGCGCGTCGTGCTCTGACCCGTCACGTTAAACGTGGCGGCAAGATCTGGATCCGTGTATTCCCGGACAAGCCTATCTCCAAAAAACCCCTCGAAGTTCGTATGGGTAAAGGTAAGGGTAACGTGGAGTACTGGGTTGCCCAGATTCAGCCAGGCAAAGTCCTGTATGAAATCGAGGGTGTTACTGAAGAGCTGGCGCGTGAGGCTTTTGCCCTGGCTGCTGCAAAGCTGCCGCTCGCCACCGCCTTTGTTAAACGGACGGTGATGTGATGAAAGCGAATGAACTTCGTGAAAAATCCGCACAGCAGCTGAACGAGCAATTGCTCGGCTTGCTGCGCGACCAGTTCAATCTGCGTATGCAGAAAGCAACTGGCCAGTTGGGGCAGTCTCATCTGCTCTCGCAAGTTAAGCGTGACATCGCTCGCGTGAAGACTGTGCTCAACCAGCAGGCAGGTAAGTGATCATGGCTGAAGCCGAAAAGACTGTCCGTACGCTGACTGGCCGTGTTGTCAGCGACAAGATGGACAAAACCATCACCGTACTGATCGAGCGTCGCGTTAAGCACCCGATCTACGGTAAATATGTTAAGCGTTCGACTAAGCTGCACGCGCACGACGAAACCAACCAGTGCCACATCGGCGACAAAGTCACTATTCGTGAAACTCGTCCGCTGGCCAAGACCAAGTCTTGGGCATTGGTTGATGTTCTCGAACGCGCTGTGGAAGTCTAAGGACTAGGGGTCGGAGAAATTATATGATTCAGACTCAATCCATGCTCGATGTGGCCGATAACAGCGGCGCTCGCCGTGTTATGTGCATCAAGGTGCTGGGTGGCTCCCATCGTCGTTACGCTGGTATCGGTGACATCATCAAAGTTACCGTGAAGGAAGCAATTCCTCGCGGTAAAGTGAAAAAAGGCCAAGTGATGACTGCTGTAGTAGTCCGCACTCGTCACGGCGTACGTCGTGCTGATGGCTCCATTATCCGCTTTGATGGCAACGCTGCTGTTCTTCTGAACAACAAGCAAGAGCCGATCGGCACCCGTATCTTTGGGCCAGTGACCCGTGAACTTCGCACTGAGAAGTTCATGAAGATCGTCTCGCTCGCCCCAGAAGTGCTGTAAGGAGATCCGACATGCAAAAGATTCGTCGTGACGACGAGATCATCGTGATCGCCGGCAAAGACAAAGGTAAGCGCGGTAAGGTGCTTAAGGTTCTCGCTAATAACCGTTTGGTTATCGGTGGTCTGAACCTGGTTAAGCGCCATACCAAGCCTAACCCGATGTCGGGCGTACAAGGCGGTATCGTCGAGAAAGAAGCTCCACTGGACGCTTCTAACGTCGCCATTTTCAACGGTGAAACCAACAAGGCTGACCGCGTTGGTTTCAAAGTAGAAGATGGCAAGAAAATTCGTGTCTTCAAGTCGACCCAAAAAGCGGTTGATGCTTGAACACTGCTAGGTAGAAGACCATGGCACGACTAAAAGAGATTTACTGGAAAGAAATCGCACCGAAACTTAAGGAAGAACTTAAGCTTTCGAACGTGATGGAAGTTCCACGCGTTACCAAAATTACCCTGAACATGGGTCTGGGCGAAGCGGTCGGCGACAAAAAAGTCATCGAACACGCCGTTGCTGACCTGGAAAAGATCACCGGTCAAAAAGTCGTTGTGACTTACGCTCGGAAATCCATCGCTGGCTTTAAAGTCCGTGAAGGTTGGCCGATCGGCGTCAAAGTGACTCTGCGCCGTGAGCGTATGTATGAATTCCTGGATCGTCTGCTGTCGATCTCCCTGCCTCGGGTTCGCGACTTCCGCGGCCTGAATGCCAAGTCCTTCGATGGTCGTGGTAACTACAGCATGGGCGTGAAAGAGCAGATCATCTTCCCGGAAATCGACTACGACAAGATCGATGCTCTCCGCGGTCTGGACATCACCCTGACCACCACTGCCAAGAACGATGATGAAGGTCGCGCCCTGTTGCGTGCTTTCAAATTCCCGTTCCGCAACTGATTGGAGTAGGACCATGGCCAAGATGAGCATGAAAAACCGCGAGCTGAAGCGTCAGCTCACGGTTGCCAAGTACGCCAAGAAGCGTGCAGCACTGAAAGCAATCATCGTTGATCTGAACGCAAGTCCAGAAGCACGTTGGGAAGCTACAGTTGCTCTGCAGAAGCAGCCACGTGACGCAAGCGCTTCGCGCATGCGTAACCGCTGCCGCCTGACCGGTCGTCCACACGGCGTTTACCGCAAGTTCGGCCTCGGCCGTAACAAACTGCGTGAAGCGGCAATGCGTGGTGACGTACCAGGTCTGGTTAAAGCCAGCTGGTAAGTACTTTCAGCGTCCAGGTGGTCGGTATCGCAAGATAACGACCGCCGGTGACCTTGAATCTGGAACAAGCCCCTTTTGGGGCTTGTTTCATTTCTGGAGTGTGTTTAAAATACGCGGCTCGCCTGAGCCCGTGTTATTTATGCCCGGAGATTCTCGGCGACATATGTAGCCGCAAGGCTAATTTTTTTGTATTAGGAGCGTCTAGCCCATGAGTATGCAGGACCCGTTAGCGGACATGCTAACTCGTATCCGTAATGCCCAGATGGCTGAAAAGTCCGTCGTAAGCATGCCATCTTCCAAGTTGAAGGTAGCTGTTGCCAAAGTCCTGAAAGACGAAGGTTACATTGCGGGTTATCAGATCAGCAGCGAAATCAAACCACTGCTGTCCATCGAGCTGAAGTACTTCGAGGGCCGTTCGGTCATCGAGGAAGTGAAGCGCGTTAGCCGTCCAGGCCTGCGTCAGTACAAGTCCGCTGAAGATCTGCCGAAAGTTCGTGGCGGTCTGGGCGTGTCTATCGTCTCCACCAACAAAGGTGTGATGACGGATCGTGCTGCGCGCGCTGCCGGTGTCGGCGGCGAAGTTCTTTGCACTGTGTTCTAAGGGGGGATAAGCATGTCTCGCGTCGCTAAGAACCCCGTTAAGCTGCCAGCTGGTGTCGAAGTAAAATTCGCAGGCCAACAGCTTTCGGTGAAGGGTGCCAAGGGCACTCTTGAACTGAACATCCATTCGTCCGTTGAGATCGTTGAAGAAGCTGGTGAGCTGCGTTTCGCTGCTCGCAATGGCGATCAACAAACTCGCGCAATGGCCGGTACCACGCGTGCGTTGGTAAACAACATGGTCCAAGGCGTAAGCCAAGGCTTCGAGCGTAAGCTCCAGCTGGTCGGTGTTGGTTACAAAGCGCAAGCAAAAGGCACGGTTTTGAACCTGGCCCTTGGCTTCTCGCACCCAGTGGATTACGAACTGCCGGAAGGCATCACCGCTGAGACCCCTAGCCAAACCGATATCCTGATCAAGGGCATCGATAAGCAGCTGGTAGGTCAGGTGGCCGCTGAGATCCGCGACTTCCGTCCACCAGAGCCGTACAAAGGCAAAGGTGTGCGCTACGCGGACGAAGTCGTCCGTCGTAAAGAAGCCAAGAAGAAGTAGGGCATAGCAAATGACCGACAAAAAAGTTACTCGACTGCGTCGCGCTCGCAAAGCACGCCTGAAAATGCACGAACTCGAAGTCGTGCGTCTCTGCGTGTATCGCTCGTCGCAGCACATCTACGCCCAGGTCATCTCGGCCGACGGCAACCAGGTCCTGGCAAGCGCCTCGACTTTGGATAAAGAACTGCGTGATGGTGCCACCGGCAACATCGACGCGGCCACTAAGGTTGGCCAGCTGGTCGCTACGCGTGCTAAGGCCGCTGGCGTCTCGCAAGTGGCTTTCGACCGCTCTGGCTTCAAGTACCACGGTCGCGTGAAAGCGCTGGCTGATGCTGCTCGTGAAGCTGGGCTGGAGTTCTAAGTTATGTCAAATAACGACCAAAAGCGCGACGAAGGCTACATTGAGAAGCTGGTTCAAGTTAACCGCGTAGCCAAAACCGTTAAAGGCGGCCGTATCTTCACTTTCACCGCGTTGACCGTGGTTGGTGATGGTAAAGGGCGTGTTGGCTTCGGCCGTGGCAAGTCACGTGAAGTGCCTGCCGCGATCCAGAAGGCAATGGAAGCTGCTCGTCGCAACATGATCCAAGTTGATCTGAACGGCACCACTCTGCAGTACGCAATGAAGTCCGCCCATGGCGCTTCGAAGGTGTACATGCAGCCTGCTTCTGAAGGTACCGGTATCATCGCAGGCGGCGCTATGCGTGCTGTCCTCGAAGTTGCTGGCGTTCAGAACGTTCTGGCCAAGTGCTACGGCTCGACTAACCCGGTAAACGTGGTTCACGCCACTTTCAAAGGTTTGAAAGCTATGCAATCTCCTGAGTCCATCGCTGCGAAGCGTGGTCTGACTGTCAAGGAGATCTTCTGATCATGGCTACCGTTAAAGTAACGCTGATCAAAAGCATGACCGGCCGCATCCCTAACCACAAACTGTGCGTTAAAGGTCTGGGTCTGCGTCGCATCGGTCACACTGTAGAAGTCCAGGATACTCCCGAGAATCGCGGGATGATCAACAAGGCTTACTACATGCTGCGTGTAGAGGGTTAATCGATGAAACTCAATGATCTGAGTCCAGCGCCGGGTTCCCGTCGCGAAAAGCATCGTCCGGGCCGTGGTATCGGTAGCGGTTTGGGTAAGACTGGTGGCCGTGGCCACAAAGGTCAAACCTCCCGCTCCGGTGGCACAATCGCTCCGGGCTTTGAAGGCGGTCAACAGCCGCTGCATCGTCGCCTGCCTAAGTTCGGTTTCGTATCCCTGAAAGCCATGGACCGCGCAGAAGTGCGCTTGTCCGAGCTGGCCAAAGTGGAAGGCGACATCGTTACTGTGCAGACCCTGAAAGATGCCAACGTGATCAACGTCAACGTACAGCGTGTGAAAATCATGCTGTCCGGTGAAGTGACTCGCGCTGTCACTATCGGCAAGGGAATCGGCGCCACCAAAGGTGCGCGTTCGGCTATCGAAGCAGCTGGCGGCAAGTTCGAGGAATAAATGGCTAAGCAAGGTGCTCTCTCAGCGCTCGGCAAAGGCGGTATGTCTGAACTTTGGGCTCGTCTGCGTTTTCTGTTCCTGGCGATTATCGTCTACCGAATAGGCGCACACATCCCGGTTCCAGGTATCAACCCGGACCGACTCGCAGACCTGTTTCGACAGAATGAGGGGACCATTCTTAGCTTGTTCAACATGTTTTCCGGCGGCGCGCTGGAACGTATGAGTATCTTTGCACTGGGGATCATGCCGTATATTTCGGCATCGATCATCATGCAACTGATGACAGCCGTCAGCCCGCAGCTGGAGCAGTTGAAGAAGGAAGGTGAAGCTGGCCGTCGCAAGATTAGCCAGTACACCCGCTACGGCACTGTCATCCTCGCCTTGGTTCAAGCTATCGGCATGTCCGTTGGTCTGGCCGGGCAGGGTGTTGCGTTCACTGGTGACTTTGGCTTCCATTTCGTCGCGGTATCCACTTTTGTGGCTGGTGCGATGTTCATGATGTGGCTGGGTGAGCAGATTACTGAGCGTGGTGTTGGTAACGGTATCTCGATGTTGATTTTCGCAGGTATCGTCGCCGGTCTTCCGAGAGCAATTGGGCAGTCTTTCGAGTCTGCACGTCAGGGTGATATCAATATTTTCGCTTTGGTTGCTATCGGTTTGCTGGCAGTAGCGATTATCGGTTTTGTGGTGTTCATTGAGCGTGGCCAGCGTCGTATTGCTGTTCATTACGCCAAGCGTCAGCAGGGCCGTAAGGTTTTTGCTGCGCAGACCAGCCACTTGCCGCTGAAAGTGAATATGGCCGGCGTTATTCCGGCAATTTTCGCGAGCAGCATTTTGCTGTTTCCGGCTTCGTTGGGTACCTGGTTTGGTCAGTCTGAAAATATGGGCTGGCTGCAGGACCTCTCTCAGTCGATCGCTCCTGGTCAGCCGTTGAATATTCTGCTGTTTAGTGCAGGGATTATTTTCTTCTGCTTCTTCTATACGGCGTTGATGTTCAATCCGAAAGACGTAGCGGAAAACCTGAAGAAGTCCGGTGCCTTTATTCCGGGTATCCGTCCAGGTGAGCAGTCTGCACGCTACATTGATGGCGTTCTGACCCGTTTGACCCTGTTCGGTGCTCTATATATGACGGCCGTGTGCTTGCTTCCCCAGTTCCTGGTGGTTGCAGCAAACGTTCCGTTCTACCTTGGCGGGACCTCGTTGCTGATCGTGGTCGTGGTTGTGATGGACTTCATGTCCCAAGTACAATCGCACCTCGTTTCGCACCAGTACGAATCCCTGATGAAGAAAGCCAACCTGAAGGGCTACGGCAGCGGCATGTTGCGCTGAGTACCCCATAAGGTTCGAGGAGTTGGTGATGAAAGTTCGTGCATCGGTGAAAAAGCTGTGCCGTAACTGCAAGATTATTCGCCGCGAAGGTGTTGTTCGAGTAATTTGCAGCGCGGAACCGCGTCACAAACAGCGCCAAGGCTGAGTGTGATCCGCTTGAAGCCCGGCAGCTAGTGCGCTGCCGGGTTGATTATTTGTTATTACAGCGATATTATCTCGCGCCCTATTTCTTGGCTTCCGGGGCGTAGGTAGCTGTCAATTGGAGTCCCACTGAATGGCCCGTATTGCAGGCGTTAACATTCCAGATAACAAGCACACTGTTATCTCGCTGACCTACATCTATGGTGTTGGTCGCACTACTGCGCAGAAAATTTGCGCAGACACTGGGGTAAACCCAGCCGCAAAGATCAAAGATCTGAGCGACGAGCAGATTGAGCTGTTGCGTGGCGAAGTGGCGAAGTTCACCACTGAAGGTGACCTGCGTCGCGAAATCAACATGAAAATCAAGCGTTTGATGGACCTCGGTTGCTACCGTGGTCTGCGTCATCGTCGTGGTCTTCCAGTACGCGGTCAGCGTACCAAGACTAACGCGCGTACCCGTAAAGGTCCGCGTAAGCCGATCCGCAAGTAATCGCCCACGCGAATCGACAGGAAAATTATCATGGCTAAACCTGCTGCTCGTCCTCGTAAAAAAGTTAAAAAGACAGTGGTTGATGGCATCGCCCACATCCATGCTTCTTTTAACAACACAATCGTGACCATCACCGACCGTCAAGGTAACGCGCTTTCTTGGGCTACCTCCGGTGGTTCGGGTTTCCGCGGTTCCCGCAAGTCCACCCCGTTCGCTGCTCAAGTAGCTGCTGAACGTGCTGGTCAAGCTGCGCTGGAATACGGCCTGAAAAACCTTGACGTTAACGTCAAAGGTCCAGGTCCAGGTCGTGAGTCTGCTGTCCGTGCTTTGAACGGCTGTGGCTATAAGATCGCCAGCATCACCGACGTGACGCCAATCCCGCACAACGGGTGCCGTCCGCCGAAGAAGCGCCGCGTGTAATCCAGGAGATTGTAAAGAATGGCTCGTTACATTGGTCCAAAATGCAAACTCGCTCGTCGTGAAGGCACCGATCTCTTCTTGAAGAGCGGCGTGCGCGCGATCGAATCGAAGTGCAACATTGAAGCAGCACCTGGTATCCACGGCCAACGCCGCGGTCGCCAGTCCGATTACGGCACCCAACTGCGTGAAAAGCAGAAGGTCCGTCGTATCTACGGCGTTCTCGAGCGTCAATTCAGCGGCTACTACAAAGAAGCTGCTGGCAAGAAAGGTGCAACCGGTGAAAACCTGCTGCAACTGCTCGAATGCCGTCTGGACAACGTTGTATACCGTATGGGCTTTGGTTCGACTCGCGCCGAATCCCGTCAGCTGGTATCGCACAAATCCGTCAGCGTAAACGGCCAAACCGTTAACGTCCCGTCCTACCAGGTTCGTGCTGGTGACGTGGTCGCGATTCGCGAGAAAGCAAAAAACCAACTTCGCATTGTCCAAGCTCTCGATCTGTGTGCCCAACGTGGCCGCGTAGAATGGGTAGAAGTAGACACTGAGAAGAAGTCGGGCGTTTTCAAGAACGTTCCTGCTCGCAGTGATCTGTCCGCCGACATCAACGAAAGCCTGATTGTCGAGCTCTACTCCAAGTAAGGGCTAGAAAATAGGTGCATCCATGCAGATTTCGGTAAATGAGTTCCTGACACCCCGCCACATTGATGTGCAGGTTGTCAGTCCAACCCGCGCCAAAATTACTCTCGAGCCTCTCGAGCGTGGTTTTGGCCACACCCTGGGCAACGCGCTGCGCCGCATCCTGTTGTCCTCAATGCCCGGCTGTGCAGTAGTCGAGGCCGAGATTGACGGTGTGCTCCACGAGTACAGCGCCATCGAAGGTGTACAGGAAGACGTAATTGAAATCCTGTTGAACCTTAAAGGTCTGGCTATCAAGCTGCACGGCCGTGACGAAGTTACGCTGACCTTGTCGAAGAAGGGTTCGGGGGTGGTTACCGCTGCCGATATTCAGCTGGATCATGATGTCGAGATCGTTAATCCCGATCACGTAATCGCTAACCTGGCGTCTAACGGCGCCCTGAACATGAAGCTCACTGTAGCTCGTGGTCGTGGTTATGAACCGGCCGACTCGCGTCAGAGCGATGAAGATGAAAGCCGCAGCATTGGTCGCTTGCAGCTTGATTCTTCGTTCAGCCCGGTTCGCCGTATCGCATACGTGGTGGAAAACGCCCGTGTCGAGCAGCGTACTAACCTGGACAAGCTGGTTATTGATCTGGAAACCAACGGTACTCTCGATCCTGAAGAGGCTATACGCCGCGCTGCAACCATTCTGCAACAGCAGTTGGCTGCGTTCGTCGACCTCAAAGGTGACAGCGAACCAGTGGTAATCGAGCAGGAAGACGAGATCGATCCGATCCTGCTTCGCCCGGTTGACGATCTGGAACTGACTGTACGTTCGGCTAACTGCCTTAAGGCGGAAAACATTTACTACATCGGTGACCTGATTCAGCGCACCGAAGTAGAACTGTTGAAGACTCCGAACCTCGGCAAGAAATCCTTGACTGAAATCAAGGACGTTCTGGCCTCCCGCGGTCTGTCCCTCGGCATGCGCCTCGACAACTGGCCGCCTGCAAGTCTTAAGAAGGACGACAAGGCGACTGCCTGATCGTCGTAATCACCGAACGTGAGTTTGGTAAGGAATGAACCATGCGTCATCGTAAAAGTGGTCGTCACCTGAGCCGTACCAGCTCGCACCGCAAGGCCATGTTTCAAAACATGGCGGTGTCGCTGTTCGAGCACGAGCTGATCAAAACTACACTGCCAAAAGCTAAAGAACTGCGTCGCGTTGCTGAGCCGCTGATCACTTTGGCTAAGACAGACAGCCTGGCTAACCGCCGTTTGGTTTTCGACCGTACTCGTTCGAAAGCTATCGTTGGTAAGCTCTTCAACGACCTGGGCAAGCGTTACGCTACCCGTGAGGGTGGCTACCTGCGCATCCTCAAGTGCGGTTTCCGCACTGGCGACAACGCGCCAATGGCGTACGTCGAGTTGGTTGATCGTGCTACTGCCGGCGAAGCTGTAAGCGCCGAGTAAGACGACAAGCTGTAACGAAGAACCGGGCCTAGTGCCCGGTTTTTTGTGTGCGTAATAAAAGCGCGATTTTACAAGCGTTCACGGGCTGTGCTCGGCACTATGAGTGCTGGGGATGTTGTTAGTTATTTTCTATCGATGCCGACAATTTAATAAATTTGATAGCTTCATATCGATGATCAATACTCCCTCCAAGCCGACTAGCCGGCAGTTCCAAGTCCGACCTGAGGAAGATTGCATGAGCCAGAATAAAATCCTTACTACCGCCAGCGGCGCGCCCGTTGCGGACAATCAGAATTCCCGTTCCGCCGGTCCACGTGGCCCATTGCTGCTCGACGATTTCCACCTGATCGAGAAGCTCGCGCACTTCAACCGTGAAAACATTCCGGAACGTCGCGTGCACGCGAAAGGTTCGGGTGCCTTCGGTACTTTTACGGTTACTCAAGACATTACCCAATACACCAGCGCCAAGTTGTTTGAGTCTGTTGGCAAGCAAACCCCGACCTTCTTGCGCTTTTCCACCGTTGGTGGTGAGCGCGGTTCGGCTGATACCGAGCGCGATCCACGCGGCTTCGCCTTGAAGTTCTACACCGAAGAAGGCAACTGGGACGTCGTCGGTAACAACACCCCAGTGTTCTTCATTCGCGATCCTTTAAAGTTTCCGGACTTCATCCACACCCAGAAGCGCCTGCCGCAAAGCAATCTCAAAAGCGCTCAGATGATGTGGGACTTCTGGTCGCACTCTCCGGAGGCACTGCACCAGGTCACCATTCTGTTTTCGGACCGTGGCATCCCTGATGGCTATCGCCACATGCACGGCTTCGGCAGTCACACCTACAGCCTGATTAACGCCAATGGCGAGCGCCACTGGGTGAAGTGGCACTACAAGACTAAGCAAGGCATCAAGAACTTGGCGCCGGCTGAGGCCGCGCGCCTGGCCGGTACCGACCCGGATTACGCCCAACGCGATCTGTTCGGCGCGATTGAGCGCGGTGATTTCCCGAAATGGCGGGTCTGCATCCAGATCATGACGGAGGCCCAGGCTAATGCCCACTACGAGAACCCCTTTGACGTGACCAAGACCTGGTCGCAGAAGGAGTTCCCGTTAATCGAGGTTGGCGAGCTCGAACTCAACCGCAATCCGCAGAACTACTTCGCTGAAGTGGAGCAGGCTGCGTTTGGCCCGAGCAACATGGTGCCAGGTGTAGGCCTGTCGCCAGACCGTATGCTGCAAGGTCGTGTGTTCGCATACGCAGATGCTCACCGTTACCGCGTCGGCACCAATCACCAGCAACTGCCGGTGAATGCCCCGCGTAACCAGGTGAACAGCTATCAGCGTGATGGTTCGATGGCATTTGGCAGCAACGGTGGTGCGGCGCCCAATTATGAGCCGAACAGCTACGCAGACGCCCCGAAGCAGGCACCACAATACGCAGAGCCTGTGTTGGCATTGAGCGGTGCTGCTGACCGTTATGATCACCGGGAAGACACCGATTACTACAGCCACGCAGGTGCGCTGTTCCGCCTGATGAACGATGAGCAGAAAGCGTTGCTCACCAACAACATCGCCGGTGCAATGGGGGGCGTTTCCAGTGATGTGGTTCAGCGCCAGTTGCAGCATTTCTACAAAGCAGATCCTGCTTATGGAGAAGCAATCGCAAAGGCACTGGGTGTATCGCTTAACTAACTCTAAACGATAAGCAGAACCGCCCTCAATTGGGCGGTTTTTGCGTTATTTCAGCCACTTTTCTCGGGAAATCTTCACTTTTCTGCCGTTGATCCCGTGACCTCCGGGTCATCATGGTTCAAACTACAGACTTTCAAGCAGGGAGATGTAGGGCGATGCAAGGTCACCCCGACGTAATCGATTACCTCAACACGTTGCTGACGGGCGAACTGGCTGCTCGTGACCAATATTTCATCCATTCGCGCATGTATGAAGACTGGGGCTTTACCGAGCTCTACGAGCGTATCAACCATGAGATGGAAGAAGAGGCACAGCACGCCGACGCACTGATGCGCCGTATCCTCATGCTCGAAGGCACGCCACGTATGCGTCCCGATGATCTGGATGTGGGCACCACGGTGCCTGACATGCTCGCTGCCGACCTGCGCCTCGAGTACAAGGTCCGTGCCGCGCTCTGCAAAGGCATCGAGCTCTGTGAGCAGCATAATGACTATGTCACCCGGGAAATCCTGCGGGTGCAGTTGAATGACACCGAAGAAGATCATACCTATTGGCTTGAAAAGCAGTTGGGCCTGATCAAGCTGGTCGGCTTGGAGAATTACCTGCAATCGCAGTTCTGATTCCCGGCTACAAAAAAGCCCCTCTCACCGCAACGTGACAGGGGCTTTTCATTGGGCCTGAAAAATTCAGGCCCGGTCGCGCTCCAGTAACGGCTTCAAGTAGAAGCCCGTGTGTGATGGCGTCATTTCGGAAACTTGCTCCGGTGTGCCTACCGCGATGATCTGGCCACCTTTCGAGCCACCTTCAGGCCCCAAGTCAACCAACCAGTCGGCGGTCTTGATCACATCCAGGTTGTGCTCGATCACTACAACGGTGTTGCCGTGGTCGCGCAGGCGGTGCAACACGTCCAGCAGTTGCTGTATATCCGCAAAATGCAGGCCGGTGGTCGGCTCATCGAGGATGTACAGGGTCTTGCCGGTGTCGCGCTTGGACAACTCGCGGGACAGCTTCACCCGTTGCGCCTCACCACCGGACAACGTGGTCGCCGATTGACCCAGCTTGATATACGACAGGCCTACATCCATCAGTGTCTGCAGCTTGCGCGCCAACGCCGGAACCGCGTCAAAGAACACCCGCGCTTCCTCGATGGTCATCTCCAGGGTTTCGTGGATGCTTTTGCCCTTGTATTTGATCTCCAGGGTCTCGCGGTTATAGCGCTTGCTCTTGCACACATCGCACGGCACGTAAATGTCCGGCAGGAAGTGCATCTCCACCTTGATCAAGCCATCGCCTTGGCACGCTTCACAGCGACCGCCCTTGACGTTGAACGAGAACCGGCCCGGCCCATAACCCCGCGAGCGGGACTCCGGAACGCCAGCAAACAACTCACGAATGGGTGTAAACAACCCGGTGTAGGTCGCCGGGTTGGAACGCGGCGTGCGGCCAATAGGGCTCTGGTCGATATCGACGACTTTGTCCAGCAGCTCCAAACCCTTGATGCTGTCGTGAGCAGCCGCTTCCAGAGTCGTCGCGCCGTTCAAGGCGGTGGCACTCAAGGGGAACAGCGTGTTGTTGATCAGCGTTGATTTGCCCGAGCCGGAAACACCGGTCACGCAGGTCAGCAGGCCCAGCGGAATTTCCAGGTCGACATTGCGCAAGTTGTTGCCGCGCGCGCCCTTGAGGTGCAGCGCCTGCTTCTTGTTGCGCGGTGTACGTTTGGCCGGCACGGCAATTTTCACACGGCCAGACAAGTACTTGCCGGTCAGCGAGTCCGGATGGGCCATGACTTCTGCAGGCGTACCTTCGGCGACAATATGGCCGCCATGCACACCCGCGCCCGGGCCAATATCAACCACGTAATCCGCCAGGCGAATCGCATCTTCATCGTGCTCGACCACGATCACCGTGTTGCCGATGTCCCGAAGGTGTTTCAGCGTGCCCAGCAGGCGATCGTTGTCGCGTTGGTGCAAGCCAATCGACGGTTCATCGAGGATGTACAGCACCCCCACGAGCCCGGCACCAATCTGGCTGGCCAAGCGAATTCGCTGGGCTTCACCACCAGACAAGGTGTCGGCACTTCGATCCAGCGACAGGTAATCCAGGCCAACGTTGACCAGGAACTGCAACCGCTCGCGAATTTCCTTGAGAATCTTGTCGGCGATTTCCCCACGGCGACCGGTCAACTTGAGCACACCAAAGTACTCGCAGGCATCACCGATGGGCAGGTTGGTCACCGCAGGCAATGTCTTCTCGCCCACCCACACATGCCGCGCCTCTCGACGCAGGCGAGTGCCACGGCAATCCGGGCAAGGCTGGGTGCTGAGGAATTTTGCCAACTCTTCGCGCACGCTGGCCGATTCAGTCTCGCGGTAGCGACGCTCAAGGTTCGGCACGATGCCTTCGAACGGGTGCGAGCGCTTGACGATATCGCCACGGTCATTCAAGTACTTGAAGTCGACATTCTGCGAACCACTGCCGTGGAGGATGACCTTCTGTTGGTCCGCCGGCAGTTGGTTGAATGGCACTTCCAGGCTGAATTTATAATGCGACGCCAACGACCCCAACATTTGGAAGTAGTAAACGTTACGCCTGTCCCAGCCACGTATCGCGCCTTCCGCCAGGGTCAAGTCACCGTTGACCAGACGCTTGATGTCGAAGAACTGCTTCACCCCCAGGCCATCACAGGTCGGGCACGCGCCGGCCGGGTTGTTGAAGGAGAACAGCTTGGGTTCCAGCTCACTGATGGCGTGCCCGCAGATCGGGCAAGCAAAGCGCGCGGAGAAGATGATCTCTTCGCCCGGCTCGTCATCCATCGGGGCCACGAGGGCAATGCCGTCGGCCAGCTTCAACGCGGTTTCGAAGGATTCCGCAAGGCGCTGCTGCAGGTCTGCCCGTACCTTGAAGCGGTCGACTACCACATCAATCGAGTGCTTCTTCTGCTTGTCGAGCTTCGGCGCTTCGTCCAGCTCGTAGAGCTTGCCGTTGATTCGCGCCCTTACAAAGCCTTGCGCACGCAGTTCTTCGAAGACGGAAAGGTGTTCGCCCTTGCGCTCACGAATCACCGGTGCCAGCAGCATCAGCTTGGCGCCTTCCGGCTGGGCGAGCACCAAGTCGACCATTTGGCTCACGGTCTGGGCTTCCAGGGGAATATCGTGGTCCGGGCAACGCGGAATACCCACGCGTGCGTACAGCAGACGCAGGTAGTCGTAGATTTCGGTAATGGTGCCCACGGTGGAGCGCGGGTTATGGGAAGTCGATTTTTGCTCGATGGAAATGGCCGGCGACAGGCCTTCAATGGTGTCGACGTCGGGCTTTTCCATCATCGACAGGAACTGGCGGGCATAGGCCGACAGCGATTCCACATAGCGACGCTGGCCCTCGGCATACAGCGTGTCAAACGCCAGCGACGATTTGCCGGATCCGGACAAGCCGGTGATGACAATCAGTTTGTCCCGTGGCAGGGTCAGGTCGATGTTCTTCAGGTTGTGGGTTCTAGCCCCACGAATCAGGATCTTGTCCAAGATGGCCTCGCACGGCGGGCGTAAATAATGCCGGAGTATACGGCTAAAGACTGGATGAATATACACTGCCAAAAGGCCGCTTGCAGCCTTAGATGAAAGCTGCGCGGCAAAGCGCCGCATATACCCTCTCAATCGATGGGACTGGTAGAATCGCCGCCGGTTCACACGAGGTTTTTCCATGCACGATCCCCACAGCGAACGCATGAGTAGCGGCGAGACCCGAGCGGCAAGCGGTCTTGCCCTGGTGTTCGCCTTCCGTATGCTGGGCATGTTTATGGTGTTGCCGGTGCTGGCGACCTATGGGATGGACCTCCCAGGCGCGACCCCGGCATTGATCGGCCTGGCCATTGGCGCCTATGGCCTGACCCAGGCGATTTTTCAGATTCCATTCGGGATCATTTCTGACCGCATCGGCCGCCGTCCGGTGATCTATCTGGGTCTGATCGTGTTCGCTCTCGGCAGTGTGCTCGCGGCGCAATCGGATTCGATATGGGGCGTGATTGCCGGACGCATCCTGCAAGGGGCCGGTGCGATTTCCGCCGCGGTCATGGCGCTGCTATCAGACCTGACCCGTGAACAACACCGCACCAAGGCCATGGCCATGATCGGCATGACCATCGGACTGTCGTTTGCCGTGGCCATGGTCGTCGGCCCCCTGCTGACACGCGCGTTCGGCTTGCACGGGCTGTTTCTGGTCACCGGCGGCATGGCGCTGTTCGGTATCGTGATCGTTGCCTTTATGGTGCCGCGCTCCACCGGTACGTTGCAGCACCGCGAGTCGGGCGTCGCGCGCAAGGCGTTATTGCCGACGCTCAAGCATCCCGACCTGCTGCGCCTGGATTTAGGTATCTTCGTATTACACGCCATGCTCATGTGCAGCTTCGTCGCCTTGCCCCTGGCGCTGGTGGAAAAAGCCGGGCTACCCAAGGAACAGCACTGGTGGGTCTACCTCACCGCGCTGTTGATTTCGTTCTTCGCCATGATCCCGTTCATCATCTATGGCGAGAAGAAACGCAAAATGAAACGAGTTCTCTTGGGTGCCGTCGCGACGTTGATGCTCACTGAGCTATTCTTCTGGCAGTTCGGCGACAGCCTGCGGGCGCTGGTAATCGGCACGGTGGTATTTTTCACCGCGTTCAACCTGCTGGAGGCTTCATTGCCTTCGCTGATCAGTAAGGTTTCACCGGCCGGTGGCAAAGGGACGGCCATGGGGGTGTATTCCACCAGCCAGTTCCTGGGTTCTGCACTGGGCGGCATCATGGGTGGCTGGATGTTCCAGCATGGCGGTTTGTCGGTTGTGTTCCTTGGATGCGCCGGGCTGGCTGCACTTTGGCTGGCCTTTGCTGTTACCATGCGCGAACCTCCATACGTCACAAGCCTGCGCCTGCCGTTGTCGCCCGAAGCCATTCGTGACGCTGGCCTGGTAGAGCGCCTTAAGGCCGTTGTTGGAGTAACAGATGCAGTCGTGGTCGCTGAAGAAGCGGCCATTTACATCAAATTGGACACCGAATTATTGGATCGCGCGACGCTTGAGCAACTGGTCAACCCAGTGCCGACAGCGCGCCCAGCCTAGGAGAACGTTATGGCCCGTGGGGTTAACAAAGTCATATTGGTCGGTACATGCGGCCAGGATCCCGAAGTTCGCTACTTGCCTAACGGTAACGCCGTGACCAACCTGAGTCTGGCGACCAGCGAGCAGTGGACCGACAAGCAGACCGGCCAGAAGGTCGAGAAAACCGAGTGGCACCGTGTGTCGATGTTTGGCAAAGTGGCTGAAATCGCCGGTGAGTACCTGCGCAAAGGTTCGCAGGTCTACATCGAAGGCAAGCTGCAAACCCGTGAGTGGGAAAAAGACGGCATCAAGCGTTACACCACTGAAATCGTGGTCGACATGCAAGGCACCATGCAACTGCTGGGCGGCCGTCCACAGCAGGGCGACCAACAAGGCGGGGGCAATAACTACCAGCAGTCCGCCCCGGCCCCACGCCAGCAGGCTCCGCGTCCGCAGCAGTCGGCACCGCAACAGTCGCGCCAGGCGCCGCCTCCACAGCAGGCTGCTCCGCAACCGGCTCCGGATTTCGACAGCTTTGATGACGATATTCCGTTCTAGGATATAGCCAAAGTTGTAGAGTGTTCCCGAAAGCCCCTGAGCCCTGCGCCAGGGGCTTTTTGTTAATACCCGCAAGAGCACGCACCCCACATACTCATGGACGAACACCGTGTATAAAAAACGTCTCTCATGGGCATTGAGCACCGTTCTACTCACCGGCTGCACTGCCCTCCAGGGAAACCCGAAGCCCGAAGTCTCCCTCGCTGACGACAAAAGCCAGATCGTAGGCCTCTGGGCCATGCAAGCGCTGAACGAAGGTCAAACGACCGTGGCTGACTTCAGGGCAGACGGCCAACTGGTGCTGCACGCGTTCGATTGCGTGACGTCCAGCCAGAAGCCGCCTGATGTAATGGGCTATTCCGTGGTCGAGGATGGGCAGGTGATCAACATGATATTGCCGTCCAAAACCCTCGAACTGAAGGTGCTGACCTTCTCTCCTGAGTTCATGCAGTTCACCAGCCGGACCGGCGGAATGACGATCAGATACGATTTTGAAAAAGTCGACAAGGTCGACTCCGTATGTGAACGCTACCCCGATCTCAAGGCTGAACAGGCCCGAATTGCACCCTATAAGGCCAGCGATTTTGTGGCCGCTCCAACCATTCCCAAACATCCGGGCATGGACCGCTATGTCGGTACCTGGGGCTCCGACAACGTAATGATGGTCACCATCGCGCGCGATGCCAGCGGCGGCTTTTATCTCAGTACGCCCAGTGACAAGAACTGGCATTACCTCTACAACAACGTCCATTGGGTGGGCGATGTGCTGCACTTTCAGCGTTACACCTATTCGGACAGTGAAGCCTCCTTTCGCTCCCCCAAGCACAGGCTACAAACCCCGACCAGCCTTGAACCGATGCCCGACGGCAGCCTGCGTGAGGACTTCATCCTCAATGGCGACCCCTACATGAGCACGTTGACACGGATGAAATAACGCAGCGCCTAATCGGTGATCAGGCGTCCGCCTCGGCCGCCGTCACCACCATCTCTTTGAACCGGCGTAACACTGCAGATCCGTCATCAATCCGCGTCGCCAAATGCAGTGGCGCCACCAGGCTCTGACACTCCGTCAGTTCCCGGTACACGATGCCGTCCCCGCGCAACCGCTGCATCGACGCTGGCACGATGGACACCCCAAGTCCCGCCGCTACCAGGCTGAGTGTCGCGGTCATGCGCGGGGCTTCCTGCACCACCTGCGGGCTGAACCCCGCTTCGCGGCACGCCACCAGAATCGCGTCATACAAACCCAACCCAACGCGGCGGCGATAGAGCACGAAGGACTCGCTCGCCAATGCCTTCAAGGGCAGGGGAGAGCCCGCATCGAGTGCCAGCGGATGATCAGTGGGCAGCGCCAGCAGCATCGGCTCCACCAGGATGGGGTCGTCCTGCAGCGATTGAGTCCCGCTGAGGGGCGAGCGGATAAACGCCGCGTCCAGTTTCTCGTGCCCCAACGCGTCCAGCAGTTCGCCGGTGCCAGCTTCTTCCAACACCACCGTGACGCCGACATAGGTTTCGCGAAACAACCGCAACACACTCGGCACAAAGGGATGCAGTGCAGCCGAGCTGGTGAACCCGATTGCCAGCCGTCCGCGCTCGCCCCGTGCGGCACGGCGCACTACATCGGCAATGCCTTCAGCCTGCGCGAGTAGTTCACGGGCTTCGTCCAGTAAAGCGAGCCCAGCGGTAGTGGGTCGCACGCCTCGGGGCAAACGCTCCATCAGCATCACGCCCAACTCGGCTTCGAGGCTTTGCAGCATCCGTGTCAACGGCGGCTGCTGCATGCCCAAGCGTTCGGCAGCGCGGGTGATATAACCTTCTTCGGCGATGGCAACGAAGGCCTTGAGTTGGCGAAGCTCCAGCATATGGATACTTTTCAGGTATGGGAGAGTGCCAATCTTGGCATTTGTTCTCATGGCTCACAAGATTTAGGCTGTGGTCAACCTCAAACAGAAGGAAGCCGCGATGACCTGGTCAGCCAAGCAATACACGATGTTTGAACAACAACGCACTCGTCCCGTCCGCGACCTGGTCGCGGCCATTCCGAATACCGAGGTGCGCACGGCTGTCGACCTGGGCTGCGGCCCCGGCAACTCTACCGAGGTGCTGGCCGAGCGCTTCCCGCATGCGCACGTTACCGGCATGGACAGCTCCGACGACATGCTGGTCGATGCACGCCAACGGCTACCGGCGCAGAACTTCGAACTGGCGGACATCGGCGCCTGGAACCCCGCGCAGACTTTCGATGTGATCCTGGCCAACGCTTCGCTGCAATGGCTGCCTGACCACGCCACGCTTTACCCGCACTTGGTCCACCAACTGACACCCGCTGGCACGCTGGCGGTGCAAACGCCGGACAACCTCGATGAGCCTGCCCACCGACTTGCCCGTGAAGTTGCCGCTGATGGCCCGTGGTCTGCCAAGATCGGCGCGGTCAAACACAATGAACGCCACGCCGCGAGCTACTACTACGAGCTGCTGAGCAACCATTGCAGCACCGTCGATGTGTGGCGCACCACCTATCAGCACCCGCTGGCGGATCACGCTGCGGTGGTGGAGTGGTTCAAGGCCTCGGCCCTAAGACCCTTCCTGGCGCCGTTGACCGATCGCGAAAAGGCTGCCTTCCTGCAGGAGTACCAGGCGCGGATTACCCAGGCTTACCCAGCCCTGGCCGATGGCACCGTGCTGCTGCCTTTTCCGCGCCTGTTCATTATCGCTACCCGCTAACTTCGCCAAGACACGTGGCGGTTATGCCGCCGCCGCTTGCGCCTTCAAATACTCATTTGCCGACACCACGCCCGCATACCCGAATGCCAGCGACGCCATATACGCCCCATGCACCTGCGCAGCCGGGATCACCTGGCCATTGAACTCCAGGTCCCGGGTCGCACACGCGTCATGAATGACCGTGACCTTGTAGCCCAGGTCCGCCGCCGCCCGCACCACCGCATCGATACACATATGGCTCATGCTGCCGACCACCACCAGTTCGGTGATGCTGCGTTGTTCCAGCAGCGCGCGCAGGTTGGTCTCGCGAAACGAATTCACAAAATGTTTAAGCACCACCGGCTCATTGTCTTCGTTCAGCACTTTGGTATGCAGATGCGCACCCTCGGAGCCCGGTGTGAAGAACGGCGCGTCCTCAGACGTGAACTCATGACGCACATGAATCACCGCATCGCCCGCCTGGCGAAACGCCTGCAACACCTGCACGGCCTTGTCCGCTGCGGCTTCGACGCCGTCGAGTGGCCACTTGCCTTGAGGGAAGTAGTCGTTCTGGATATCGATTAGGATGAGCGCTTGCTTGGCCATGTGTGTTGCCTCGTGATGGGTTGATGGGCCCAGTATCTTAGCTGGCGCCTGCACTTGGGATTGGCTGCACCGACAATAACAGGGGGAAAACTGACAATGGTCGTTGTTGAGCTGGGCGTGTTGATCTACCAGGGGGCGCAGATGGCGGCCGTGCACGGCCTGACTGACCTGTTCGGCGTCGCCAACCGCATCGCCGCCGAGCACCAGTGCGCACAGTTGCCGCTCTTGCGGATCAGCCATTGGCAGGTGGAGGCTACCGGTGAAACGGTGCGCGTATTCGATAGCCACCCCGGCCCTGATCAACCCATGATGGCCGTACTGGTGCCCCCGTCGATTGGTGAGTTCACCGAAGAACAAGCGCCGCCTGCGCTACTGGAATGGCTTCGCCGGCAACATGCGGCAGGTACCGTACTGGGCGGCGTCTGCATGGGTTCGATCATGCTCGCGCGCAGCGGATTGCTCGATGGGCGCAGCGCCACCACCCATTGGTCTTCCGCCAAATCCTTCGCCGCGCGTTACCCGGCCGTGCGCCTTGAAGCGGATAAACCCATCGTTGATGACGGCGACCTGATTACCACCGCTGGCTTAATGGCCTGGTCCGAACTCGGCCTGCGCCTGGTCGATCGCTTGATGGGCCCCAGCATTGCGGCGGATACCGCGCGTTTCCTGGTGATCGAGCACAGTGACAGCGCCAGCCAGTGCGGCAGTAACTTCGCGCCGATTCTTGGCCACGGTGACGGTGCCATTCTCAAGGTTCAGCACTGGTTGCAGGCCAGCGGTGCAGTGGATGTTTCCGTGGCGGCGATGGCACTGGAGGCCGGCTTGGAGGAGCGCACATTCCTACGGCGCTTTCGCAACGCCACCGGTTTGAAACCCACCGAATACTGTCAGCATCTGCGCGTGGGCAAGGCTCGGCAGATGCTCGAGTTTACCAACGGCACCATTGATCACATCGCGTGGACCGTGGGCTATCAGGACCCCAGCGCCTTCCGCGCCACCTTCAAGAAGATCACCGGCCTGGCGCCCAGCGATTACCGCAACCGTTTTGGCGTCTGAATCGTGCAGAACGCCGCGACGCCGACGCGCTGTCGTGCAGAATGGAGCAGGCCAACTGCCATCGGTTTTTCGGCAACTGCTTGATTTCACAACCATCCGCCCCGAAAGCGCCTTGGCCTGATCCCTGCAACCTCTCTTGCACACACATGGCGGCAAGGCCAAGGGGGACGCATGACCCCGACTCAACGCAAGAAGCTGGTGGTCGCTCACTCCACACGTGAAGGCGCCCCTCTTCATGAGATCGAAACCAACCGCGCCCTGGCGCGCTGGCTGGCGCAGATTCTCGGGCTAAAATTCGGTGGCAGCTACGACCCTGCTCTGCATACGGGACGATCACTTTACCTGCTGCCCACGCAAACCCTGGTCGGTGCAGCCCAGGTGCGTGCGCTCAATATCAAGGGGCCGGAGGATGTGTGGGGCGGTTACGTCGACCACGATTTCATCTGCACCAAAGCCATCAGCCATGGTCTGCTCGGGCCTGAAGCCAAAGCGCCCGAAGGTTGGTCAGCGCTATTCTGCGAACGTGTGCGAAACGTCGTGCTGGATGGTTTGAGCGTCTTCGCGCTGGAAGACGCCCGGCCCGCTGCCACGCGCTTGCTCTACAGCGGACCCATTCGCCTGAAACCCGTGCAGGCCTGCGCCGGCCGAGGCCAGGAAGTTATCCACAGTCTCGATGAGTTCGAAGCCGTGCTGGCTCGACCTGAGGCCGCGAAGCTCTTCAGCGATGGTGTGGTGTTGGAGCAAGACCTGCAGGACGTGATCACCCACAGCGTCGGCCAAAGCTTCATCGGCGATCACGTGTTCAGCTACTGCGGCGAGCAATCCCTGACGAAAGACGGGCAGGGCGAAGACGTCTACGGCGGCTCCGACCTGTTGGCGGTGCCGGGTGGCTACGAAACCCTGCTGCAACTCGAACTGCCCGACGACGTTCGCGAAGCCATCGAACAAGCACAGGTGTTCGACGCGGCCGCCGATGAAGCCTATCCCGGCTTCTACGCATCGCGGCGCAACTACGACATCGCTCAGGGCCTGGACAGCGACGGCCAACGCCGCAGCGGCGTGCTCGAACAATCCTGGCGCATGGGCGGGGCCAGCAGCGCGGAAGTCGCAGCGTTGCAGAGTTTTATCAACAACCCCGGCCTGCGTGCTATCCGTGTGTCCTCTGTGGAAACCTACGCGGACCAACCCTTGCCGGCTGATGCCATTGAGGTGTATCGCGGCCCGGCGCAAAACAGCGCCTTTCTTCTCAAGTACGTGACGGTTAAATCTTATGACGGCTAGAAGCGAAAGCATTGCGATCGACATCGACGACGAACAGATGAGCGGCACCTTCCTGAGCCCCAAATCCAAAGTACCTGGCGTGTTGTTTGTGCACGGCTGGGGCGGTAGCCAAGAGCGTGATCTTGAACGAGCCAAAGGCATCGCCGGCTTGGGCTGTGTGTGCCTCACCTTCGACCTGCGCGGCCATGCCGCCACTGGCATTCCGCTGTCTCGCGTCACCCGCGAAGACAACCTGCGCGACCTGCTGGCGGCCTATGATCGACTGCTGTCCCACCCGGCCATCGACACCTCGGCGGTGGCGGTGGTGGGCACCAGTTACGGCGGCTACCTCGCGGCAATTCTCACCTCACTGCGCCCGGTGCGCTGGCTGGCGCTGCGCGTGCCGGCGCTGTACCGCGACCAGGAATGGCTCAAACCCAAGCGTGATCTGGATAAGGCCGACCTGATGGATTACCGCAGCACGCGGGTCCACGCCGAAACCAATCGCGCCTTGCACGCTTGTTCTGCGTTTACCGGTGATGTGCTGATCGTTGAGTCGCAAACCGATGCCCACGTGCCCCACGCCACCATCATGAGTTACCGCGCGGCGTGCCAGCAGACCCATTCCCTGACTCATCGCATCATCGATGGTGCCGACCACTCGCTCAGCGACCCGGTGTCTCAGCAGGCGTACACCTCAATCCTGGTGGACTGGATTACCGAGATGGTGGTGGGTGAGCGGTTGAGCATTATCCAGTCTCAATAATCGGGTGCTCTTTAGGCCGCCTTCGCGAGCAAGCCCGCTCTCACATTCGACTGCATTCCAAAGGATGTACACGATTAAACGGGGGAGCGGGCTTGCTCGCGAAGGCGGTCGACCAGTCACTACAGTCTTAAGCCGGTGCTTTCTTCACCCCCAACGCCTTGGCCTTGGCCTCTACGCCAAGGTACATCACCAGAGCGATCAGCAGCGGCAAGATGAAGTAGATCGCCCGATACGCAATCAACCCCGCCAGCAAACTGCCCCGCGACGCTTCATGCTGCAACAGCGCGATAAACACCGCCTCCAGCACCCCAAGCCCAGCCGGGATGTGGGTGAGCACGCCAGCAATCGCGCTGATCAGCAACACCCCCAACACCAGCGGATAATCCAGTTTGGCCGGCAGCAACGTGAAAATCACCGCCGCCATCAGCGACCAGTTCAACGCGCCCAACATCAGTTGCAAACACGCCATACGCAGCGACGGCAGGTTGATTTCCATGCCGCGAATCGTCCACGCACGCTTTTTCGAAAACTGGCAGGCCACCAGGTAACCCAGGCTGGCCAGTACCAACAACGCGCCAATGCCTTGCAATGCCGTGGTGCTGACCTTCCAGCCTGGTGGCATCGTGACGAGGCCGCTGCTGAAAACCACGCCGGCTATCGCCATATAGCCAAACCAATTGGTCGCCAGGCTCAGACCGAGGATCTTGGCGATATTGCCTGTGCTCACCCCCAAGCGCGAATACAGTCGATAGCGCATGGCGATGCCGCCCACCCAGGCGCTCAAGTTGAGGTTGAAGGCATAGCTGATGATCCCCACTGGCAGGATTTGCTTCCACCCCAGGGGCTGGCGAATGTACGTTCGGCCGATCAGGTCAAAGCTGGCGTAGACCAGAAAGCTGCATAACGTCAGTGCGCTGGCGATCACCAGCGTGCGCACTTTGAAGTCGCCCAGGGTCTGAACCACTTCGCTCCAATCGATGCGCCGCGCGAGCAGGGTGAACAGCGCAATCAGCAGCAAGAAGAAGACGATGGTCAGCGGCTTCTTCCAGCGTTTGAACTGCGAGCCTTTGGTTTCAGACGTCATGGCGCTGAGCCTCAAAAGGTTTCAAACGCGGCTTGTGCGCGGGCAACCAGCCGGTGAGTGCAGGAAAGTGGCGCATCACATGGAACACCAGGAAACCCACGGTCAAACGCCACAGCCACAGGCGCGGCTTGCGTTTTTCCGGCATGGTCTGGCAGTGGTTTTTTGCCAGGGCTTCCAGTCGTTCATACAGCTGTTGATTGAACGCACGGTCGCGAATCAACACGTTGGCTTCCAGGTTCAGCGACAAGCTCAATGGGTCCAGATTGCTCGACCCCACCGTGCTCCATTCGTCATCCACCAGTGCGACTTTGCCGTGCAGTGGGCGCTGGCAATACTCGTGGATCACCACGCCGTCCTTGAGCAAATAGTCGTAGAGCATGCGCGCCGCCAGCTTGGCCAGCAGTACATCGGGCTGGCCCTGCATGATCAATTGCACGTGCACGCCACGGCGCGCGGCGTTGCGGATTTCCCGCAGCAGGCGGTAGCCGGGGAAGAAGTAGGCGTTGGCGATCACCGCGCGTGTCTGGGCTTTGCTCAAGGCGTGGATATACGCTTCTTCGATGTCATCGCGATGCTGCGCGTTGTCGCGGTAAATCAGGCGCACCTGGCCATCGCCCTTATCGGTCGACCAGATCTGCGGCCGCTGCTGGCGTCGTCGCCAACCGCGTCGCGTGCGTACTTGGCGGCCGCTTTGGGCCAAGGCGAAATGATGCAAGTCCGCTACCGCCGGGCCGATCACCTTCACCGCGTAATCTTGCTTGGCCTCGGGACCGTAATCGTCCAGGTGGTCGGCGGAGAAATTGATTCCGCCGATGAAGGCCACCTCCGCGTCCACTACCACGATCTTGCGGTGCAGGCGGCGAAACCAATTGGTGCGAATGCCCAGGGTCTTTGGCGCGGGGTCGAACATCTGCACCGCAACGCCGGCCGCGGCCAGCTCGCCGAGAAACGACGGGCTCAGTTCGCCGCAGCCAAAGCCATCCAGGCTGACCACTACGTTGACCCCACGGCGCGCCGCCTCGATCAGGATGCCATGCAGCTCATGGCCCACTTTGTCTTCGAAGAGAATGAAGGTCTCCAGCAGAATCTCGCGCCGGGCTTCGCGCAGTGCAGTGAACACCTCAGGGAAGTACGCTTCGCCGTTCTCCAGCAATTGGACCTGGTTGCCACTCTGCCAGCCGTAATCCAGGTCACGTGCCTTGGCTTGGTCCGGCGGCTGGTCGGTGGAAATATGTTCTACGGCGACGTTCATAGCTCAATCTCCACTGACAGGGGGACATGGTCTGATAGATGGGACCAGGGCCGTGTCGTCAGTACTCGGGGGTTATGCACCTTCAAATTGCGCACATAAATCCGGTCCAGCGGCAGCAGAGGCAAGCGCGCCGGGAAGGTGCGCGCGGGTTTGCCCTGGGTTTCGATGAATACTTCTTTTAGGCCGCTCTGGCTCAGGTCGGCCTTTTGGCGCCAATCGTTGAAATCACCGGCAACCAGCAGCGGCGCGTCGGCAGGAATTTCGCTGATGCGCTGTTCGATCAAGCGCAATTGCTGCTGGCGGTGCACTTCGCGCAGCCCCAAGTGAATGCAGATCGCATGCACCTCTTGGCCGGTGCCCGGCAGGCGCATCACGCAATGCAAAAGGCCACGGTTTTCATGGCCGCTTTGCGAGATATCGAGGTTGTCGTAGCGCACGATCTGGAATTTCGACAGCAACGCATTGCCGTGATCGCCGTGGGGGTAGACCGCATTGCGCCCGTAAGCAAACTGCGGCCAGATGCTGTCAGCGAGGAACTCGTACTGCGGCATGTTCGGCCAGTCGCTGAAGCGCTGGGGGTGGCGCTCATGGGTGCCGTGAATTTCTTGCAGGAACACCATGTCGGCGCCCACGCTGCGTACTGCTTCACGCAGCTCGGGCAAGATGAAGCGTCGATTCAAGGCAGTGAAACCCTTGTGGATATTGACCGTCAGCACGGTGAAGCGCGTGATGGCGGCGGTGGGCGTCACGGGAATCAATTCCGGATGAGTCATGGCAGCACCCCCAATTCTGGTAGTTTGCCGGGCTCAGTGGTCATTGCTTTATCCAGCTCGAAGCGCTGTAGCAATTGGCGCGTATCGAAGGGCGCGCGCACCTTGATGTCGTTGTCGAAGAAGCAGAACACGTCGCGCGGCTTGCGTTTCGGGTCCATCAGGTGGGCGTCTGACGGTTGTTTGCCGTGGCGCCAGCACTCGATTCGGTCTGGCGTATCGGCGTACCATTGGGCGTAGCGCTGCGACGTTTGCAGCGCGTAGAACGAACCATTGATCTCAATGCTGTTGACCGCCCGTGACGCAAACTGCAACTCACGTTTCTGGGTCAGGCCCTCGGGGTAGAAGCCCCCCCGCCAAGGCGTGTAGCGCCAGCCGGAAATGCCGATATGAATCGCGGACATGGTTGCTCCCGTGGTTAATGGGTCGAATGACCTCCATGGAGGGATGACTGTGGGATTTGCGAGAAAGTTTCCAGCGCCTTACGGACGGCACGCCCCAGCGCATTGCGTTTTAGACGGGAACGATCAGCGCCAAAACCCGTCAGCTCGTTACAGACCTACCTCAAGGAGCCCGGTGTTTTGCTGAATTCAAAGACTGCATTACTGCTCGGCGCGCTGCTGTTTTGCGGCAGCGGCGCAGTGCACGCCGCGGCGGCCGCGCCTGAAGCCGAAACGCCGGCCAAGCCGGAAATTCTGGTCGAGGGCGGCCTGCTCGGGGCCATCAGCTCCAGCATCGTTGATGTGCAGGACAAGCTTGATCTCAACCAGAACCTCCTTGACGCTTGGCGCCTGCGCGCCGACCGTGCGGCCAATGAGGTGGGGCGCCTGGTCAACCGTCCCTCGGACCGCTCGCCATGGAGCGTGGCCGGGGACTTCCTGCTGTTGTCCGGCGTCTGGATCGGCGCCTTCGCGCTGTTGACCTTACTGGGGCGCAGGCTGGTCAGGCGTGTCAGCCAACGTCCCTTTGTCCATCGGCGCGGACGCTTGCAAGGCGTACTCGGTTATTTAGTGCCCTACACGATCCCGGCCGTGATCTGTCTGCCGCTGACGCTTTACGTCAGTCACTTTTTGCCGACCTCCATCGGCCGGGCGCTGGCGTTGTGTTTTGCCTATGCGACCAGTAGCGGCATCTTCTCCACGTCCATCCTGTTGTGCGTGATCGTTATGTTTGACGTCGGGCATAAACGCACGGCCGTGCAGATCATCCGCGATTACTGCCCAAAGCCGATGTTCATGATCGGGTTCCTCGCCGCCCTCAGCGATGCGCTGACCAGCCCGCAGATCGCCCGCCAGTTCGGCGGCAATATCACCAGCGGCATTGCGATGTTTACCGGCCTGTTTGCGGCGGTAACCTTCGGCATGCTGGTGATTCGCCTGCGTCGCCCGGTCGCGCACTTGATCCGTAATCAGGCGCTGACCCAGCGCCTTAAACACCCGGCGTTGCAACAATCGCTGCGGATATTTTCCGGGCTCTGGTACTGGCCGATCCTGCTGATGGTGCTGGTTTCGGCGATAAACCTGATCGGCGCCGGGGACGATAACCAGAAAGCCCTGCGCTGCGCGCTGCTCACCACCATTTTGCTAATCGGCACGGTGTTCCTGAGCACTGTGCTGCAACACCTGTTCAAGTCGCGCAGCCAAGTGGCGATCCAGCGCAGCAGTGCTTACAAGGAGCGTTTCCTCAGCGTGCTGCACGCGATCTTGCGCATTGCGATGGCGCTCGGGTTTATTGAAGTCCTTGGGCGTATCTGGGGTGTCTCGCTGTTTGAATTCGCCGAGCGCAACTCGATCGGTCGGGCGATCAGCGATTCCCTCAGCAGCATTGGCTTGATCCTGCTGATGACCGGGTTGTTCTGGGTGGTCCTGGATACGGCGATTCAGGAAGCGCTGAAACCGCCGGTCAACGATCGCTCGAGCCGCCAGCCCAGTACCCGGGTGAAAACCATCCTGCCGCTGGTGCGCAACGCGGTGAAAATCATCCTGGTGGTGATTTGCGCAATCACCACCATGGCCAACCTCGGCATCAACGTCGCACCGCTGCTGGCCGGTGCCGGCGTGGTCGGCCTGGCTATCGGTTTTGGTTCCCAGCAGTTGGTGCAGGATGTGATCACCGGGCTGTTCATCATCATTGAAGACACCCTGTCCATCGGCGACTGGGTGGTGCTCGACTCCGGCCACGCCGGCACTGTCGAAGGCCTGACCATCCGCACCCTGCGCCTGCGCGACGGCAAGGGGTTTGTGCATTCGGTGCCGTTCGGGCAGATCAAGGCGGTTACCAACCAGTCGCGGCAGTTTGCCTATGCATTCTTCTCAGTGCAGTTCACCTACGACACGGACGTGGACAAGGCGCTGGAATTGATCCGCGAGGCCGGGCAATCGATTCGCGACGATGTGTTCCTCAAGTACAACCTGCAAGGCCCGCTGGAGGTGTTTGGTGTCGACAAGATGGACCTCAACGGCGTGGTGCTGACGGCGCAGTTCCGCACGGTCTCGGGCGGGCAATACGCGGTGAGTCGCGCGTTTAACCAGCGGCTGAAAAAGCGTGTGGATAATTGTGACGAGGTGCACTTCGCGCAGACTTATCCACAGCAGATTTTGTTGCCCAAGCGTGCGCTGCTGGCGGATGAACCTGATGCAGAGGTGCCGGCTTCGGTGGTGGTCACGGAGCCGCCTCGGACTCAGTGACCTTCACAACCCGTAGCAGCTGGCGCTCGACAGCTGCTAAGTTACGGACGCTTAATCAGTTTATTCTGCACCGCCACCTGATCCACCTCCAACAACACCTGCTGCTTGCCCGCGACCATCACCGCCGCCGGCAACCCGTCCCGATACACAATTCGATTACCACTCAAGGCCGGCACCTTGGTGCCCGGCAACAACGTGCCCACCAGGTTCAGCGGATCAGGCCCACACACAACAATCAAACTGCCGTCATGGGCCCGACGTCGCACTTCACGCAGCAACGGGATCGCCTCCGGCAACGCAAACTGTTCCCCCGCCAACCCACTGACAAATCGCCCCCCGCGAATCTCCCCGCGTGCTTCCAGCCGATGAAAAGTGCGCAGCAACTCGCGCCAGCTTGGTAGCCAATCCGCCTCACGCTCGAGCAAGCGCCAGAACACCACGCCATAGCGGCGCAGCAAGGTCATTGCCACATGCTCCAGCGTCTCGGCCGAATGCGCGCCGGCGGCGGTGGGTGAACGCCGCACCAAGGCCCAGCGCCCGGCGTCGTCCATGCCGCCGATAAACGCGCCGCGCCCACGCCGACTGCTGCGCGCCTGGCGTTTGCTGGCGGGCGTGGTCAGGGCGCGCAGGCCGGCGAAGCTGTCGGCGTTTACCAGCCCGGCGCCGACCAGTTCCTGCAAGGCGCTTTCCAGTTCGCTGCGCAGCAAGTGGGCCTCGTGCACCAGCTCATCAAAAAACAGCGCGCCGTGGTCGCGCAGGGCTTGATGCACCTTCTGCGCCTTGGGTGACAGCGTGGTGGCGTCGGTGAGTTCGGTCAGTCCGCTCCACAGTCCCACCTGGCTGCGGGGCAGCAACACCACTGGCGTACTGCGTAATGCCATGGCGCCGGGTTTGTTGCTCAAGCGCGTCCACACCAGTTTGCCGCTGCGGCACAGGTCATCGAGCCAGGTGGAGGAGTAATCCTTGAGCCGTGCGCTGAGCAGGTCGCTGTCCCAGGCGGATGTGGCGGCGGCATACCCTTCAAACTGCGCAACGATCTGCGGCAACATCGCGCTGCCCTGACCGCGTGTGCCGTCGGACAGGTGCTGCCAATCGAACAGAAAACGCATGAAATCCTGCAGTGCCACCGGCTCGATTTCCCGGCGCAAGCGCTTGACCGTATAGCGATGAATACGCGCCAGCAGGTGGCGTTCGCACCATTGCTCCTCAGTGGCAGCGGGGCTGAAATGGCCGCGTAATACATAGCCTTCCTGCTCCAGGCGGGCCAGCGCCTGGACCCCATCAGATTCTCGCAAGGCCAGGGGCGCGGCGATCTCGCTCAGGCTCAGCGGGCCGAACCCACCGAGGCGTGCGCGCAGCACTTCCACCACGGCCTCATCAAAGGTCCAGGGCTCATCGAAACCAGGTAACAGCGGCAAGTCGTTGGGGAAGATTGCCTGCAAGCAACTCAAGCGTTCAACGGCGACCCACAGGTCATTGTGCAATTGAAAGGCGCGGCCGCTCTTGGCCAAGGCGTGCAACCATTGCGCCCATTGCGGCGTGACTTCGCTGGCGGCGATACACGCCAGACTCATCAACGCCTCGTGCATTTCATCCAGCCCGTTGGGCGCCGGCCAGGCTTCTTCGCGCACGCCAGCAATAGCGTCAGCATCCAGCGCCCCTAGGTCGTCGGTACTTTGCGGGTCGCTCCAGCGTCGGTTGAGCACGGCCTGGGTTCGGCGCTCTTCCAGTGGCGCATCGTCAAGAAAGGTGTAGGGCCGCGCACTGAGGATTTCGGCGGCCATCGGCGAGGGCGCTGGCAAGTCGCGGCTGATCAGGCGCACGTCGCCGTGCTCCATGCGCCGCAGCAGGGCCAGCCAGGCGTCGCTGTCCATGGCTTCGTGAAGGCAGTCGTCGAGGGTTTGCTCGACCAGCGGGTGTTCAGGCACTTCGCGCTCGCCGGCGAGGTTTTCCAGGCAGGCGATCTGGTCGGGAAACACACTGGCGATCAGGTCTTCGCTTTTCATGCGCTGGATCTGCGGCGCCACCTTGCGCCCGCCGGTAAAGCGCGGCAATGCCAGCGCCACACCGGCATTCCAGCGCCAGCGCACGCCGAAGAGCGGCGCCTCCAGCACGGCCTGGATCAGGATATGTTCGGCGCTGTGGCTGTTGAGGTAGCGCCACACCGCGTCCAGCTCGAAACTGTGGCTGGTGGACAGCGACAGCACGATCGCATTTTCGCTGGCGGCGGCCTGCAATTCGAAATTGAAGGTGCGGCAAAAACGCTTGCGCAAGGCCAGGCCCCAGGCGCGGTTGACGCGGCTGCCGAACGGCGTGTGGATGATCAGTTGGGTGCCGCCAGACGCGTCGAAGAAACGCTCCATGATCAACGTGTCCTGGGACGGCAGGGCGCTCAGGGCCAAGCGTGTGCGCGCCAGGTAATCGAGGATTTGTTCGGCGCTGGCGCGGTTCAGGCCGAGGGTTTCGGTGAGCCAGTCTTGCGCGGCTTGCAGGTTGCCGGACGTGGCGCTGAGCAGCGCGTCCAATTGGCCCTGCAAACGCGCCACCGCCGCCGACAATTCGTTGCTGCGCCCGGGCGCTTCGCCGAGCCAGAACGGAATGGTCGGCGGCTGGCCATGGGCATCCTCGACGCGCACCTTGCCGGCGTCGACCCGCAGGATTCGGTAGGACGTATTGCCGAGCTGGAAGATATCCCCGGCGATGCTTTCCACCGCAAAGTCTTCGTTGACGCTGCCGATGTTCAGGCTTTGGGGTTCGAGCAACACGCTGTAGTCGGCATTGTCGGGGATGGTGCCGCCGCTGGTCACGGCAGTGAGTCTGGCGCCGCGCCGACCGCGCAAGGTGCGGCTCAGGGCGTCGCGGTGCAGGTAGGCGCTACGGATGCCCTGGCGACCGTTGTAGCCGTCGCTGAGCATCTGCAGCAGCGCTTGGTAATGGCGTTCATCCAGCTCGGCATAGGGCGCGGCGCGGCGGATCAGGTCGAGCAATGCCTGCTCCGACCATTCCTGGGCGCTGACCTCGGCGATGATCTGTTGGGCCAGCACGTCCAACGGCGCGACCGGTATGTGCAAGGTGTCCAGCTCACCCCGGCGTACGCAATCGAGCAGCGCGGCGCATTCGATCAAGTCGTCGCGTGTGGTGGCGAACAAGCGCCCTTTGGGCGTGCCGCCGACCTGGTGGCCGGAGCGTCCCACTCTTTGCAGAAAGCCGTTGATGGAGCCGGGCGAGCCGATCTGACAGACCAAATCCACGTCGCCGATATCAATCCCCAGCTCCAGGGACGCGGTGGCGATCAGCACTTGCAGCTCACCGGCCTTGAGTCGTTGTTCGGCGTCCAGGCGCATTTCCTTGGCCAGGCTGCCGTGGTGCGCGGCCACGGCGCTTTTGCCCAGGCGTTCGCTCAAATGCCGGGCCAGGCGTTCTGCCAGGCGGCGGGTGTTGACGAACACCAGCGTGGTGCGGTGCTCGCGGGCCAATTCGGCGAGGCGGTCGTAGACCCGTTCCCACACATCGTTGGCCATTACTGCCGAGAGCGGCACTGGCGGTACTTCGATATCCAGGTCGCGGGGGCGGGCGTGGCCGATATCCACAATCGCGCAGTGGCGGCCGGTGCCCACGAGAAAACGTGACACCGCGTCGATGGGCTTTTGCGTGGCCGACAAGCCAATGCGTGTCAGTGGTTCGGCGCACAGACCTTGCAGGCGCTCCAGGCTCAACGCCAAGTGGCTGCCACGTTTGCCGGCCGCGATAGCGTGGATTTCATCGACGATCACCGTGCGCGTGCGGGCGAGCATTTGCCGCCCGGAGTCCGACCCCAGCAGCACGTAGAGCGATTCCGGAGTGGTCACCAGAATGTGCGGCGGGCGCTTGCGCATCTGCACGCGGTCTTTTTGCGGGGTGTCGCCCGTGCGCACGGCGGTGCGGATCACCAGCGGCGGCAGGCCCTGGCTCTGCAAGTGCTGAGTGATTCCGGCAAGCGGATTCTGCAGGTTGATCTGGATGTCATTGGACAGCGCCTTCAGCGGCGACACGTAGACCACCAGGGTTTCGTCCGGCAGTTGCCCGCCGTGCGCCAAGCCTTGCTGGACCAAGTCATCCAGCACCGCCAAAAAGGCTGTGAGCGTCTTGCCGGAGCCGGTGGGCGCGGCGATCAGCGTCGATTGGCGCTGGCGGATCAGCGGCCATGCCTGGGCCTGGGCGCTTGTCACCGAAGGGAAGGTGCTGCGGAACCAGGCGCTGACGGCGGGGTGGAAGCCGTGCAACGCGCTGTCGGTGGATTCAGGAAGGTTCATGGAGTGATTGATACCGCCCGCTCCAACAAGTTGCAATCGCGCAGTTTGTCCGTGACGGTTGCGCTACGAACCCGCAAAATGCAACGATTCTGACAAATACATGAATAACCTTCGTTCCAACCAGACCGGGCCTGCTCAATCTATGCGAATGCGCCTTATGTTACTGGGCGGCGGGAATGCCCTCGGGCAGGCGCTGATTCGCCTCGGTGCAGAGGAAGACATTGGTTTCCTCGCACCCAAACCGCCCCAAGACGGCTGGGATGCCGCGAGCCTCACCCAATTGCTCGACGACACCCGTCCCGATGCGTTGATCAACCTCGCCTACTATTTCGACTGGTTCCAGGCCGAAGCGGTCAGCGAAACCCGCCTGGCCTCCCAAGAGTTCGCTATCGAGCGTCTGGCCGAGCTGTGCCAGCACCACAACATCACCTTGCTGCAACCGTCCAGCTACCGCGTGTTCGATGGCTCTCGCGCCACCGCTTACAGCGAAAAAGACGAGCCGGTGCCCCTGGGCCTGCGCGGCCAGGCGTTGTGGCGTATCGAACAAAGCGTGCGCGCCACTTGCCCGCAACATGTGTTGCTGCGGTTTGGTTGGCTGCTGGATGACAGCGTCGACGGCACCCTCGGGCGCTTCCTGGCCCGGGCCGAAAAAACCGATGAATTACTGATGGCTGACGACCGGCGCGGCAACCCGACGCCAGTGGACGATGCGGCGCGGGTGATCATTTCGGTGCTCAAGCAACTCGATTGCGCGGCGCCGTTGTGGGGCACTTACCACTACGCCGGCCATGAGGCGACCACGCCGTTGGCGCTGGGCCAGGCGATTCTCACTGAAGCGCGCAATTTTCATCCGTTGGCGATCGAATCCCCCACCGCCCAGGCCCATGCGGCCCGGCCGGATGCAAGTGAAGAACCGCAACACGCGGTGCTCGCCTGCAAGAAAATCCTCCATACCTTTGGCATCAAGCCACGGGCATGGCGGGCGGGGCTGCCGGCGTTGCTGGATCGCTTCTACCGGCACAACTGAATACACGCAAAACCAAAATGTGGGAGCGGCGGTGCGCCGCTCCCACATTTGGTTATGCAGTGTTGCTTAGGTCGGGATTAGAACTTGTAGCCAATACCCACCATGTAAACCATTGGGTCAACGTCCACATTGACCTTGGCACGCGTGCCAGGTGCCACGGCGTTGTTTTCCACGGTGGCCTTGGTGCTGATGTCGATGTAGCGCGCCTGGGCGTTGATCATCCACTTGTCGTTGATCATGTAGTCCGCGCCGATCTGTGCGGCCCAGCCCCAGGAGTTTTCAGCCTTGAAGTTGCTGAAACCTGCGCCTTGGGCACGGCTGCCGACGTGCTCGTCGTAGATCCAGGTGTAGTTGATACCGGCGCCTACGTAAGGTTGGAAGGCCGATTTGTTATCCAGCGGGTAGTACACGACGCTCAGGGTTGGCGGCAGGTGTTTCAGGGTACCAAGCTTGCCGTTGGGGGCGCCCAGGGCGGTGCCTTTGATCTTCACGTCGTGCTCGAACGGTGTGGCGGCCAGCAGTTCGATACCCACGTGGTTGGTCAGCATGTAGGCAAAGTTCAAGCCCAGTTGGGTATCGCTGCTCATGGTCGCCTTGCCGCCCAGGTTGGTGCCGGCCAATGGGCCCTGGTCAACTTTGACGGTGCTGCTGTCAGCCTTCGGATTCACGGTGATTGCACCGGCGCGAACCAGAATGTCGCCCGCTTCGTGAGCGTGTGCGACAGGGGCAACGAGGGCGAGCGCGAAGAGGGACGCGCCGAGCAGAGACTTGTTCATGGGAGCTCCAAAAGGACGTTAAAAGTTGTACGTCCAATGGTAAAGATCGTTCCGCTCGATCTTTTGACTCAGCTCAACGAAAGCGCGATCAGCGTTACTCCGGCAGCTCGTAGATGTAAATCTTCTCGGCATCCATCTGGTAACCGGCGTCGGCCAGTTCGCTGGTGGACGGTTTGACCCGCATCGCGCCTTCGATCCAGTACGGTTGATACAGTTCATCGAGCTTCACGCCGACTTCACTTTTAACGTGCACGATCTGGTTCGACGGCGGTGGCGGAACGTGGATGCACGCGCCGAAATACGGCACCAGCAAGAATTCAGTGGTGCGGCCGTTTTCGCCGACTTCCAACGGCACGATATAACCGGGCAGGCGGATGTGCTTGCCATCAAGGCTTTGCACCACAGGCGCGTGGGGCATTTCCTGCTTGGCCGCCGGCGCCGACTCCAGTGCATCCGCCATGCCGGACAGGTTGTGCAGCGGCTGCATATTGGGCACTTCGGGCATGGCATCCGGCGGGATCAGCTCCGACCAAGTCAGTTCCTTGGGCTCGGCGGCCCAGGCGGGCAGGGCCACCAGCAAAAACAGTGCAGCGAGGGCGCGACGCATGAAAACTCCTCAGTAGGTAGCTAGAAGCCGCAAGCTTTAAGTTAAAGCCGATTCGCTTGCAGCTTAACGCTTGAAACTTGCAGCGGCTGTTCTACAGCCTAATCGACAGGCCGTCGGCCAGTGATTGTCGATAGGCGCGCCACGCGGGCACGCTGCCCATCAACAGCGCGGCGGCCAGGATACCGGCGAGCAGCGTCCATTCATATTCGCTGGGCCACGACATGGGCAGGTCCAGGCCGTAATTGGCCTGCAGGTAACCGCGCGAGGCGGCGATGCACACGTACAGCAGGCCCACGCCTGCGATCACGCCGGACAGCGCCAGGGCGAAGGCTTCCACGATCAGCAAGGTTGCAATATGCCACGGCCGTGCGCCCACTGAGCGCAGGATCGCCATTTCGCGACGGCGCTCGTTGAGGCTGGTGAGGATCGCCGTGAGCATGCCGATCAAGCCGGTCAGCACCACGAACAGCGAGATCACGAACAGCGCTTTTTCAGCGGTGCCCATCATGCTCCACAGTTCTTGCAGCGCCACGCCCGGCAGGATCGCCAGCATCGGCTCGCCACGGAATTCGTTGATCTCCCGTTGCAGGGCGAACGTGGAAATCTTGTTGTTCAGCCCGAGCATGAACGCGGTAATGGCCTGCGGCGTGAGGTCCATGTTGCGCGCTTGATCGGCGCTGATGCGGCCTTTGCCTTGAGCCGGCACACCGTTGTGCCAGTCGATATGGATCGCCTCCATGCCGCCGAGGCTGATGTGCAACGTGCGGTCCACCGGCGTGCCGGTGCGCTTGAGGATGCCGACCACGGTGAAGGGTTTGTCATCGTGCTTGACCAGGCTGACCACCGCGACGCCATGGGCCAGCACCAGTTTGTCGCCGAGTTTGTAGTGCAGTGCGTCAGCCACTTCGGCGCCGAGCACCACTTCGAACGGGTCGGTGGCGAAGGCGCGGCCGCTGGCCAGTTCGAGGTGTTGCTTGCGACCGTATTGGTAGTGCTCGAAGTAGGACTCGTTGGTGCCCATCACGCGGTAGCCACGGTGGGAATCCCCCAAGGAAATCGGGATCGCCCATTTCACCTGAGGGCTGGCGGCGAAGTGTTCGTAGCTGTCCCAACGGATGTTGTTAGTGGCATTGCCGATGCGAAACACCGAATACAGCAGCAGGTTCACCGAGCCGGAGCGGGCGCCGACGATCAGGTCGGTGCCGCTGATGGTGCTGGCGAAACTGTTGCGCGCCTCGACACGGACGCGTTCCACGGCCAGCAGCAGGCACACAGACAGGGCGATGGCGAATGCGGTGAGGATCGCCGTAAAGCGGCGGTTAGCCAGGCTGGCCATGGCTAGACGGAACAGATACATCTCAAACCTCTGCGGGCGTGGCGGCGCGATTGAGTTCGGCCAGCGACAGGTGGCGGTCGAACAGCGCGGCCAGACTTTGGTCATGGCTGACAAACAACAGGCTGGCGCCGGCTTCGCGGCATTCAGCGAACAACAGCTGAAGGAAAGCTTCGCGGGCGTCGTAGTCCAGTGCCGAGGTGGGCTCGTCGGCGATCACCAACTCGGGTTGACCGATCAGCGCGCGAGCGGCGGCCACCCGTTGTTGCTGGCCGATGGACAGCGAGTCGGCGCGGCGCTCCAGCAGGTCTTTGTCTTTCAACCCCAGGTGCGCCAGCAAGGTCGCGGCGGCGCGGTCGACACTGCCGTGACGTTGTTTCGCCCGTTGCGCGCGCAGCTTGGAGAAGTGGCAGGGCAACTCGACGTTCTCGCGCACCGACAGGAACGGCAGCAGGTTGAACTGCTGGAAGATGTAGCCGGTGTGGTCGACACGGAAGCGGTCGCGGGCGCCGGCCGACAGTTCGGTCAGCTCCTGGCCGAGCAGGCGGATGCTGCCCTGGCTGGGTTTCTGTACGCCCCCGAGCAGGCCCAGTAGCGTGGTTTTGCCACTGCCACTCGGGCCCTTCAGAAACAGGGTTTCTCCTGCTTCCAGGCGGAAAGCGGGGATGTCCAGCAACTGTGGCTGCCCGGGCCAGTTAAAGCCCAGGTCAGACAGTTCGATCAATGCATGGGTCATGTTAAATCAGTATTGCCTGGTTGTAGAAAATGGCGCCGATCCCTTGTAGGCGCTGGCTTGCCTGTGATGCGGGCGACTCGGTTGTTCCAGACATACCGAGGCATCCGTTCGCAGGCAAGCCAGCTCCCACATTGACCGTATTTTCAAATCAGAACTTCAGGGTGGCTGCTGTGGCCGTCGCTTCAACACCTTGCTGGCCGCTCGGGCCGATCAGTTGTACCTGAATTTTCTGGGTGGCGGGGAAGGTCTTGAACACTTGGCTCAGGTCGAGATTGCTCAAGGCTGTCGGCGTGGCGCAGGTGAACTGGTAGTGGGCGTGGATCTCGCTGTGGTCGTGATGGTGCTCGTGGGCGCCGTCTTTGGCGTCATCATCATGATCATGGTCGGCTTCGGGCTTGTCGCCGAACAACGGGCTATTGAGTTCCTGGTTGCCGACGACGCAGCCGGCGGCCTTGGGCAAGTTGAACAGGGCGACAGGGTTTTCCAGCTGTTTACGTGCAGCGGCGACTTTAGCTTTGTCCGCCGCGCTGGTGGCCACGTGTTCGAAACCCACCAGGTTCATCGCCGGGCTGTCCAGCTCAAGTTCAAGGGCTTGGCCGTCGAGCACCGCGTTGAGGCGACCAACGCCGTGCTCATGGGCGCCGAGGCTGCCGTGTTCATGGTCGTGATCGTCGTGAGCATAAGCGACCGCCAGTGGCAGCAGGGCAAACGGCAAAGCAAGCAACAGACGGCGCATGGTGAAACTCCTGAGCGAAGATAAAAGTTTTGTTATGTGATCTTATAACAATAGGGCCGGGAGTTTGACCGGCTGCTTGGCGTTGCGCAAGCCGCATGGGAGCATGCCTGTCGGAAAATGTGCAGGAGTAACGACGATGTTGCGAATTCGTGGAACCGTCGGCGACCTGCCGGTGGACTTGACCCTGGAGCTGGACGACGCTGATTGGGCACGCCTGGGCGCGCAATTGCAGGCCGCCCCAGTAGAGAGTACGCCGCCAGTTGTGCCGATAAAACAGAACGATGACCTGTGGCAGAACGCTCAGGATCTGTTGCGCGAGGCCGGGCAACTCAGTGGCCTCGAACTGCTCGACCAGTTGGAAGGCTTGGCGGGGGACGCCTCGGCGGGCAAGCGCCTGTTGGTGCGCCTGCGCCATAGCGCCAAGGTGAAAGTGGCCAGCGGCGGTGATACGCCGCTGTACAGTTGGGTCGGCGATTAATACAACGCGGCAAACAGCTTGCGGCGGTACACGGTCACCAGCGGGTGATCATTGCCCAGCAGTTCGAACACCTGCAGCAAGGTCTTGTGCGGCAGGCCTTCGTTGTAGCTGCGGTTGCGGATGAACAGCTTGAGCAAACCTTCCAGCGCCGCATCGTACTGCTGGCGCGCCAGTTGCTGGATTGCCAGTTGATAGGCCGCTTCGTCGTCCTGCGGGTTTTGCGCCAGGCGGCTTTTCAAGTCGGCGGCGTCCGGCAGGTCGGCAGCCTGGCGCAGGAAAGTGATCTGCGCCTTGGCCCCGGCGAGGGCGGCTTTGTGGTCGTCGCTTTTCACGGCGTCCAGCACGGCCTGGGCTTCGCCCAACTCACCGCGCTCGGCCAGGCAGCGTGCATACAGGATCAGTGCGGCGGCGTTGGTGTTGTCCTCGCCCAGCAGCGCGACCAGCAGGGCTTCGGCATCACTGATGCGACCTTCGGCAAACAGCGCCTGGGCCTGCTCCAACGGGTCCGCCGCAGCTGGCGGCGGCATCTGCACATGCGGCTCCAACAGCGCCCGCACCGCCGACTCCGGCTGCGCCCCGGCAAAACCGTCCACCGGCTGGCCATCCTTGAACAGCACCACCGTCGGCAGGCTTTGAATGCCAAAACGCGCGACGATGTCCTGCTCGGCCTCGCAATCAACCTTGGCCAGCAGCAACTCGCCCTGATAACTCTCGGCAACTTTCGCGAGCATCGGCATCAACGCCTTGCACGGCGCGCACCACTCGGCCCAGAAATCCACCAGCACGGGTTTTTCGAAGGAGTTCTGGATCACTGCCTGGTCGAAGGTGGCAGTAGTAACGTCGAAGATGTATGGCGTGGGCTCACTCATGGGGCGTCTCGAATAAAGCGGGAATGGGGCAACTATAAGGGCTTGCTCGCGAAGGTCTCAAGTGCGCCGCGAATGGTACAGGCTCACCTTGCGAAACTCCCAAGGCTCCGCCAAGTCTGGCAACGTCAGCGCATCCAGAATCTCCAGCCGTTGATAATCCGGGTGCTGGAAGTCCCGCACCCGCGAATCCGCCACCAACGCTTCGCGGCCACGGGTCAGGAACTGGTCCAACAGCGGCAGGTTCGCCCGGTCGTAGAGCACGTCAGCCACCAGGATCAGGTCGAAGCGGTCTGATTCGGCGAAAAAGTCCGCCGAATAACCCAGTTCCACACCATTAAGCTCGGCATTCGCCCGGCAGGATGTCAAGGCCAGCGGGTCCAGGTCGCAGGCGACTACTTCCAGCGCGCCCGCTTTAGCCGCCGCAATCCCGGCCACACCGGAACCCGCGCCAAAATCCAGCACGCGCTTGCCGGCGACCCATTCAGGAGTCGCCGCCAGATACCGTGCCAGCGCCAAACCACTGGCCCAGCAAAAACTCCAGTAAGGCGGTTCATGCAGGATGCGCCGGGTTTCTTCGGGGCTGAAGGCGCGGTCCATGTTGTCTGCGTCCAGCAGCCACAAAGACAGCTCGGTACCCGGCAGCGGGCAGGGCACCAGTTGCGCGTCGCCGATCAGTTCGCTCAGCGCCGCTTGCAGGTCCAGCGGTGGCGTCATGGTGCCTTGACGAGTTGCAGGGGGCCGGTGGTCTGGGTGATTGCCCGGGTGATCAGCACGGCGGGCAGGTGCAGGATCAGCTCGCCGGACTGGCTGGCGCGACCACGCAGTTCAACCCGCGCACCGGCTGGGAAGGCTTCGGGGTTGTAGCGCAGGCGGAAGGCCAAGGGCTTGCCGTTGCCGCTCAATACACTGCTGGCGAGCAGTTGCTGCGGGCGCGAACGGTCGTCGATGACCAACAAGGCCATCTCGACTTCGGCACCCGCGGGTACGTTGGTCAGGCTGCCGCTGATTTCCCGCTGATAGGCAGGCAGGGGGCCCATGTCTTCAATCCCTGGGACTTTTTTCTCTTGCGCTGGCGTCGGTTGAGGTGCGGCCGGCTTTGGGGCTTCGCTGCTGCAGGCGACCAGGAAACTGAAGAGGGTAAGCAAAACAAGTGGTCGTAACTGCATGTACGGCTCCAGAAAGGACAAAATCCGTGGCTTAAAAGATATGAAACATAATAGTCAGCCTATATACCGTAAAGGCTATGGCTTGTCTTGCCACGGGGATGCGCTACCATGGTCCTCCCTTTATTTGTTGCCTGCCAACCATGCACTGTCCCTTCTGCGGTGCCAACGACACCAAGGTCATTGACTCGCGTCTGGTCGCCGAGGGCGATCAAGTGCGTCGCCGGCGCGAATGCCTGGCCTCTGGCTGCGGTGAGCGTTTCACCACCTTCGAAACCGCCGAACTGGTATTGCCACGTCTGATCAAGTCCGACGGCAGCCGCCAGCCTTTCGACGAAGATAAATTACGCGCCGGTATGCAGCGCGCCCTGGAAAAACGACCGGTGAGTGTCGAGCGGCTGGAAGCGGCGCTGGTGCACATCAAGCACAAGCTGCGGGCGACCGGCGAGCGCGAGGTCAAGAGCCTGGTAGTTGGAGAACTGGTAATGGGCGAGCTGCAAAAGCTCGACGAAGTTGCCTATATCCGTTTCGCCTCGGTGTATCGACGTTTCCAGGACCTCAATGAGTTCCGTGAAGAGATCGACCGCCTGGCCCGTGAGCCTGCCAAAGAATGAACCCACCTTCTGCTGAACAGGCTGTGCTCGACGCCCATTACATGGTCCGCGCCCTGGAACTTGCACGCAATGGCTTGTACACCACCCACCCCAACCCGCGGGTAGGTTGCGTGATTGTGCGTGATGGGCAGGTTGTCGGCGAAGGCTGGCATGTGCGTACCGGCGAGCCCCATGCCGAAGTGCATGCCCTGCGCGCAGCCGGTGACAAGGCTCGCGGTGCCACGGCCTACGTAACCCTTGAACCTTGCAGCCACTATGGTCACACCCCGCCGTGCGCCGATGCGTTGCTGAGCGCCGGGTTGGCGCGGGTGGTTGCGGCGATGCAGGACCCTAACCCGGAAGTCGCCGGGCGCGGCATGCAGCGCCTGGCCCAGGCCGGGATCGAGGTGCGCAGCGGTGTGTTGGAGGGTGAAGCCAGGGCCCTCAACAAGGGTTTCCTCAAGCGTATGGAACACGGCCTGCCTTTCGTGCGGGTCAAATTGGCGATGAGCCTGGACGGTCGCACCGCGATGGCCAGCGGCGAAAGCCAATGGATCACCGGCCCCGCCGCCCGCGCCGCGGTACAGCGCCTGCGCGCCGAGGCCAGCGTGGTGCTGACTGGCGCCGACACGGTGTTGGCGGACGGTGCGCGCCTGACCGTGCGCGCCGCCGAGCTCGGCCTGGACGAGGCCACGACTGCCCTGGCGATGTCGCGCCCGCCGTTGCGCGTGCTGATCGATGGCCGCTTGCGCGTGTCGCTCAATGCGCCGTTCTTCAAGGCCGGCCCGGCGTTGGTCATCACGTGCGTGACGGCGGAAAACCAGTTCCCCCGTGGCCCCGAGTGCCTGGTGGTGCCGGGCGTCGAGGGCCAGGTCGACCTGCGCTCAGCACTGGTTGCGCTGGCTGCCCGCGGCGTCAATGACGTGCTGGTAGAAGCCGGCCCAAGCCTGGCGGGCGCGTTCGCCCAGCAAGGCCTGGTGGATGAGTACGTGATTTTCGTCGCCGGCAAGTTTCTCGGCTCCGCCGCCCGGCCTTTGCTGGACTGGCCGCTTGAGAAACTCGCCGACGCCCCCCAACTCAAGATCACTGAAATGCGCGCTGTTGGCGACGACTGGCGAGTCACTGCCATCCCGCTCCCCGCAGCGAGCGTATAATTCCCGGCCTGCGCTTGAGCGTCAGCCCCGTTTTCAGGAGAACGAAATGTTCACCGGCATTATCGAATCCATCGGCAGCATCCGTGCAATGACCCCCAAAGGCGGCGATGTACGCCTGCTGGTTGAAACCGGCAAGCTCGACCTGGGCGACGTCAAACTGGGCGACAGTATCGCCGTCAGTGGCGTGTGCCTGACCGTCATCGAGCTGCCGGGCAACGGCTTCGCCGCCGATGTCAGCCGGGAAACCCTGGACTGCACCGCGATGAATGACCTTAAGGCCGGCAGCCCTGTCAACCTGGAAAAAGCCCTGACGCCGACCACCCGCCTCGGCGGCCACCTGGTCAGCGGCCACGTCGACGGCGTCGGCGAAGTCGTGGCGCGCAGCGAAAACGCGCGGGCCGTGGAATTCCGCATCCGCGCGCCCAAAGCGTTGGCCAAGTACATTGCCCACAAAGGCTCGATCACCGTCGATGGCACCAGCCTGACCGTGAACGCCGTGAACGGCGCCGAATTTGAACTGACCATTATTCCCCACACCCTGAGCGAAACCATCATGGCGTCGTACCAGCCGGGTCGCCGGGTGAACCTTGAAGTCGACTTGCTTGCCCGTTATCTGGAGCGCCTATTGCTGGGCGACAAGGCCGCAGAGCCTGCTGCCAGTAACATCACCGAAAGTTTTCTGGCCGCTAATGGCTACCTGAAATCCTGACCAAGGGGGTGCCACGTGGCGCTCAATAGCATCGAAGAACTGGTTGAAGACATCCGCCAAGGCAAGATGGTCATCCTGATGGATGACGAAGACCGCGAGAACGAAGGCGACATCATCATGGCCGCCGAGGCCTGCCAGGCTGAGCACATCAATTTCATGGCCAAGCACGCCCGTGGGCTGATCTGCATGCCCATGAGCCGTGAGCGCTGCGAGTTGCTCAAGCTGCCGTTGATGGCGCCGCGCAACGGTTCGGGTTTTGGCACCAAGTTCACCGTATCGATTGAAGCCACCACCGGCGTCACCACCGGTATCTCTGCTGCTGACCGTGCACGCACCGTACAGGCGGCCGCCGCGAAAGACGCCAAGGCCGAAGACATCGTCAGCCCAGGCCACATCTTCCCGCTGATGGCCCAGCCGGGCGGCACCCTGGCTCGCGCCGGTCATACTGAAGCGGCCTGCGACCTGGCGCGCATGGCCGGTTTCGAACCGAGCGGGGTGATCTGCGAAGTGATGAACGACGACGGCACCATGGCTCGCCGTGTTGAACTGGAAGCCTTTGCCGCCGAACACAACATCAAGGTCGGCACTATTGCCGACCTGATTCACTACCGGATGATCCACGAACGTACCGTTCAGCGGATTGCCGAGCAGCCACTGGACAGCGAACTGGGCCAATTCAATTTGGTGACCTACCGTGATTCAGTGGAAGGCGACGTGCACATGGCCCTGACCCTGGGTGCCATTTGCGCAGACGAACCGACCTTGGTGCGCGTGCACAATATGGACCCGCTGCGTGACCTGCTGATGGTCAAGCAACCGGGTCGTTGGAGTCTGCGCGCCGCCATGGCTGCGGTCTCCGAGGCGGGTAGCGGCGTGGTGTTGCTGCTGGGCAATCCGGTGGACGGCGATGTGTTGCTGGCGCATATCCGCGAAACGGCTGACAACGTGCCGGTGAAAAAACCGACCACCTATAGCATCGTCGGTGCCGGTTCGCAGATCCTGCGTGACCTGGGCGTGCGTAAAATGCGCTTGATGAGTGCACCCATGAAATTTAATGCGATATCCGGTTTCGACCTGGAAGTAGTAGAATACGTGCCCTCCGAATAAAGGCCGGCGATTGTCGCCCCTTGTTCGCGGTTCAAATATCACTAAGGGACGCGTCATACACGCGTCCCGGCTCTTTAAGAGATTTGTCGAATGACCCTGAAGACCATCGAAGGTACCTTCATCGCCCCCAAAGGCCGCTACGCCCTGGTAGTTGGCCGCTTCAACAGCTTCGTGGTTGAAAGCCTGGTTAGCGGTGCCGTGGACGCCCTGGTTCGCCACGGTGTGAGCGAAAGCGACATCACCCTTATCCGTGCCCCTGGCGCCTTCGAAATTCCACTGGTTGCGCAAAAAGTTGCTCAACAGGGTGAATACGCGGCCATCATCGCCCTGGGCGCGGTCATTCGTGGCGGTACTCCGCACTTCGAATACGTGGCTGGCGAATGCACCAAGGGCCTGGCTCAGGTGTCCATGGAGTTCGGCGTGCCGGTCGCCTTCGGCGTACTGACCGTTGATTCCATCGAACAAGCCATCGAGCGTTCCGGCACCAAGGCCGGTAACAAAGGCGCTGAAGCTGCCCTGTCCGCCCTGGAAATGGTCAGCCTGCTGTCGCAGTTGGAGGCCAAGTGATTTCCGACGAGAGCGATCGTTTCAACCCACGCGACGAGCGTCCAGCCGACGCCGGTAAGCCGTCCAAGAACGAGAAGCGTCGCGCTGCTCGTCAACTGGCCACCCAGGCGCTGTATCAGCGTCAGATGGCGGGCGCCTCGTTGAACGAAATCGAAGCGCAGTTTCGCGTCGATAACGATTTCACCTTCGCCGACCTGCCGTACTTCCACGACATCCTGCACGGTGTGTATGCACACCTGAGCGAGATCGACACGGCCCTGGCACCTTGCCTGGACCTGACCATCGAAGAGCTGGACCCGGTTGAACTGTGCGTGATGCGCCTGTCCACCTGGGAACTGCTGTATCGCGTCGATGTGCCGTACCGCGTAGTGATCAACGAAGGCATCGAACTGGCGAAAGTCTACGGTTCGACCGACGGTCACAAGTTCGTCAACGGCGTGCTCGACAAGCTGGCCCCGCGCCTGCGTGAAGCTGAAGTGAAGGCGTACAAGCGCTAACCGGCGCTTGAGTCCTGAATGGGCGAGTTTGAGCTGATCCGCAACTACTTCGCCGCCGCGCCTTGTGCGCAAGGCGGCGAAGGCATTGCCTTGGGGATCGGCGACGACTGCGCCTTGCTGGCGCTCCCTGCCGGGGAGCAACTGGCAATTTCTACCGATACATTGGTGGCCGGGGTGCACTTTTCGGACCCCTGCGACCCCTTCCTGCTCGGCCAACGCTCGTTGGCGGTGGCGGTGAGCGACCTGGCTGCCATGGGCGCCAACCCTCTCGCGTTTACCCTTGCCCTTACCACGCCGACGGTTGATGCCGATTGGCTGCAACGCTATGCCCTGGGTTTGAACCGCATGGCGCAACGCTGCGGCGTGGGCTTGGTGGGCGGCGATACCACGCGCGGGCCCCTCAGCCTGACCCTGACCGTGTTTGGTCGTGTGCCGGCCGGGCAAGCCTTGACCCGCAGCGGTGCGCAGCCGGGTGACCTGCTGTGTGTCGGCGGCGAGCTGGGCAATGCGGCTGGCGCCTTGGCGCTGGTGTTGGGCCAACGCAGCGCCGATGCGACCATCGCCGACCCGCTGCTGGCCCATTACTGGTCGCCGCAGCCGCAGTTGGTCCTGGGGCTGGCGCTGCGCGGCAAGGCCACGTCTGCGATGGATATTTCCGACGGGCTCCTCGCCGATTGCGGGCATATCGCCACGGCATCAAAGGTCAGCCTGCTGATTGAGCGTCAGCGGTTGCCATTGTCCCAGGCGCTGCTGGCGTTTGTCGGCGATCATGAGGCGCGCGTGGCGGCCCTGAGCGGGGGCGACGACTACGTGCTGGCGTTCACCCTGCCACCCGCCGAATTGGCGCCGTTGCAGGCCAATGGCTGGCCGATCCATGTGATCGGCCGGGTCGGGGCGGGGCAGGGCGTGACGCTGCTCGACGACAACGGGCAGAACATCACCCCGGCCATTCGGGGTTATCAGCATTTTCGCGACGCGTGAATAGGTCTTGGCCAGTGGCGCTGCATAGAACCTGAACAAAGGCCAATCAAACCGATTGATCTTTATCAGCGATAATTCAGCTTAAGCGTCTGTAGGAACGTGCTGTTACAATGGCCGCCTCTGTAAAAACTGAAATCAGGAGCACACGGTGCCCGTCGTTTTCGTCGCCGCTTCCAAGCTGCCTACCCCTTTTGCCACGTTCACCATGAACGGCTTTCTTGAAGAAGCCACCGGGCGCGAGCACGTTGTGCTTAGCCTGGGCGATATCGCGGATGGCGCGCCGGTGCTTGGGCGTTTGCACTCCGAGTGCCTGACCGGCGATGCACTGTTCAGCCAGCGTTGCGACTGCGGCTCGCAACTCGAAGCGGCTATGCGAGCCATCGCGCGTGAAGGCCGTGGCGTGCTGCTGTACTTGCGTCAGGAAGGCCGCGGCATTGGCCTGTTGAACAAGATCCGCGCCTACGAGCTGCAAGATGGCGGTGCCGATACCGTGGAGGCCAACGAGCGCCTGGGCTTCGCCGCTGATCAGCGTGACTACGCGATCTGCCTGCCGATGTTGGAGTATCTGGGCGTCAAGTCCCTGCGGCTGATGACCAATAACCCGCGCAAGGTCAAAGCCCTGACCGAAATGGGCATCACCGTTGCCGAGCGTGTGCCGTTGCACACCGGGCACAACCCGCATAACAAGCTCTACCTGGCCACCAAGGCCAGCAAGCTCGATCACATGATGGGCAACGAGCACCAGGGCGAGGTCGACCGCGCGTGACTCGTGGCCAGGTGAAACGGCGACTGTCCTTCAATTGGTGGCAGTACCTGGCGCTGGCGCTGCTCCCTTTGTTCGTGATCAACCTGGTATTTGGCAAGGCGCAGTCCTTGCTGCCGGTGCTGGCCATGCCGTTCTTTATTGCCGGCGTGGCTTCGATGTTCCTCAGTCTGCGCTACTTCAACGGCTATAAACATGCGTTGATCGCGACCTCCAAAGCCCTCGATACCCCCGAAGAACCGGCTGCCTGGATTACGTTGGCGGCGCGTCGGCGCACGGCGTTGCTGATTGCCTCCGTGCCAGCCTGGATCGGTGCGTTGGCGGTGTTTGTCGGCCTTGAAGCAGTGCCGCTGTTCTTGCTGGTGCTATCGACACTCGTGCTGTTTTACCTCTACCGCATCCCCCGTCAATTGGGATGAGGCGTCACTGGCTGGCGTTCCTGCTGCTGGCATCGAGTGCCCAGGCGTTGGCTGCCGAACGCGTGATCAGCCTGGCGCCATCGCTGTCTGAAATCGTCGCTGAACTGGGCGCTGCCGACCTGCTGGTGGGCGTGCTCGACGGCGGCGATCGCCCGGCAGCCTTGGCGCAAGTACCGTCGGTGGGGCGTTATGGCCAACTCGACATGGAACGCCTGCTCAGCCTAAAGCCCGACCTGATCCTGCTGTGGCCCGGCAGTGTCGGCCCGGCCCAGCGTGAGCAGTTGCAGCGCCTGAACATTCCGGTGTACGTCTCCGAACCCCACAGCCTTGAGCAACTCACCACCCAAGTGCAGGCCATCGCCGAACAATTAGGTCGGCCTGAAGCCGGTCGGCAGTTGGCTGCACAGTTGCGCCAGCGCCTGGCTGAACTGCGTCAGCGTTATCAGCGGGCCAAACCGTTGCGAGTGTTCTACCAAGTATGGAACCCGCCGCTGTACACCGTGGGCGGCGGGCAGATCATCAGCGATGCCTTGGGTGTGTGCGGCGCGCGCAATGTGTTTGACGACCTCACGCTGCCCGCGCCGCAGGTGAATATCGAGTCGGTGTTGCAGCGTGATCCCGAGCTGATTCTGGTGGGGGATCAGGCGCAGAAGGAGGCCTGGAGGGTCTGGCCGGCGATGGCGACGCGGGTGCGGGTGGTGCCGGACAAAGGCCTGGAGCGGCCCAGTGGGCAGATGTTGGAGGCGGTGGCGAGGTTGTGCCAGGTGATTGCACCTGACCTGTCACAGCCAACTCAGATCTCGGGTGTCCAAGTCACCCCAATCATCCAAGCCCGGCCTTCTTCACGGTAATCCTGATTGTTCAAGAACCCCGGGTCGTTATAGCTGTAACGCGCCCGTGCATAAGACTTGTTCAACAGATTATCGACCTTCACCGACAACGCCACTTCCCGATTCAACGTCCAACTGCCGCGTAACCCCAGCAAGGCATACCCGCCAAGGCGGTGTGTGTTGTCTTCATCGTCATAGCTGCTGCTGATGGCCTGCCAACTGGCACCTACGCCCAGTTTGTCGAACTGCCGATCCAGATCCAGGCTCAACGTACGCCGCGCCCGGCGGGCCAGGGTGTGGCCGCTGTCACGGTCGCGCGGGTCGATGACCGCAAGCCCCAGGTTGCCCTGCCACCCAAACAGCTCTTGCTTCAGCGCGGCCTCAACGCCATCGATGCGCGCCGACGCCACGTTTTGGGGCTTGCTGTTACTGTCGAGAATGATCGCATCGCTCAAGTCGGTGCGGTACAGCGAGGCTTCCAGGCGCGTGCTGTCGCTCAACTGGCTGCGCCATTGCAGCGCGTAGCTTTTCGAGGTTTCGGGCTGCAGGTTGGGGTTGCTGTACTTCGTATCCGGGTAATACAGGTCGTTGAAGGTCGGCGCACGAAAGCCTTCGCTGTAGCTCAGCAGCACGTCGTTGTCGGGGTTGACCGGCACGGTGACGGTGCCGCTCCAGCTGTTCTGCCCGCCAAATTGCTGGTTCTGGTCGCGCCGTATCCCCAACTCGGTGGAAAACCATTCGCCGTGGAACCGATGTTGCACAAAAGCTGCACGGTTCCGGCGGCTGTTTTCGGTAAAGGTGGTGGAGCCGTGGAACCGGTCTTCGTACCAGTCGCCGCCGAGAATCAGGCTGTTCTGGTCATTCAGCGTCAGGTCGTTCTGCCAGTTGACCGAGTCGCGGTACGTGTTGAACACGCTGAAGTCATCGCTGAGGGTATCGCGCTTGGTGTCCCGGTTCTCGCTGTGGCCCAGCTCCAGGCGCGACTGCCAGCGCTCGTTGAGCCTGGCGTCGACATAGCCGCTGGCGCTGCTGACGGTGTAGTCGGTGTAGGGCTTTTGCCCAAGCGTTTGCCCGGTGGCGACGTCGTAGCGGCCGAAACTGTTGTCGTACTCCGATTTGCCACGGTTATCCAACAGGTTGAACCCGGCCTCAAGCTCATCGCTGAAAGAATGGCTCAGGTTCAGGCTGAGTGACTGGTTGCGGTAGGCGTCGTGGTCGCCATCGCTTGGGAATGACGTGTGCGTCGAGTTGATACCCGAGGTTTCATCCAGGCTCGCGCCGAGGTTGAAACGGGTGTGCTCATCTCCGCCGGACAGGCCAAGGCTGCGCTCCCAGGTCTGGTTGCTGCCGAAACCGAACTTGAGGCGTGGTTGCAGGCCTTGCCCGGTATTACGCCGGGTAAACACCTGGATCACCCCGCCAATTGCATCGCTGCCGTAGATCACCGAGCGTGAACCGCGCAGCACTTCCACCCGTTCAATCTGGTCGACGTTCAGGTACTGCAAGCCGCTGTCACCGGAGGTGCTATTGGCGATGCGCTGACCGTCCACCAGCACCAGGCTCTGGGCGGATTTGGTGCCACGAATATAGATGCCGGGCAGGCTGCCGCGGCCACCGGTAGGCGCTATTTGCACGCCAGGAACGCGGCTGAGCAGGTCGGTCAGGCTGGTGGGTTGCAGGCGCTCGATGTCGTCGCGGGTAAACACGCTGTTGGCGGCGCTGCTGTCGTTGCGCGCCTGCACCTGTCGGTTGGCGCTGATGACGACGTTGGGGAGTTTCAGGGCGTCGTCGCGGGTGTCTGCGAGCAGGTCCGGGGAGGCTAGAAGCAGCAAGGGCAGGGCGAGGCGAAGGTGACTCATGGGCGGTCCATGGCTATCAAAATTGACACAAAACCAATCTGGGAGCGGCTTGCTCGCTCCCATATTCTAGTCTCGGTATCAGCCTGGAGATTGGGTTAGAGGCCCAATAGCGCCATGCGCTCGCGCACCGAAGCCTCGATCCCGGCCTCATCCAGCCCACACTCCGCCAGCATCTGCGCCGGCTTGGCATGCTCAACGTATACATCCGGTAAGCCCAGGTGCAGCACCGACTTGAGGATGTTTTCCCGCGCCAGGCATTCGCTGATCGCCGCACCGGCGCCGCCCATGATGGCGTTTTCTTCAACCGTCACCAGCAGCTCGTGGCTACCGGCGATCTCGCGCACCAAGGCTTCATCCAGTGGTTTGACGAAACGCATGTCGACCACGGTCGCGTCGATCTTCTCGGCGACTTTCAGGGCCTCGGCCAGCTGCACGCCGAACACCAGGAACGCGGTCTTGCTGCCCTGGCGGCGCACGATGCCTTTGCCGATCTCGATCGGCTCCAGGTCCTTTTCGATCACGGCATTCGGGCCATTGCCGCGCGGGTAACGCACGGCCGCCGGGCCGTTGTACAGATGGCCGGTGCTGAGCATCTTGCGCAATTCGTTTTCGTCGCTCGGCGTCATCACCAGCATGCCGGGGATGCAACGCAAGTAGGACAAGTCGAAGCTGCCCGCGTGGGTCGGGCCGTCTTCGCCGACCAAGCCGGCGCGGTCGATGGCAAACAGCACGTCGAGGTTCTGCACCGCCACGTCATGCACCAGTTGGTCATAACCGCGTTGCAGGAACGTCGAGTAGATAGCGACCACCGGCTTGGCGCCTTCACAGGCCATGCCGGCGGCGAATGTCACTGCGTGCTGCTCGGCAATCGCCACGTCAAAGTAACGCAGCGGGAACCGTTCGCTGAACGCCACCAGGTCGGAGCCTTCCTTCATCGCCGGTGTAATGCCCACCAGGCGCGGGTCGGCGGCGGCCATGTCGCACAGCCATTCGCCAAACACACCGGAATACTTAGGCCCGCTGGCTTTTTTCGGCGCAGCGGCGGGGGCGTCCAGCGGTTCCAGCTTGGTGATTGCGTGATAGCCGATCGGGTCGACTTCTGCCGGGGCAAAGCCTTTGCCTTTCTTGGTGACGATGTGCAGGAACTGCGGGCCCTTGAGGTCACGCATGTTGCGCAGCGTGGCGATCAGGGTCGGCAGGTCGTGGCCGTCGATAGGGCCGATGTAGTTCCAGCCCAGCTCTTCGAACAGGGTGCCGGGAACCAGCATGCCCTTGGCATATTCTTCGGTGCGCCGGGCAATTTCCCACGCGCCGGGAAGACGCGAGAGCACCTTCTTGCTGCCTTCGCGCATGCTGGCGTAGGTGCGGCTGGAGAGGATTTTTGCCAGGTAGTTGGACAGGCCCCCGACATTGCGCGAGATCGACATGTCGTTGTCGTTGAGGATCACCAGCATGTTGGCGTCCACTTCAGGCGCATGGTTCAGCGCTTCGAAGGCCATGCCGGCAGTCAGCGCGCCATCACCAATCACGGCAATCGCCTTGCGATCGCTGCCTTGCAGACGGGCGGCAATCGCCATGCCCAGCGCTGCACTGATGGAGGTGCTGGAATGGCCGACGCCAAAGGTGTCGTACTCGCTCTCGGAGCGACGCGGGAAGGCAGCAACGCCGTCCTTCTGGCGCAGGGTGCCCATTTGCTCGCGGCGGCCCGTAAGGATTTTATGCGGATACGCCTGATGGCCCACGTCCCACACCAGCCGGTCGTCCGGGGTGTCGAACACGTAATGCAGGGCGATGGTCAGCTCGATGACGCCCAGGCCAGCACCAAAATGCCCACCGGTCTGGCCGACCGTGTAGAGCAATTCCAGGCGCAACTCATCGGCCAGGGTTTCCAGCTCGGCTTCACCCAACCGACGCAGGCCGTCCGGCGTGGCAGCACGGTCGAGCAGGGGCGTGGACGGGCGCTTGCGGGGAATCTCTTGAAACGTCGTGGGCATCAGGCGAATCGTTATAGGTATAAGAAGAGGCGGCAGTTTACCTCAAGCATCGCAAACTGCCCACGCAGAGCGCCGAACTTGGCCGATATGCGGCTGAAATGGCCGCTGTAATCAGTGCCGGCGTTCGACGATATACCGCGCCAAGTCACGCAGTGGCTCGGCCGCCGCGTCGAAAGGTCGCAGGGCGTCCAGGGCTTGGTCGCGCAGTTCCAAGGCATAAACCTTGGCCGATTCCAGCCCGAGCAGCGCAGGATACGTCGGTTTGTCCCGTGCGATATCAGCGCCTTGGCGTTTGCCCAGGGTGGCGGTGTCACTTTCTACGTCGAGAATGTCGTCCTGCACCTGGAACGCCAGGCCGACGGCCAGCGCGTAGGTCTTCAGCGCCGCCAATTGAGGGGCTTCGGCCCGCCCACTGGCCAGGGCGCCCAAGTGCACGGCGGCTTCGATCAAGGCGCCGGTCTTGTGCCGGTGCATGTATTCCAAGGCGTGTTGATCAAGCTTCTGGCCTACCGAACCGAGGTCGATAGCTTGGCCGCCGACCATACCGGAGGGGCCTGCAGCCACGGCCAGGGCGGTCACCATACGCAGACGGATGTCGGCGTTGACGCTGCTCAGCGCCGGGTCCAGCAGTGCGCTGAACGCCAGGCTTTGCAGGCCGTCACCGGCGAGGATCGCGCAGGCTTCATCAAACGCTTTGTGGGTGGTCGGCTGGCCGCGACGCAAATCGTCGTCGTCCATCGCCGGCAAATCGTCATGCACCAACGAATAGGCGTGAATCAACTCCACCGCACACGCCGCGCCATTCGCCTGTTCGGCCGGCGCGCCCAAGGCTTCACAGGCCGCATAGGCCAGCAAGGGGCGCACGCGCTTGCCGCCATTCATCACGCTGTAGCGCATGGCTTCGTAAAGACGCTTGAGTTCGGGGCTTGGCGCAACAAACAAGGGTTCCAACGCCGCATTGACCCGGGCTTGGCTACTGGCCTGATACGCGTCGATCATTCGGGCTGTTCCGCATCGAAAGGCTCTTCGGCCAACTCCCCGTCACGTTCCAGCAGTACTTGGACCTTCTGTTCCGCCTGTGCCAAAGCACTCTGGCAGTCACGGGTCAGGCCGATGCCTTGCTCAAACGCTGTCAACGAGTCTTCCAGCGACAATTCGCCGTTCTCCAGACGCTCGACCAGGGTTTGCAGGTCGGCGAGGGATTGTTCGAAATCGAGTGCAACTTTTTTGCGGGCCATGGCGGCTATTCCGGTAGACGGTAAACCGGCGCGACACTAGCAGACATGGGGATTCTGGGCAAATGAGCGGGGGAGGATGCCGTGGTGTGTGAGCCGATTAGCCATATTATTCGGCTCATGAGCCGTCAGGTTCTCTGCGCTACTGACAAACACTGTCCTTGTGCATCCTTCAGCTGTGCCTCAAATGCCAGCAATCCCATGCGCATCTTCTGCAATTCGGCAATGTGCACGGCCAGTTCCTGTTTTTTGCCAGCGATAGCCTGGTCCGCTCGGTCCCAGGGCAACGCATCGCCTTGATGGCCTCGGAGAATGTCCTGCAACTCCTTGAGCTTGAAGCCCAGTTGCTGCGCGCACTTGATAAACATCAGCAACTGAACGCTTTGCTGCGAATAGACCCGGTACTGGCCCTGACGCTGCGGCGCAGGTAATAGCCCGATCGCCTCATAGTGACGAATTGCCTTGATGGTCGTGCCCGACAACTGCGCGGCTTTGCCGATGTACATGAAAATTCCCTTTTCCCAATAAAGCGCCGGTTTGTTTCAGCCACCTGGCCCGCTGCGCTGCAGTAGAGCCCAGTACCTGCAATGGCCAGCAGGGCGTTTCTGTAACCGTTGAAAGGCCCTTCCTGAACCGTTCCTGGCCCCTTGTGACAGCACATGCCCCTGACTAGCCTGCCTTAAAACACAAGAGTGCAACGGCATGAGCGAAACCGCTATCGGCTTGACCCAACCGCCTGCGGGTTACAGCGACTGGCTGACTGACCTGAAAGGCCGCATCCATTCGGCGCAACAGCGCGCAACGCTGGCGGTAAACCGAGAACTCGTGCTGCTCTACTGGCAGATCGGCCAGGACATTTTGACCCGTCAGGCTGAGCAGGGCTGGGGCAGTAAAGTCATTGATCGTCTTGCCCAGGATTTGCGTGCGGCCTTTCCCAAAATGAAGGGTTTTTCACCGCGTAATCTTAAATACATGCGTGCTTTCGCGCAGGCATGGCCAAGCTCGGAATTTGTGCAACAGGCTGCTGCACAATTGCCCTGGGGTCATAATGTGGTGTTGCTGGACAAACTACCCGGCCCCGAAACCCGCCGCTGGTACATCGCCCAGGCGATAGCACACAACTGGTCGCGCAACACGTTGGTCATGCAGATCGAAAGCCGATTGCTGGAGCGCAGTGGCAAGGCCGTCAGCAATTTCGACAGCCATCTGCCCAAACCTCAATCCGATTTAGCGCGCGAATCGCTGAAAGACCCTTACCGTTTTGATTTCCTCAGCCTGGGCTTGGACGCGCAGGAGCGCGACATAGAAAACGCCTTGATCAAACACGTCACTGACTTTCTGTTGGAGCTGGGCGCGGGTTTTGCGTTCGTCGGCCAGCAAGTGCTGCTCGACGTTGGGGGCGATGAATTCTTTGTTGACCTGTTGTTCTATCACCTGAAGCTGCGCTGCTACGTGGTGATCGAACTGAAAGCGGGCAAGTTCAAACCCGAGCATCTGGGGCAGTTGAGCTTTTATCTTGCGGCCGTCGATGCCCAGCTCAAACACCCGCAAGACGGACCAACGATTGGCCTGCTGCTGTGCAAGAGCAAGAACGAAGTCGTCGCCGAATATGCATTGCGCGACAACAACCGACCGATGGGTGTGGCTGAATATCAACTGGTTGAGTCGCTGCCCGCGGAGCTGCAGACGGTTTTGCCTAGCATTGAGCAGATCGAGCGCGAGCTGGCGGATTAGAGTGCGTGATAGGCCAAATACGCGTGGGGACGTTGTGTTAGCGAATAAAAAGAGCCTGCTTTTCAGGGCAGGCTTGTGTTGAGTGAAACGGTTGGCTTAGTCCTTACGCGCCGTCAGCGCCGAGTAACCATTCATCAAGTTGCGGTAGTTCGGAATACGCTGGGACAACAGATTGCCCAGGCCTTCGATATCGTTGCGCCAGTCGCGATGCAGCTCACAGGCCACCGAGAACCAGTTCATCATCTGCGCACCGGCTTGGGTCATCCGGCTCCACGCCGCCTGCTGCACTGTGGTGTTGAACGTGCCCGAGGCATCAGTCACCACAAACACATCAAAGCCTTCCGCCAGTGCTGACAAGGTTGGGAACGCGACGCACACATCCGTGACCACGCCGGCAATGATGATCTGCTTGCGGCCGGTAGCCTTGATCGCCTTGACGAAGTCTTCGTTGTCCCACGCATTGATCTGGCCAGGGCGAGCGATGTACGGCGCGTCCGGGAACATTTCTTTCAGCTCCGGCACCAGCGGGCCGTTGGGGCCTTGCTCGAAGCTGGTGGTGAGGATGGTCGGCAGGTTGAAGAACTTGGCCAGGTCCGCCAAGGCGAGCACGTTGTTCTTGAACTCGTTAGGGGAGAAGTCTTGCACCAGGGAGATCAGGCCAGTCTGGTGGTCGACCAGCAGCACTACGGCGTCGTCTTTGTTCAAGCGGTTGTAGGTTGGCGTGCTCATGGTTGAATCCTTTTTTGTTTAAGTGGGTTTTGCGTTGCGTTCAACATGGGCACAGATTAATGGGTGGTTGACGGGTGATAAATCAGCTGCGGTGTGTCTGACTGTCAACCCCTAAGGGACAATTTAAAAATGGGTATTTTTTGCCCATCGGGCGTCGGCGCGAAGGTCACCTCAAGCCGTTGCCCGATATGCAGCTGTTGCCTGTCCTCGCACTCGATGACGGACAACATTGTCGGTCCCTCGTCGAGCGTTACGTAGGCGATGCAATACGCTTCATCGTCTCGCCCGCTGTAGCTGAAGCTGTACAAGGTGGCGTTGCCGCTGGCGACGATCCAGTCGGTGGCCGCACTGCCGGTAAAAGGGCTGTGGTCGCGGGGGTAGAAAAAGGCCTTGCCAGTGTCGAGGCAGCGGCGCAGCAGCAGTTGCTCCCGGTTGGCCGCTTCCCAGAACGGCGCGCTTTCGGGGGTGATGTGCGGTGATGTCAGGTGCATATCAGAGTCGCTCCAGAATGAGACTAGCGCTGCCATGCCTTGAGCCCAGCAATCCACCGGTGCCGTGGGCCAGGGCCAGCGCGCAGTCAGGCCGTTGCACCGCGGGGTGTGCCTCGCCACGTAACTGACGCACGGCCTCTATCAGCCTGGCCATGCCGCCGCGATTGCCGGGGTGGTTGTTGCACAGCCCACCACCGTCGGTATTGATCGCCAACGGGCCCATGCCGCTGATCAATTTACCGTCGGCAACGAAAGCGCCGCCCTCGCCGGGGGCGCAGAAGCCGAGGTTTTCCAGCTGGATCAATACGGTGATGGTGAAGCTGTCGTACAGCGAGGCGTAACGGATGTCACTGGGTTTGAGCCGTGCCTCGGCGAATGCATCGGCGCCAGACTTCACCGCGCCCGAAGCCAGCAGGTCGAAGTAGCCGCCGTTCAGATGACTGATTGAGTAACCTGCACCGATGGGTGTAATCAGCGGCCGCTTGAGTGCCCGCGCAATGGCCGGATGAACCACCACCAACGCGCCACCGCCGTCGCTGATCACACAACAATCCAAGCGTCGCAATGGGGCGGCGATCAGCGGTGAGTTCAGCACATCGTCCACCGTCACTATGTTGCGCAACATCGCCAAGGGGTTGTGCTGGGCATGGTGCGACGCTGCGACTTTGATCCAGGCCAGTTGCTCGGCGGTGGTACCGTGCTCGTACTGATGGCGCATCGCGCACATCGCGTACAGGTTGGTCACGGCGGCGCCGTAGGGCATTTCAAAGGGGCCCTCGCAGGTGGTTTGGGGCTGATCGAGGTGGTTGGCGTCCGGCCGTTGGCGCCTGGCACGCGGGCGTCCGGCTTGGGTGATCAGGGCAACGGTGCAGCGCCCGTCGGCAATCGCACGCGTAGCCTGGGCGACGTGATGCAGGTAGGACGAACCCCAGCTTTCTGTGGTCTCCAAGTGCCGAGGATGAATGCCCAGGTACTCGACCATGGAAAAAGGCCCCACGCCCGGTGCATCCCAACCGGGTACGTCGCCGGCGCAAAAGTAGCCGTCCACATCGCTGAGGCTCAGCCCCGCATCTGCCAGGGCGCCGCGGGCCACGTCCGCGTGCAATTGCGCGAGGGAGCGGTCCACCGCATGCCGTGTGGGGTGTTCGTAGGCACCGACGATAAAGGCTTTGCTCTTCATGGTTGACGACTCCGGCGGGCGTACTCGATGAAAAACGCCAGCGCCTGCGGATCGCGCATGGCGCTGAGGTTGGCGACGTTTTGCTGGTCGTGTCCCATCAGGATTCGGCGCACCGGCACTTCCATTTTTTTACCGGTCAGCGTCAGGGGAATCTGCGGCACCGCGAGGATCTGGTCCGGTACATGCCGGGGCGTGCACGCCTGGCGCAGGCATTCACGCACGCGCTGCTGCAAGGCGTCGTCCAGCACAGCGCCATGACGCAGTTCTACAAACAGCGGCATGAAAAAACCGCCTTCGGGCAGGTCCAGATTCACGATCAGCGCATCGTCGATTTCTGCGATGGGCTCCAATGCCCGGTAGATTTCTGCCGTACCGATCCGCACCCCAAAGCGGTTCAGCGTGGCGTCCGAACGCCCCAGCACCTGGCAACCGCCGCGGGCATTGAGCAAGAAAAAATCCCCATGGCGCCACACCCCTGGCCAGGGGTGGAAATAGCTTTCGCGGTAGCGCTCGCCCCCAGTGTCATCCCAAAAGTACACCGGCATTGACGGCATGGGCGACGTCACCACCAGCTCGCCAACCTGTTCAACCACCGCCTGACCCTTTTCATCAAACGCATAAACCGCCACACCCAGGGCGCGCGCCTGGATCTCACCGGCATACACCGGCAGTGTCGGCACGCCGCTTACCAGCCCCGTACAAATGTCCGTGCCCCCGCTGCCTGTGGTCACCCAGATGTCCGTTTTGAGGTTGCGGTAAAACCAGGCATTGCATTGCGGCGAAACCGGCGAGCCCACCGGCATCACGGTGCGCAGCGCGCCCAGTTCAAAGCGCTCACGGGGCACTACGTCGTAGCGTTTCATCAACTCGATATAGGTGGGGCTGGTGCCGAAAAAGCTGGCGCGGCTGTCCTGCACGATCTGCCACAGCGTATCGATGTTCGGCCAGGTCGGATGGCCGTCATAGAGCACTGGCCGTACTCCGCAGAGCAGGGCGCTGAACAAGGTGTTCCACATCATCCAGCCGGTGGTGGTGAAGATGAATGCTGCATCACCGGGGCGAAAATCCAGGTGTAGATGCAGTGCCTTCAGCTGCTCCAGAAGTATCCCGCCATGGCTGTGTACGATGGCTTTGGGCAAGCCAGTCGTGCCGGAAGAAAACAGCACCCATAACGGATGATCGAAGGGCAATTGTTCGCAGTGGAAATCGGCTGCGGGCACGGTAGGACGCAGGAGCAAGGCGCGCCAGTCGATGGCGTTCGCAAACGTCAGCGGTTCATCGGGAAACAGCGCTGGCAGCACGATGACGTGCTCGATACTGCCCAGCTCGCGGGCAATGTGCCGGACCTGTTCGCGTCGATCAAACGCCTTACCGCCATAGCGATAACCGTCCACCGCCAATAGCACCTTTGGCGACAATTGCCGCACCCGGTCCAGCACGCCCTCCGCACCGAAATCCGGCGAGCAACTGGCCCAGACCGCGCCGATGGCTGCACATGCACACAGCGCAATCATCGCCTCGGGAACATTTGGCAAATAAGCCACCACTCGATCACCCGGCACCACCCCCACTTCCCGTAGGTAGGTCGCCAGGATGCGAACCTGACGGGCGAAGTCACTCCACGGCAGGCCTTGCAAGGCAACCGTTTCACTCTGGAAGAGCAGCGCGTCGCCTTCGCGTTCATTGCGCAGAATGTGTTCGGCAAAATTCAGTCGCGCGCCGGGAAACCACTGCGCACCGGGCATCGCACGGTCACCCAGCACTGCCTGGTGAGGGCTGCTGGCCTGAATGTGAAAATGATCCCAGATCGATTGCCAGAACGCCTCCGGATTATCGACGGACCACTGCCATAGCCCGTGATAATCGGCGAATCTGAGCGTGCGTTCGTGCTTCAGCCAATTGAGGTAATGAGTGAGGCGGGCGTGTTGAAGAAGCTCAGGGGAGGGCTGCCAGAGCAGTTGCCCCTGGGCCACGTCGTTGAATGCAGTCGCCACGATAAAAGACCTCTGACGTTGTTGTTATTCGGGTCATGGGGTGCTCTTGCGTGGCGGACTGTAGCGATAAATTGTACGTCGTACAATTAGTGGCGTGTCTGGTTTTGCTGTGCGAATTTTCAGCGGCGGGCAGCCAGGGTTTCCAGGCCGCAGAGGAGGGTGTCGACGTAGAACGTGAAGCTCTCATCCAGCGCGGCGTGCACGCCATTTTGCCAGCGCAGGCTGAAACCGCGATTGCTCAGTTGGTCCATATTCTGCGCGAGAGTGGGGTGCTGTTCTGCGTCGACGGCCCTCAGCTTCTCCTGCACTTGGCATTGCCATGCCTCGGTGTTATCCGGCAATGGTGCGTACTCCAGCGTCGTGAAACCGGCAAGAGCAGCGATAAACGTATTGTAGGCGGCGGCCAGGGAAGGGCCGCTGAAACCCGCTTGTTGCAGTGCTGCCAACACACCCTCGACCAACGTGAAGTCGGTGCTGGCGTTGGACACCAATTGCGAGCCCAACAACGGCGCGATGTTCGGATGCTGGTGCACGGCATCATGGCAGTTGACCATCGCCGCACGCAGGTAGTCCTGCCAGCGCTCCTGAGGCTCTGGCGCAACGTGCTCCAAGACTTTGGCCAGCACTTCGCTCAACAACAATTCGCGTGATGAGACGTACCAATAGATGGCCGTCGGGTACACACCCAGGCTGCTGGCCAGGTTGCGCAGGCTGCATTTGTCCAGGCCTTCGCGATCGATCAACGTCAGGGCTGCGGTGATGATCGCGTCTTTGTTCAGTGGGCTCTTTGCATCTTCGCCAGCGGTTTTTTTACGCCTGCCTCGTGGGTTTGCGGTTTTGCTGGTCATTATTGTGGGTTCCGGTTGAGCGACGGCGAAAGGATAGCGGTTCACCGATTCGCTGTCGCTCTTGCGCAATAGCCGTCAATCCCCTCCGTAGCGCTCGACGAACGCTTGCGTGGCCGTGACCAGTCGGCTCAGCTCGCGGTCAGTCAGCGGCAAACTCAGCGCAAACAACCCGCGCCGCGCGCTGTAGATCCCACATTCGAGCAGGTGAAAAAAGAACAGGTCGCGCAGGTCGTTTCGCTCCGTTGGAACATCTGAAGGACGAAGAATCGGTAAGCCCGTGGGATGCAGATTCATCACCGATCCTTGCCCGGTAAATTGCATCGGCATGGGCGCCAGCACCTCATTGAGCTGGCCGCGCAACCTGTCGCCACGGGCATTCAGTTCCAACGCTGCTTCGCGCGTGTACACCTGCTCCAGTCCGGCGATGCCCGCCGCCATGGTCAGCACATTGTTATTGAACGTGCCCGCATGGGACAGGCATCCATGGCGCGGGTCAAACTGCGCGAGGATGTCCCGCCGCCCACCGAGCACGCCGCACGGCATACCACCGCCGAGGTATTTGCCCAGCGTGATCAGGTCCGGGGTGATGCCGAGCTTTTCCTGCAGGCCGCCGGGGGCCAGGCGCGAGGTCATCACTTCATCGAAGATCAGCAGCGTACCATGGGCGTGGCTCCTTTTGCGCAACCCTTCGAGAAAACCCGGCGCGGCACAGATACACCCGCCCGCACCCAGCATCGGCTCCACCAGGATGGCCGCAATGTCGACATGCTCATGCAACAAACGCTCGACGCTGTCCAGGTCGTTGTAGTCGGCCAAGTAGACCCGATGCGGCACATTCATCGCCGTGCTTGTCCCGGCAAAACTCAACACACCGCCGTGATAACCGCCGTTGAACGCGATGACTCCGCTGCGCCCGGTGTAGGCCTTCGCCGCCGCCAGCGCGAGCAGATTCGCCTCGGTGCCGGAGTTGGTAAACCGCACCTGCTCGATGCAGCCGAAGCGCTCCACAATCAGCGTCGCCAGCCGCGCCTCCCCTTCCGTATGGGCGCTCAGGTTCAGCCCATTCGCCATCGCCTTTGTCAGCGCATGGGTGATCACCGGATGGGAGTGTCCATACAGCGCTGCCGTGTATTCCGCGAGAAAATCGACGTAGCGGTGCCCATCCAGATCATCGAGAAAACACCCGCTGGCGCCTGTCATCACCAACGGAAACGGCTCATAAAACAGCACCGAGCGCGTGTTGCCGCCGGGCATCACCTGCGCGGCCCACTCCAACTGGCGCGCACTCTTTGGATTGGCCCGGATGTACCGTTGAATGCAACGCTCCAACTCAAGCTTGCCAGGCATCACTCACCCCCTTCGACGCAGTACGTTTCGGATACACCAGCATCAATAAGCCAAACCACGCCGCCGCTACGTAAAACGCCGCGCGCGTTTCCGGGTCGCGAATCACCAACACCGTCAGCACGCCCAGGTAACCCAGCACCAGCACACTGCTGACCTTGGGCCAGGGCAGGCGGTAATCCACTTCTGCCAGCTCGCTGCGCTGCACCTTACGGCGATAGGCCATATGCGCGGTGATGATCACCATCCACACCCAAATCAACAGGCCCAGGATTCCCGTGATCAACAGGCTGAAAATGCTCTCCGGGATCAAATAATTCAGCAGCACCCCCACTAGCAAAATGGCGGTCGACACCATCAAGCAACGGGCCGGCACCCGTTGCGGGCTCAACACCTGCAACTGACGCGGCGCCTGCCGGATATGTGACAGTGCAAACAACATGCGGCTGGTGGCAAACAGTCCGGTATTACACGAGGACGCCAGCGCGCTGATCACCACGAAATTGATGAATCCGGCCGCCACACCCAGCCCAATACTGTCGAACACCATCACAAACGGGCTTTGCGAGGTGTCGATCTGGTTCCACGGGTACAGCGCCATGATCACAGCGGTCGACCCCAGGTAAAAAATCGCCATGCGCCACAGGATGCTATTGATCGCTCGTGGCAAGGTGCGCTGCGGCTCGGCTGTTTCCGCCGCCACCAAACCAATCACCTCGACCCCGGCAAAGGTAAACGCGGCCACAGGCACCGCGAACCAGAAGCCATGCCAGCCATTCGGAAAAAACCCACCGTGCTGCCAGAGATTCGCGACTGAGGGTGTCGTCTGCGCAGACGTCTCCAGCCCAAACAACAAAATCACCAACCCCGCCCCAATCAGCCCGACAATCGTCAACACCTTGATCAACGCCAGCCAGAACTCCACCTCACCAAACGTCTTCACTGCAAATAGATTGATCACCATCAACACGCCGACAGTGACCAACGCGGGAATCCACTGCGGCAACTCCGGGTACCAATACTTCATCAACAAACCAATCCCGGTCACCTCCAGCACCCCGACCAGAATCCAGATCATCCAATACGACCACCCCGTGATAAACGCCACCCGCGGCCCCAAAAATTCCTCCGCGTACGTCGCAAACGACCCACTGCTGGGTCGATACAACGACAACTCCCCCAGCGCCCGCGCAATCAGATAAACCATCCCTCCACACAACGCATACGCCAGCAACAGCGCCGGCCCCGCCGTGGCAATCGCCTTGCCCGACCCCAAAAACAACCCGGCCCCGATAATGCCGCCGATAGCGATCAACATGACGTGGCGCTCCTTGAGCGATCGCGCCAAGCCATGGTTGGAAGAGTGAAGCGGTGTTGTAGACATCAGCATTCCCCAGGCTGCATTACGCAGCAGTGGTTGAGGGTGAGCCCGGCTTGGGCCGGTTTTATTGTACGGTGTGCAATAAGCAGGTTTTGGGCCAGCGGCGAGGGGAGTCGGGGAATTGGCGTTTAAACGGTTCATTTAGATATGCGTGTAGGACGTTTCATCTGATGTTTATGCGATGGGGGTAAGGTTGCAGGGTGTCACCTGGGAACACAGGTGGGTGGGGGGAACACGGGAGTGAGTGGGGTGTGATCTTCAAAGGCCAGCAGGGCTGATCTTTGTTACGTGCAGGACGTTTCCTAGGGAGCGCCTATCGCTCGTCGACGCTTTTTGATGACCGGAAAACGTAACGCAAAAATCTCACGCGTGAGCTCTTGAGCATGGTCGAAATTGCCTGTAGTGTTTCTCACGCGTGAGTTTTTCACAACGAGGTCAGTACCATGAAAAGCAGCTCTCCATCGAGCCCGCCGGCTGGGCCCGATACAGATTCAGCAAGCCGCAAGGGAGAGCGCTTGAAATCGCCTGCGAAAAAGCCGTCGAGCTTTTATATGAAGCAGATGCGCGCGGGCCTGGCGGCCGCCGGTTATGTGAAACACGAGACTTGGGTGCTTCCCGAAAATCGAAGCCTGCTCAAGCAGATGGAGAAACAGCTTCGCCAGCCGATTCTGGCTGGCTCATTCATGTCGGAGAATTACATGAGCGCAGGTACCAACTGGAACATCAATCGCCTCTTCAGTGCACTTCAGGCCCTGGACGACGTGGTTTCCAACGACATTACGCTTTCTCTGGTTCAAGGTTCCGAGTCCAGCATCAAGCTGGAAATGAACGACTTCGGTGGCCTGCCGATTTACATCGCGGTGGTCGGCGAGCAGATCATCGTCGACACCGTTCTGGTCGACGTCGAGTCCATCAACGATGTACCTGCCTTCAATGACGCCGTGCTGCGCAGCCGGGAGATGTTCCCGCTGTCCTCGATCGGCATCGAGTCCATGCCGAACGGGCAAGTTATTTACAACATGTTCGGCGCGTTGAGCTCCGACTCCAGCTTGACGAACATCGTGACCGAGGTAAAAACCCTCGTCGATAACGTGCAGCGCGCGAGCGAAGCCTTTGAACGCTTCTTCAACTAATCAGTAGGGAATATCCAATGACTCAGTCCATCTGGAGCAAATTGTTCACCGCGCTGCGTGGCGGTGCCAACGAAGTCGGCGAATCGATTGTCGATCAACAAGCCCTGCGCATCCTCGACCAGGAAATTCGCGACGCCGACAGCGCGCTGGCTAACGCCAAGCGTGAGCTGGTCAGCATCATGGCCAAGCACAAACTGGCGAATGATCGCGTCGGCGAGTACAACGCCAAGATCAAGGATCTGGAGTCCAAGGCGATGGCCGCTATCCAGGCCAACCGTGAAGACCTGGCGCTGGAAGTGGCCGAGGCCATTTCGACCCTGACCAACGAACTGGATGTCGAGCAAAAGCAGGCCGCCGAGTTCGGTGGGTACGCTGAAAGCATGCGCAAGGACATCACCAAGGCTGAAAGCCGGATTAAAAGCCTGCGTCAGCAAGTGGACATGGCCAAGGCGCGCGACAGCGTACAGAAGGCCCAGGTCAGCGCGTCCATCGCCAGTGGCGGTGCCAACGGCAAGCTGGAAACCGCCGTCGGTACGCTGAATCGCTTGCAAGCCAAGCAGCAGCAACGCGCCGCTGAGCTGCAAGCCCAGGACGAACTGGCTGACGCCTCGACGGGTACCGATCTGGAGCGTAAATTGCGCGACGCCGGCATCACGCCGAACGAAGGCAGCGCCAATGCGATTCTGGAACGTCTGAAGCAAAAGTCGGCCGACTAAGCAACGCGGTAACAGGAAGGGCATGGTCTGCCCTTCCTTTTTTATATCGAGGTCAGGATGGATGCCCTGAAGGGTTTCAAGACAATCGCAGGCCTCGCCCTCTTGATGGTCGCGCTGCAACTACTCAATGCAGCCACCGGTTACAGCCTGATGGCATACGGCCTGGTCCCAAGAACGCTGTACGGGCTGCCGGGCATTCTCACCTCACCCTTTTTGCACGCGTCCTTTGCTCACCTGAGTGCGAACCTGATCGCCTTTTTGATACTGGGCACCCTGGTCATCCTCGAAGGGTTCAATCGGTTCATCAGCGTCAGCGCGATCATTATCCTGCTGGGCGGCTTGTTGGTCTGGCTGTTCGGTTTTGCAGGCGTCCACGTGGGTGCCAGCGGCTGGGTATTCGGGTTGTGGGCCTACCTCCTGTCTCGCGCCTGGTTTCATCGGAGCTGGAGCAACCTGATAACCGCCGGCGTTGTCGCTCTGCTGTATGGCGGGCTGATCTTTGGCTTCCTGCCGCGTCAGGGTGTGTCCTTCGAAGGTCACCTGTTTGGTGCGTTCGCTGGATTTATTGCAGCCAAAGTACTTCTCTCTGCGCCGCGCAGCAGGTTTAATGCGCGGTGAACGCACTTGAGCCTCCAGACGCCCAGGCGCTGATCTCATCCGGAATCAAGTACCCAGGGAATCAGGGACAACATGTCGATTTTTTTATTGCTGCGCCTGTACGCGTCCTCCCTCTTTCACCGCTTCGGCTGGGCAGGTCTGGTCATTGCCCTGGGCGTCCACCTGAGCACGGCTTATCTGGGCCTGGTGTTTCTGGGCGAACAGCACCTCACCGCTCCCGCCACGTTCATTTACTTCTATCTCACCACCACACTCACCGTCGGCTACGGCGATCTCGCGCCGCAGACCTCGGCGGGACGAATTTTCGTGGCCTCCTGGGTCATGCTCGGGGGCATTGCGCTGTTGACGGCAGCCATCGGCAAAACCACCAGCAGTGTCATCGATGCATGGAGAAAAGGCATGAAGGGTAAAGGCGATTTCACGGGCAAGGTCGACCATACGGTGCTTATTGGCTGGGAAGGCGCATCCAGCGAGCGGGTCATTGAGTTGTTGCTGCAAGACGAAACCTCGAGCGACAACCTGATCGTCATCTGCGATTGCACCCTCGAAGAAAACCCGATGCCCGGCAAAGCGGCATTCATCCGCGGCGAAAGCCTGTCCTCCACCGCGTTACTGCTGCGTGCAGGCGTGCCCGGTGCCGAGCGTGTGCTGGTGCGAACTTCGTCTGACGACTTGACGCTGGCCACTGTGCTGGCGGTGAATCAATTGAATCCTGTGGGGCATGTGGTCGCGCACTTCAACGAAAGTGAAATTGCCGCACTTGCCAGCTCCTACGCCCCGAGCCTGGAATGCACCTCCAGTATGGCGATCGAGATGTTGGTGCGCGCCTCTCAGGACCCGGGCTCGTCAGTGGTCATTAATGAGCTGCTGTGCGTGGGCCAAGGCGCCACCCAATACCTGATGAAATTGCCCGAGGCCTTTGAAGCAACGTTTGGCGACCTGTACACGCAGATGAAGGAACACCACAACGCCACCCTCATCGGCTACCGCGCCAAAGGTGCCCAACAACCGTCGATCAACCCGCCCAGCGCCACGCGCGTTGAAGGCGGCGAACTTTTTTACATCGCCTCTACACGCCTCAAGGAAATCTCCAATGGGATGGCTTAAACAGTTGATGGGGCTTGAGGCCCCGAACGCGAATACCGCGTCGAACCGCACAGCCAGCGTAGCCCTGCCGACCACTGGCCCGCTGGGCCTGGCGCCGGGTAAAGGCGTGATCTTCGACGCAACCCTGCGATTGTTGCTCGATGATAAAACCAGCGTGGTCATCCCCGGTTCCCAGGAAATCTGGAGCAACGGCACCGTGGACCTCGGGCAGTCGACCTGGCTGTCGCGCTATTACATGAACGACGACGATTACTGGCTGCAGGTGCACACCACGGGTGACATCGCCGGGCAGGTCGAGTCGGTGATCCTGTTCAACTACCTGAGTTACGTCACCCTCAGCAGTGAGGCGGAACTGCGTCGGCTGGCAGGTCCACAGAGCCTGATCGGGCTGGCGACCTACACGCACAACGGCGTCGAATACAGCCGCGTGTGGGGCAGCGAAGAGGGCCAGACAGAATTAGTGGCAATGAGCGAGCAGGTGATCAATCCGGAGAGTGCCTACACCGTCGAGCACCGTTCGATGTTGTACGCCCGCGATACCGGCCTGACCGATCGCCGGGAGTTCCTGCTGTTTTCCGTTGAAGAAGACGCTGAAGGCACCGTCAGCCTGAGCACCTCGCTGGGCATTTCACTGTACACAACCGACCTGAATACGCTCTGAAAAAAGGAAGAAATCCATGCTAGAAGCTCTGTCCATCTCGCTGAATAAACCCGCCGTGTTCGGGTTTGTCACCTACATCCTGGGTGCCGCCGTGCTGTTCGCGCTGTTCCAGTTCATCTACACCCGCGTCACCCCGCACAAGGAATTCGAACTGATCCGTGCGGGCAACGTGTCGGCTGCGGTCGCGCTGGGCGGTGCCATCATCGGTTTCGCGATTCCGGCCAGCAATGTGATTGCCTTCTCGATCAGCCTCCTCGACTTTGTCGTTTGGGCCGTGATCGCCGCCCTCGTCCAACTGTTGGCGTTTCTGGTGACCAGCCTGGTACTCAAAGGCACTTCCGAACGCATCAAAAAAGGTGAACTCGCGGCCGGTATCTACGTGGCAGCCGTGGCCATCAGCGTCGGCATGTTGAATGCCGCCTGCATGACGCCTTCCCAGAACTGATTGCGCACGGAGCTCCCGATGAAACGAAGCAAGTACGTCCAGCTTTCGCTGGCAGCGTCGGTCGCCATGGCGATATCCGGCTGTGGGCCGACGGAAAAAACCTACGAGTTGCAGAAGAAGTACAACTTCCAGTCTGTTCAGCAGTGCGCCGATGAAAAGCTACCGGTGGACGTCTGCTCGGACGCCTACATGAAGGCCATGGTCGAGCACCGCCGCATTGCTCCGGTGTACGACAGCCAGGCCGACTGCGACGCCGACTTTGTCGCCGACTGGTGCCAGCAAGACTCCACCGGCAAGTTCATCCCCAAGCTGGGCGGTTTCGAACTGACCGCCGAAGGCCAGGTCACGCAATCCCAGGTTGACGCGGCCAAGGCGCAAGCGGGCGAATCGCAAGCGAGCGGCGGCTCAGGCTTCTCCACCAGCAGCCTGCTGACGGGGTTGCTGATCGGCAACATGCTGAGCAACAACCGCAACAGCTACCGCTCTGAGCCGGTGTATCGCTACCGCGACGATCGCGGCAGTTATGGTTCCTCGACGCTGAGTCAGCGAGCCTCCAGCGGGGCGACATTCGGCCGCTCGAATCAGGCACGGTACGGCAGCAGCAATTACTCGAACACGCTGCGCTCCTCCAGCGCGTCCAGTGCCGTATCGTCGGCCACCTCCCGTGGCGGCTTCGGCAGCAAGGCCAGCGCACGCAGCGGCTGGGGCGGCGGCGGGTCGAGCAGTTAAGGAAACCGGGCCATGAAGAAGATCCATTGCGCAGAGCGTCATGACTGGAAACAGACCGCCGACAGCCTCGGCTTCCTGTTCCACACCATCGACGACGAACCCTACTGGGACGAGCGCGCGTACTACCAGTTCACGCTCAAGCAAATCGAGCAAGACCTCGAAGACCCGACCACCGAGATCCATGACATGTGCATGGACCTCGTGGCCCGCGTGGTCCACAGCGAGGAACTGCTGGACCGCCTGAGCATCCCCGCGCCGTTCTACGACATGATTCGAACCTCATGGCTCGAAGGTCACCCGCACCTGTACGGGCGCATGGACTTCTCCTACAACGGCACTGGGCCCGCCAAGCTGCTTGAACTCAACTACGACACCCCCACCAGCCTGTACGAAGCGGCGGCGTTCCAGTGGGGCTGGCTGGAACAATGCATCGAACGCGGCCTGCTGCCCAAGCACGCCGATCAGTTCAACAGCATCGACACCAAACTGCACCAGGCCTTCGCCCAATTGCAGATCAACCAACCTTTCTACTTCGCCTCGATGAAAGACTCGATCGAAGACAAAGGCACCACCGACTACCTGCGCCTCGTCGCGGAAAAAGTCGGCATCGAATCACGCCACATCGACATCGAAGACATCGGCCTGACAGCCGAAGGCCGCTTCGTCGACCTCGAGGACCGCTGGATCCCCCACCTGTTCAAACTGCACGCCTGGGAATTCATCTTCCACGAGCCCTTCGGCTCGGCGATTGCCCAGAGTGATACGCAGTTTTTCGAGCCGGCCTGGAAGTCCATTATTTCCAACAAAGGCATCCTGCCGCTGTTGTGGGAATTCAATAAAGGGCATCCGAATTTGCTGGCGTCCCACCTGGATACCGACCCGGGTAAAGCCGTGCCAAAGGGCTGGGTGCGCAAGCCGTTCTTCTCGCGGGAAGGGGCCAACATCGAGCTGCAAACGGCGGACGGGCTGATTGTGAAGGAGGATGGCCCCTATACGGATGCGCCGTTCATTCTTCAAGAGTTTGCGCCGCTGCCGAAGTTTGGGGACAGCTATACGTTGATTGGGTCTTGGGTGATTGGTGATCAGGCGGCGGGGATTGGGGTGCGCGAGGATAATAGTTTGATTACCAAGGATTCGAGTCGGTTTTTGCCGCATTTGATATTGGATTGAGAAAATCCGCCGAGCTCCTCAGTCAGTATTGACTGGACACGACTCAATAATTGGGTAAATGCCCGCGCCAGCGGGCAGGATTCTGAGCATCTCGAAGATTGCGCGGCTCAGCAGGTAGCCATCTGAGCATTGGAGTGGTTGTGCGTAAGCCGTTTCAGTGCGATCTCAAGCGCTTGATCGTCGAACAGCTTGTTTTTACGAGCACCAGCACCGACTCCACCCTCCCAATTTTTCAATGCCTCGCGCACAGCAGAGATGGTAGGGGGGATATTTTTCCGACTCAGCAACCAATCGACTGTCGCCAGCAGTTCCATACCAAACGGGGACTCAAAGCCGTCAATCAATTCGGCAGTGCACTCCAGGGCTTCGGAGTATTCCTTGGCTTCTGTTTTAAGATAGGTTTGTAGAAAGGCTTTGCGGTCTTGGTCGAACCAGATCACATCACTGTTTTCCGCATCACCGATGCGCTTATCGCAATGCAGATAACTACCATCCAGGTTGTTAAGCAGATGCTCTAATCGATTGGCATACGGCCCGTATTTATGAGCAACAAACTGAAGGTCCAGTGGGTTCTTAAGATCTGGCCGCTTCTCGATAGCGCGTTCCAGAAACCAGGCCAGTTTCTGAATCTCAAGCAGGCTACATTCCATACCTAAAACCCAGTAACGCCGAACCAGTTCCGCAATGAGTGCGCGGGCCGGCGTGAGTTTCTCCACGCCGGTGCGCTTCGCGACATTCAGGTATTGATTGGAAGGCTCGAATACCAACACATCAACATCCAGATCGCTTAAGACGTCAATAATCTGCTCACGTACTTCCGGCCATTTGAGACCTCCGTTACCTGCACCCAGCGGCGGAACCGCTACAGATTTCACATGGTTTTCGATCAAAAAACGACGTAAGTCGTGCAGGCCTTCGGTTATCCATGCCATCTGCGACGGTGATCGCCAGTGACGTTTGGTCGGAAAGTTAACGATCCATTTTGGACCTTCCAATTCGTTGACAGCGGTTACGTGAACTTTACCGGTCTCCACCTCACCAGCCTTGCAGGCGGCCGCGTACAAGCGATAGTTCTCCGCAAACCGCTCTTTGAACATCAGCGCAATACCTTTACCCATCACACCTACGGTATTCACCGTGTTGACGAGGGCTTCGGTGTTGGCTTCCAGAAGGTTGCCCTGGGTGAGTCTGATCATTGGAAATACCATCCCGGACGCGCATGAACAGACAACGTCAGACCTCTAGCGGCAACGTCCTGCTCTATACGTTTTTTCGTTGCATCGGTGTAACACATGATGCCAAGGAGTCCTGTAATCGGTAGGTGGTGGTGAATCAGCGCTTCTGCCTGATAGCGCTCCATCTTTCGAGGGTCATCTGGATCGCGTTTGAAGTCGCGTCTTTGAAGGATAGACCAATCGATCTCATGGAGACTCGCCAGATCGCTGTAATAGTCTGTCCAATCCGGGTACGCATGTGCGTTTGTGAAGACGAACGGTAAGCCAAGCTCGGCCACGCGGTGCAGGCTTGAGACCAGAATTACGATCTCTTCGTTGTTGCGCTGCTGAACGCTCCACCCGGAGTGAATGTTTTTCATCATCACAGAGAAGGGGGTGAAATAGAAGGGTACGTAGTCGGACAAGACACCTGCAGGTGCAATGGGTACGCAGCGCGTGCGGCGCTTGTCGATTAAGTCAACGTTGCCGATGTTCACGTACTGCGGTGCCTGCAACTCGGCGCTGGCGCAGTGCAGGCCGTTGTCCAGAATCCAGGGCAGATTGTCGCGATGAACGATCCGCCAGATCAGTGCAGCTCCAAATTATCGATTGGAGTTTTGCTATGGATAACGTTGTTTCAGATTCGCCATCATCGGGCGCGACTCACCCATTTACCGTTAATGAAGAACTGAGCTTTGAGGATGCCTGGGTGCGTGTGGCTGAGTTACTGCAGTGGCCACGTCGCAGGCGCTTGGTGAACCGCTGGGTGCGCCGCATAGAGCGGTGATGCACTTGGTGGAGATGGCGAAGATGGTGGCGGATCGGGCGGTGGAGTGTATGCAGCCCAACTGATGCGGCTTGATAATCGGTCAGGTCGCTAGGAGGCCCGCCTTTGCTTATCCAGTTGTCCAACAGCTGTTGGACAATTGGTTTGTGATTTTTACAGGCATTAAAAAGCCGGCTTGTGGCCGGCTTCTCGGGGACTGCTTCAGCTTGTTTTTGACAAACCTCACCAGCCTTCAAATCGCTCAGCCCACATTGCGTCAGGCTGAATAGTAGGGGCATCCGCGGGAAATCCTCCGCATCGCCGAGCAGGGTGGATAGCGCAAAGCCACCCCCTGCCAAATGTGCGGCGCATGATACCCACATTCATTTCAAATGCCCACCTCCGGCTCCGATTTAGAGCCTTCCCAGCCCAAGAGGTGTTCATCCAGCGGCACTGGGGGCCGGCGGTTGTTCAGAGTGGACCACCAGAACACCCACCCCAGAATCTGGAAGTTCTGTTCAAAGCGTTGCTCGTGCGTGAGGTATTCGTCCGGGTGTTCACTGGCATTGTGGCTACGCATGCGCAAACCACCGCCAGGTCGGTTGTAGAGGTATTTGATGCGCAGCATGCCGTCGTGTTCAACGGCGTAGATTTCGCCGTCGATGAGTTGCGTGCGGCCTCGGTCGATGGCGAGGGTGGCGCCTTGTTGGATGATGTCGATCATGCTGTTGTCGACCATGTAGGCGCCCAGGGCGCGGTCGGGGTTTACGGTGAGGGTTTGGAGGGTGTGCAGGGAGACGCGGATGCGTTCGGTGGAGGTGAATGAGGGGTGGAGGTCGATCTCCACGTCGATTTTTTCTGGAGGGCAGGCGGGGCCTGTGAGGTATTTGCCGCTTCCTTCGCGGGTCGAGGGCAGTCCTTTTCGGGTGTCCGGGCCTTCCAGCAGGAAGTTGGCCGGTGGGTGTTTGGGGCCCTCGCCGGTGCGCAACCAACGGCTGGAGATGCACAGCAGTTCTGCGATCTCGTTGAGTCGGCCCATGGGTACACCGCGCTTGAACCAGTTGTTCACGTGTTGAGGCGTGACACCACGGTTCTTGGCGAAGTCGGAGGCGGAAAGATGAACTTCCCGCAGTAGCGCTTTTAAACGATCACCTGATGTATTCATAAACGCAGAGTTTACTGGCGGGATTTACAGATCAAATAAACCATGCGTTGAGTTGCGCCTGTAGGTTTTTGCTTAGTTGTAGCTCAATACTTCGGATTCGCTCGCTAGTTAAACATTACTTATAAAGAGTTGAACTTGTCGTTTAATTTTTCCCACAAAAAAAGCCCCGAATGATCGGGGCTTTTTCAATTGCCGAGGCAATGAGGAGCAGGTGTCAGCCTTTGTAGGCCGCGACCGACTTCATGATTTCGGCACGAGCGGCTTCTGCGTCGCCCCAACCGTCGATCTTCACCCATTTGCCTTTTTCGAGGTCTTTGTAGTTCTCGAAGAAGTGTTTGATCTGCTCCAGCAACAGGGGCGGCAGGTCGGTGTATTCCTTCACGTCCACGTACAGCTGGGACAGCTTGTCGTGTGGCACTGCGATTACTTTGGCGTCGCCGCCGCCGTCGTCGGTCATGTTCAGGATGCCGACTGGGCGTGCGCGGATAACCGAGCCTGGGGTAACCGGGTAAGGGGTTACAACCAGCACGTCGAGGGGGTCACCGTCGTCAGCCAGGGTGTTCGGGATGAAACCGTAGTTGGCCGGGTAGAACATCGGGGTGGCCATGAAACGGTCAACGAACAGGCAGTCGCTGTCTTTGTCGATTTCGTATTTGATCGGCGCGTGGTTGGCCGGAATCTCGATGGCGACGTAGATGTCGTTCGGCAGGTCTTTGCCAGCCGGAATCTTGCTGTAGCTCATTGGGCGTTGCCCTCGTTAATTGGCCAAGAAACTTGGCCGGATTGGCCTAAAAGTGGCGGCGATTATAGGCACATTCTGACGCCGATGCCATGCACCAGACGTCGTACGGTCATTCGCCTTGTGGCTGATAACGTGGGTCGCTGGCCTGCAGTTCGGTGAGGCGGGCCAAGGGATCCTGGCGATAAAAGCGGCTGAGTTGCGCGTACACCTGTGGATAACTGTTCACCAGCAAATCCGGGGCGCTGAAAAAATATTCGCTGGTGACGGCAAAGAATTCCGCCGGGTTTTCGGCGGCGTAGGGGTCGATCTCGGTGTCGGCGTCCGGGTTGGCGTCCAGCTGGCGATTGAGGTCGTCGTAGGCGCTTTGCATCACGCTGGCCCAATCCTGCACGCGCATGTCGTGGTGCAGCGGTGGTAGGCCGTTGGCGTCGCCGTTGAGCATGTCGAGCTTGTGTGCCAGCTCGTGGATCACCAGGTTGTAGCCTTCCCAGTGGCCGCTGGCGAGTACGCCGGGCCAGGCGAGGATGATCGGGCCTTGTTGCCAGGCTTCGCCGCTGTGTTCGCCGTCCCATTCGTGTTCGATGCCGCTGCTGTCGCGATGGCGCTGGGGGCTGACGAAGTCGTCGGGGTACAGCACGATTTCGTGGAAGCCTTGGTACCAATCGAGGTCGCCGAGGTTCATCAGCGGCAGTTGCGCCTGAGCGGCGAGCAGCAGGCGTTGTTCCTGGTGCAGTTCGACGCCGGGCAGGGCGGTGAGGTGTTTTTCGACGAGGAACACCACACAGGCTTCGCGCAGCCACTGGTCCTGCTCCGCAGCGATGCCGTCGAGGAAGGTCAGGTGCTGGCGCACCCGCTGCCAGGTCTCATCGGCAATCGGGTGCCTGGCCAGCAAGCGCTGGCGACGCCAGGCGCTGAGGGACCACATCGTCGCTTACTGCGACTTGGCTTCGGAGGAGGTGCGGCCAAAACGGCTGCGCAATACACCAATGATCATCGGCACCAGCGACAGCAGGATGATAAACACCACCAGCAGCGACAGGTTTTTCTTGATGAACGGCACGTTGCCAAAGAAGTAGCCCAAGGTGACCAAGCCGCCCACCCAGAGGATGGTGCCCAGCACGCTGAAACCAAAGAACCGTGCGTAGGGCATTTTCGCGATGCCGGCGACGAACGGCGCGAAGGTGCGCAGGATTGGCAGGAAGCGCGCCAGGGTCACGGTTTTGCCGCCGTGCTTGTCATAGAAATCATGGGTTTTTTGCAGGTAATCGCGACGGAAGATTTTCGAGTTGGGGTTGTTGAACAAACGTTCGCCCACCGTTCGCCCGATGACGTAATTGGTACTGTCGCCAAGAATCGCCGCCAGCATCAACAGGCCGCCCAGCAAGACCGGGTCCATGCCACCACCAGCGGCCACGGCGCCGGCGATAAACAGCAACGAATCACCGGGCAGGAACGGCATGACCACCAGGCCGGTTTCGCAAAAAATGACCAGAAACAGAATGGCGTAGATCCACGGACCGTAATTGGTTACCAGCAGGTCGAGGTAAACATCGAGATGCAGGATAAGGTCGAGCGGGTTGAAATCCATGGATGGCACCTGTGTGAATGGCCCGGTTCTGCAGGCCTGTGCGGAAGCTCGGGTAATAAGGCTACAAATGTATGCCGCATTTCTTACAACCCTGAAAGGTGCGCATTATACGGATAGAGGGGTGAAAAGCGTGTTGGTTTTGTAGCGGGGGATGTCGTGGCACGCGGTCCGCAGATCACCACACATCCAAATGTGGGAGCGAGCAAGCCCGCTCCCACAGGGGAATTGTAGTGTTTGAAGTATTCAGGTTTCAGTCTTCACTGATCGGCAGCGTGTAGTTCTTGAATTCAGTGTCCTCACGGAACCCGATCGACTCATAGGTCTTCTGAGCCACTTCATTGTCACTGCTGGTCGACACCCGCATCCGCACCGCATATGTCTCCTTGGCCATCTTCTTCGCCGTGCGCATCAGGTTATCCGCCACCAACTGGCGGCGCGCGTCTTCCGCCACGTAGATGTCATTAAGAATCCACACCCGCTTCAGCGCCAGCGACGAATAGCTGGGGTACAGCTGGCAAAATCCAAGCAGCTTTTTATCGTCATCGTCCGCCAGGGCCAGGTAAATCACCGACTCCTTGCGGCGCAGGCGTTTTTCCAGAAAGGCCCGTGAGGAGTCCGGGAAGGGCAAGGCGCCATAAAACTCGCGGTATTTGACGAACAACGGGGTCAACAGGTCCAGGTGTTCCAGGGTCGCTTGAGTAATCCGCATGCCAGGCCTCAACTTCCAGATTGGGTATGACCACGCAAGCGGCCGTGACTCGATGCTGCCTAATGGCGTGAAAAAGCGCAATCGCCCATCAATCAGTCATCCGGTGAACTGAGCAGGAAATTGCCTTTCATCAGGTCCGGATCGTCGGATTCGATTGTCTGAACCTGCGCTTCGTCCTTGAGATTGACCCCCGACAACTGCCGACGACACGCCTCTCGCATCAGATACAGCAAGCGATGGGCCGCCATGCCGTAACTCAGTCCTTCCAGGCGTACGTTGGAGATGCAATTGCGATAGGCGTCAGTAAGGCCCACTTTGGGGTTGTAGGTGAAATACAGCCCCAGGCTGTCCGGCGAGCTGAGCCCTGGCCGTTCGCCAATCAGGATCACCACCATCCTGGCACCGAGCAATTGCCCGATTTCATCCGCCACCGCCACGCGGCCTTGCTCCACCAAAATGACGGGCGACAAAGACCAGCCTTCAGCGTGGGTTTGTTCCTCCATGCGTGTAAGAAACGCCAGGGTGTGTTTATGCACCGCCAGCGCCGATAAACCATCGGCTACCACCACCGCCAGGTCCACACCGCCGGGATTGGCCGAGGCATGGTCGCGCAGTGCCTGGGCCGACTCATCACTGAGGCGCCGCCCTAAATCCGGGCGTTGCAGGTAGCTGTGCCGGTCGGCAGCAGCGCTGTGCAGTAACAAACTATCGCGTCCGCGTTCTGCCAGTTGACTGCTCAGGCCCGCGTGGTCGAAGGGCAGGTGCACCGCGTCCCGCGCCTGGGCGTGAGCATATTGGAAGTCCAATTGCGCGCTGGTGGGGATGCTGGTGCCGGTTCGGCCCAGGGCAATACGCGCCGGCGTCAGGCGGCGCAGTTCCAGCCATGGGTTGTCAGGCAGGTCTAGTTGCACGGGCGGCTCCTTCATCCCAGTTGCGCCAAGGCTTGGCGAAACGCCGGTGGCAAGCTGTTGCCGAAGCGCACCTTGCCGTCGGCTTGCGTGAAGATGCCCATCTTCGCCAGCCACTGTTCAAACTCCGGCGCCGGTTTTAACCCCAGGGTCTGGCGGGCGTACAAGGCGTCGTGGAACGAGGTGGTCTGGTAGTTGAGCATGATGTCGTCGGAACCGGGGATGCCCATGATGAAGTTGATCCCGGCCACGCCCAGCAGGGTCAGCAGGGTGTCCATGTCATCCTGGTCGGCTTCGGCGTGGTTGGTGTAGCAGATATCGCAACCCATCGGCACGCCCAGCAGCTTGCCGCAGAAGTGGTCTTCCAGGCCCGCGCGAATGATTTGCTTGCCGTTGTACAGGTACTCGGGGCCGATAAAACCGACCACGGTGTTCACCAGGAACGGCTTGAAGTGCCGCGCCACTGCATAGGCGCGTGTTTCGCAGGTTTGCTGGTCGACGCCAAAGTGCGCGTTGGCCGACAAGGCACTGCCCTGGCCAGTTTCGAAATACATCAGGTTCTGGCCCAGCGTGCCGCGATTGAGGCTCAAACCCGCGTCGTAACCTTCCTGCAGCACACTCAAGCTGATGCCGAAACTGGCGTTGGCGGCCTCTGTGCCGGCAATCGACTGAAACACCAGGTCGAGCGGCACGCCACGGTTGATCGCTTCGATGGAGGTGGTGACGTGGGTCAGCACGCAGGCCTGGGTCGGGATCTCATAGCGCTGGATAATCGCGTCGAGCATTTCCAGCATGGCGCAGATCGAGGCGATGCTGTCGGTGGCCGGGTTGATGCCGATCATGGCGTCGCCGTTGCCGTAGAGCAGGCCATCAAGGATGCTCGCCGCGATACCTGCTGGTTCGTCCGTCGGATGGTTGGGTTGCAGCCGTGTGGATAGCCGCCCGCGCAGGCCCATGGTGCCGCGAAACTGCGTGACCACGCGGATCTTCTGCGCCACCAGCACCAGGTCCTGCACGCGCATGATCTTGGACACGGCGGCCGCCATTTCCGGTGTCAGCCCTGGCGCCAATGCGCGTAGGGATTGTTCATCGGCGGCGTCGCTGAGCAGCCAGTCGCGCAGGCCGCCGACGGTCAGGTGGCTGACCGCCGTAAACGCCTGTTTATCGTGGGTGTCGATAATCAGTCGGGTGACTTCGTCGCTTTCATACGGAATCAGCACTTCTTCCAGGAAGTGTTTCAGCGGGATATTCGCCAACGCCATCTGCGCGGCCACCCGTTCGCCGTCGTTCTGTGCCGCGACGCCGGCGAGAAAGTCCCCGGAACGTGCGGGACTGGCCTTGGCCATCACGTCCTTGAGGCTGTCGAAGCGGTAGGTTTGTGCACCTACCGCGTGGGAAAAGCTTGCCATACAGTGTCTCCTTGACGAGGCGGGCTGCTGCCCGCGTCGAGGTTTACGGCATTTAGTGCAAGGCGGCCTCTGCGGCCTGGATCGCCGCGAATTCCTCTTCGGGCGTGCCTGCTACCAAGTGATGCCGGCTGTAGAAAGCAAAGTAAGCAATTAATACTCCATAGATGATCGCGGCGCCAATCACCACCCGTGGATCCACCAGAAAGCCCGCCACCACGGCCACGCAGGCCAGTACCAGTGCAACGCCTGACGTGAAGATGCCACCCGGCGTGCGGTACGGACGGTCCATTTTGGGGCGACGGATGCGCAGGGTGATGTGCGCGGCCATCATCAGCACGTAGGAAATCGTCGCGCCAAACACCGCCACCAGGATGAGCAAATCCCCCTGGCCGGTCAGCGACAAGCCAAAACCGATGATGCCAGGGATCACCAGTGCCAGCACCGGCGCCTTGCTTTTGTTGGTCTGGGACAGTTTGCGTGGCAGGTAACCAGCGCGGGACAAGGCGAAGATCTGCCGCGAATAGGCATAGATGATCGAGAAAAAGCTCGCGATCAGACCGGCCAGGCCAACCAGGTTGACGAAGCTGCCCATCCACGTGGAGCCGCCGTAGGCCAAGGCCAGCGCTTCAACCAGCGGGTTGCCGGACTTGATCAGCGCGTAAGTGCCGGCGCCGCCCGGTGCGATCACCAGGATCAGCAGGGCAAAACTGGTCAGCACCACAATGGCGCCGATCAGGCCGCGCGGCAGGTCGCGTTTCGGGTTTTTGGTTTCTTCGGCGGCCAGCGGCACGCCCTCGACCGCGAGGAAAAACCAGATGGCATAGGGAATTGCCGCCCACACACCCACATAGCCGAATGGCAGGAAGGTGCTGGCGCCTTTGGCTTCGGTTACCGGGACATCCAGCAGGTTGGCGACGTTGAAGTGCGGCACCATGGCCACCAGAAATACGCCCAGGGCAATCGCGGCGACGGCAGTAATTACAAACATCAGCTTCAGGGCTTCACCGACACCAAAGATGTGGATGCCGATAAAGATGATGTAGAACGCCAGGTAAATCATCCAACCGCCGATGCCGAATAGCGACTCGCAATACGCGCCGATAAATACCGCAATGGCGGCGGGGGCGATGGCGTATTCGATCAGGATCGCGGTGCCCGTGAGGAACCCGCCCCAAGGGCCAAAGGCGCTGCGGGCAAAGCCGTAGCCACCGCCGGCGGTAGGGATCATCGAAGACAGTTCGGCCAGGGAAAAGCACATGCACAGGTACATGGTGGCCATCAGCAAGGTGGCCAGGAACATCCCGCCCCAGCCACCCTGGGCCAGGCCGAAGTTCCAGCCGGCATAGTCGCCGGAGATGACATAGGCAACGCCGAGGCCGACCAGCAGCACCCAGCCGGCGGCGCCTTTTTTAAGTTCGCGTTGTTGGAAGTAGTCGGTGCCGACTTTTTCGAAGTCGACGGAGGATCCAGTGGGTTCGCTAGGCATAAGAAGTACCTTTCGTTGTTATTGTTTTTAACCCGGCCTCTTTGTGCCGAATGAGGTAGCCGCTACTTGCGAAGTTCAAGTGTGGGCGCTGGCAAGCCAGCTCCCACACTTGATCGCATTTCAAGTTGAGAGCGGGTCGCCTGCTAGAAGGCTAAGTTAGAAGAAGCCAAGTGGATTAATGTCGTAACTCACCAGCAGGTTTTTAGTCTGCTGATAATGATCCAACATCATCTTGTGCGTCTCACGCCCCACGCCGGACTTCTTGTAACCGCCGAACGCCGCATGCGCCGGGTACAGGTGGTAGCAGTTGGTCCACACGCGGCCCGCCTTGATCGCGCGGCCCATGCGGTAGGCGCGGTTGATGTCGCGGGTCCACACGCCGGCACCCAGGCCGAACTCGGTGTCGTTGGCAATCGCCAGGGCTTCGGCTTCGTCCTTGAAGGTGGTGATGCTCACCACCGGCCCGAAGATTTCTTCCTGGAACACACGCATTTCGTTGGTGCCCTTGAGCAGGGTCGGCTGGATGTAATAACCGCCAGCCATATCACCTTCGAGCTTCTCGACTTTGCCGCCCGTCAGCAGTTGCGCGCCTTCGCCCTTGGCGATTTCCAGGTAGGACAGGATCTTGTCGAACTGCTGCTCGGACGCCTGGGCGCCGACCATGGTGTCAGTGTCGAGCGGGTCGCCGCGTTTGATCTGCTCGACTTTCTTCATGACCACTTTCATGAAGTCGTCGTAGATCGACTCTTCCACCAGCGCGCGGGATGGGCAGGTGCACACTTCGCCCTGGTTGAAGAACGCCAGCACCAGGCCTTCAGCGGCCTTTTCAATAAAGGAAGGCTCGGCTTTCATGATGTCGGCAAAGAAGATGTTCGGCGACTTGCCGCCCAGCTCAACAGTCGACGGAATGATGTTCTCCGCAGCACATTTCATGATGTGCGAGCCCACAGGCGTAGAGCCAGTGAAGGCAATCTTGGCAATGCGTTTGCTGGTGGCCAGGGCTTCACCGGCTTCTTTACCGAAACCGTGCACCACGTTCAGCACGCCCGGTGGCAGCAGGTCGCCGATCAATTCCATCAGCACGCTGATGCCCAGCGGGGTTTGCTCGGCAGGCTTGAGCACCACGCAGTTGCCGGCGGCCAGGGCCGGGGCGAGTTTCCACGCGGCCATCAGCAGCGGGAAGTTCCACGGGATGATCTGGCCGACCACGCCCAGCGGCTCATGGAAGTGGTAGGACGCCGTGTGTTCGTTGATCTCGGCGCTGGAGCCTTCCTGGGCGCGGATGCAGCCGGCGAAGTAACGGAAGTGGTCGGCGGCCAGCGGGATGTCGGCGTTCAGGGTTTCACGCACGGCCTTGCCGTTGTCCCAGGTTTCGGTGATGGCCAGCAGTTCGAGGTTCTGTTCGATGCGGTCGGCGATTTTCAGCAGGACCAGCGAGCGGTCTTGGGCCGAGGTCTTGCCCCAGGCGTCGGCGGCAGCGTGGGCGGCGTCCAGTGCTTTATCGATGTCTTTGGCAGTGGAACGCGGGAATTCGGCGATAGGCTTGCCGTTGACCGGCGAGATGTTGGTGAAATAGTTGCCGTCGACCGGCGCAACAAATTCGCCACCGATGTAGTTGCCGTACTTGGCCTTGAACGAAACGACGGCGCCTTCAGTACCGGGGTGTGCATAACGCATGGTGGGTATCTCCTGGCTTTTATGTTTATTCGGAGTGCAGCGCAGCAAGCGCGTAATAAAGCGTAGAGCAAAGGTTGGGCCACCGCTTTGTACGCCAGGTAAATCAAGGGGTTGTGCATTATTGCAAGGCGTTGCTGTGGCAGGGCTGATACAGGTCATGTGACAGTTTGTGCTACAAGCGGTACAGCCTGTGACCGGTGGGTCGACCCGGGATTGCAATGCCTGGATGGCTGGGGGATGCTGGGCGTTCTCACGCAGGGAGAATAATAAGAAATGCAAAACGATCAATTCAGTCGCCATGCCCAACAGGTTCTGACCGTGGCGCATGGCCGCGACCCGTCCAGCGATCCTTCCATCGCTCGCTCCTGGCTGCGTTGCCTGGAGGACTACCACCTTGACCCTGCGCAAACCATTGCACCCACTGTGCTTGAACATGGTCGCTTGCTGGAAAGCCGCGAGCGCCTGCAGCAGGTGCTGCACATCGCCGGCAGCGAGATGAACAGCCTGCATCAGCAACTCTCCGGTGCCGGGCATGCGGTGTTATTGACTGACGCGCGCGGGGTGATCCTCAACTGCGTCACTGCGCCGTCCGAGCGCAAGATCTTCGAGCGCGCCGGGCTCTGGCTGGGCGCTGATTGGAGCGAAGCCTGCGAAGGCACCAACGGCATCGGCACCTGCCTGGTTGAGCGCCAGTCCCTGACCATTCATCGCGATGAGCATTTTCGTGGCCGTCACACGGGCCTGACCTGTTCGGCGAGCCCGGTGTTCGACCCCCACGGCGACCTGCTGGCCGTGCTGGATGTGTCGTCGGCGCGGGAAGCAGTGTCGCGCCAGAGCCAGTTCCACACCATGGCACTGGTGAACCTGTCGGCGAAGATGATCGAGAGTTGCTACTTCCTGCGTCACTTTGAACACCACTGGCTGCTGCGCTTCCACTTGCAGGCGGAGTCGGTAGGGTTGTTCAGCGAAGGCCTGCTGGCGTTCGATGGCGAGGGGCGGATTTGTGCGGTCAACCAGAGTGCACTGAACCTGTTGGGGCAACTGCGTGGCCATTTGCTTGGGCAGCCGGTGGAGGCGTTTTTCGAGTGCTCCCTGGATCAGTTGCTCGGTCGCGCCAGCGCGAATGCCACCGCCAGTTGGCCGTTGCGTACCCGTGATGGTCGGCATTTATTCGCGGCGTTGCGTGGCCAGACGCGCAGCGCGCCGGCGCCCGTTGCCAAACCTGGTGTGGTGGCGCGGCCGCACCTGCCCGGTATCTGCCTGGGCGACCCGGCGCTGCAACTGGGTTTCAGCAAGGCGCTGCGTGTGTTCGAGCGCGATGTGCCGTTACTGATCAATGGCGAAACCGGCTCCGGCAAAGAGGCCTTCGCCAAGGCTGTGCACCTGGCCAGCCAGCGTGCCGACAAGGCGTTTGTTGCGCTCAACTGCGCGGCGATTCCGGAGAGCCTGATTGAAAGCGAGCTGTTCGGCTATCGCGGCGGCAGCTTTACCGGCGCGCGCAAAGAGGGCATGCAAGGCAAGCTGCAGCAAGCCGACGGCGGCACGTTGTTCCTGGATGAAATCGGCGATATGCCTCTGGCGCTGCAAACCCGTCTATTAAGGGTGCTGGAGGATCGGCTGGTGGTGCCGCTCGGCGGTGAGCCCCAGGCGGTGAACGTCAGAATTATCAGCGCAACCCACCGCAATCTTCTGGAACGTGTGCAGGAAGGCAGTTTTCGCGAGGACTTGTACTACCGGCTCAATGGCCTGGAAGTTGGGTTGCCGCCTTTGCGCGAGCGCAGTGACAAATCCCAGTTGCTCGAATTTCTGCTGGCACAGGAAGCCAACGGTGAGGCCGTATCGCTCGACCCGGCGGCGCGTGGGGCGCTGTTGGCTTTCGCCTGGCCGGGAAACGTGCGCCAACTGCGCACGGTATTGCGCACGCTGGTGGCGTTGTGCGACGAGGGGCGTGTTGGCCTTGACGATTTGCCCGCGCAGATTCGCCAGGCCCGTCCCGTGGCAGCCGCGCAGGCCAAGCTTGTGGAATCGCCACTGGAAGACGCCGAACGCCTCGCACTGCTCACGGCGTTGCAGCAACAGCGCTGGCACATGACGCACACGGCAGAGCAGTTGGGCGTGAGCCGCAACACGCTGTATAGAAAGCTGCGCCGGCACGGCATCGCGCGTCACACCCTCAGCTAAAAGGTGCGATTTTCGCCCCTCTGCGCTAACCTGCCTCGATGTTTTACGAGGTCGACTATGCACATTCATATTCTCGGTATTTGCGGCACGTTCATGGGCTCGATGGCAGTACTGGCCAAAGAGCTGGGCCATCACGTGACAGGCTCCGATGCCAACGTTTACCCACCCATGAGCACGCAACTCGAGGCCCAGGGCATCGAGCTGACTCAAGGCTACGACCCGTCGCAATTCGACACGGTCCCGGACCTGGTGGTGATCGGCAACGCGATGTCCCGTGGCAACCCGGCGGTCGAATACGTACTCAATAAAGGTTTGCCCTATGTGTCTGGTCCGCAATGGCTGGCGGACCATGTGCTGCAAGGCCGTTGGGTGCTCGCGGTTGCCGGCACCCACGGCAAAACCACCACCAGCAGCATGCTGGCCTGGGTGCTGGAGCATGCGGGCATGAGCCCGGGGTTCCTGATCGGCGGCGTGCCGCAGAACTTCTCGGTGTCGGCGCGCCTGGGCGATACGCCGTTCTTCGTGATCGAGGCCGATGAATACGACAGTGCGTTCTTCGACAAACGCTCCAAGTTCGTTCACTACCGCCCGCGCACGGCGATCCTGAATAACCTGGAGTTCGATCACGCTGACATCTTTCCTGATCTGCCGGCCATCGAGCGTCAGTTCCACCATTTGGTGCGCACCATTGCGAGCGAAGGCCTGGTGATCCACCCAACCACCGAGCCGGCGCTGCAGCGTGTGATCGAGATGGGCTGCTGGACCCCGGTGCAAACCACCGGCGCGGGCGGGCAGTGGCAGGTCAAGCTGCTCAGCGAAGACGGTTCCCGATTTGAAGTGCTGTTCGAAGGCAAACCCCAGGGCATTGTCGATTGGGACATGACCGGCCAGCACAACGTCGCCAACGCCTTGGTTACCCTCGCTGCCGCGCGGCATGTGGGCGTGGTGCCTTCCATGGGCATTGCCGCGTTGAGTGCTTTCAAAAGCGTGAAGCGCCGTATGGAAAAAGTCGCCGACGTGAATGGGATTACCATCTACGACGACTTTGCCCACCACCCAACGGCCATTGCTACTACCTTGGACGGCCTGCGCAAGCGTGTCGGTGACGCGCCGATCATTGCGATTATCGAGCCGCGTTCCAACTCCATGAAGCTTGGCGCACACCGCGATGGCCTGCCGGAAAGCGTCAACGACGCCGACGAGGCCGTCTGGTACGCGCCGGCCAACCTTGGCTGGGACCTGCCGGCGATTGCCGCGCTGTGCACGGTGCCCTCAACCGTGTGTGACTCCATCGAAGGCATCATTGAGCACGTCAAGCAACAGGCCAAACCGGGCACGCATGTGGTGGTCATGAGCAACGGCGGCTTCGGTGGCCTGCACGGCAAGCTGGCCGAGGCGCTGAAATGAGCGGCCCAGAGCGCGTCACCCTGGCGATGACCGGTGCGTCCGGCGCGCCCTATGGTTTGCGCCTGCTGGACTGCCTGGTGCGCGAAGACCGTGAGGTGCACTTCCTGATCTCCAAGGCCGCGCAGTTGGTGCTGGCCACCGAGACCGATGTGGCGCTGCCGCCCAAGGTGCAGATGATGCAGGCCTTCCTCACTGAGTACACCGGTGCGGCGGCGGGGCAGATCAAGGTTTACGGTAAAGAGGACTGGATGTCGCCCGTGGCCTCCGGCTCCGGCGCGCCGGCGGCCATGGTGGTGGTGCCGTGTTCCACGGGCACCCTGTCGGCAATCGCCACGGGTGCCTGCAACAACTTGATCGAACGCGCAGCAGACGTGACGTTGAAGGAGCGCCGGCAGTTGATCCTGGTGCCCCGTGAAGCGCCGTATTCGAGCATTCACCTGGAGCACATGCTCAAGTTGTCGAACATGGGCGTGACGATTTTGCCGGCCTCGCCCGGTTTTTATCACCAGCCGCAGACCATCGATGACTTGGTGGATTTTGTGGTGGCGCGGATTCTCAACCTGCTGAATATCCCTCAGGACATGCTGCCGCGTTGGGGCGAGCATCATTTGAGCAGTGATGAATAAGGCGCTGCTGATCGTACTGGCGTTGCATCTGACGGGCTGCGCCACTGCGCGCACGCTGGATGCGGCAAAGCCAGGCGCGCCGGTGGTGTATGCCGGTACGCGCCTGGATCTGTATGCGATGAATGGGGGGTGTTGCGCCAAGGATAGGTTTGGTGCCGAGGCGCCGAGCTATCCCGGTGTGGATCTTCCGGCGAGTGCGTTGCTCGATACGCTGTTGTTGCCGCTGTCGGTGTTGACGGTACTTGGGGTTGGCTTCAACGCTACCGGTGGCCTCTAACCCTATCTGGAAGGCAGCACAAAACCAACGTGGGAGCGTCGAACCGCCGCTCCCACATTTGAATCTCTGCCAGATAATTAAATCGGTTTACTTGCCCAGCTTGCGCAACTCATCCGACTCCACCACCCGCACCCCATCCTGCTCTTCCAGGGCCAGGCGCCACATGGCGCGGGCCAGTTCGCACACTTCAATGCCGCGGTATTTCCCAGGAATCAATCGCGACAACGGCCCTGCCAACTGTTCGGCCAAGCGCGGCTCCAGCCTTTCCCCGAGTAACAGCGACGGTCGCACGATGGTCAGTTGTGGCCAATCCTGAGCCTTCAACTCTTCCTCCATTTCGCCTTTGACGCGGTTGTAGAAGATCGAGGACTTCGGGTCGGCGCCAATCGCGCTGACCACGATCAGGTGTCGCGCGCCCAGTTCCCGCGCACGTTTGGCGAAAGCCACCACCATGTCCAGGTCGACCGCGCGGAAGGCGTCTTCGGAGCCCGCCTGTTTGATGGTCGTGCCCAGGCAGCAAAAGGCGATATCCACCTGGCCGCTCAGTTTCGGCAGGAGCACCGCCGGGTCGCCCACCGGGTTTTCCAGGTGCGGGTGTTCGGCCAGTGGCTTGCGGCTGGGTGCCAGCACGCGGGTCACGGTGGGTTCGTTGAGCAGGCGGTCGAGCAGGTGTTCGCCGGCGAGGCCGGAGGCGCCAGCGAGCAAGATATGCTGCGGAGTCAGGTACATGGTGTTTCCCCCTCGTTACACGTTACAGCTTAGTTGCCTTTGGCTTCCTTGCTATTCATTGAGACGCTTTCGAGCGCCTTTCGTGCCTGCTGTTTGCGTAATAAGTGCCAATGGGCGATGACGCCCTTGGGGGCCCATATCTGCGGTTCGGAGGCTTCGAAGCTGTCCGCCTGCTCGCGCTCGGCCACATGCAGTTGCGCCAGCTTGAAGGCTTGCTGCAGGTCGTCGGTCTGGTTGAAGGCTTGGGCGAAGAGGGCGTCGCCGAAGTAGGTGAAGTCGGCTTCCTCGGAACAACCGAAGGACACACGGTCGGCCCGCGAGGCGGTCATGATCAGCGTGCGCTCATCTTTGAGTGCCGGGATGAAGCCGCCGGAATAGCAGGCGGAAATCACCACGATCTTGTCGCGGTTCTTCAACGGCGCCATCACGGCGGCCAGCTCATCGGCAGGCAGGTCCGCCAGTTCCATGCGCGGTTGGTCCAGCACCAGTTCGTGTTCGTGGGTGCCGTGGCTGGTCATGTAAATAAACACCAAGTCTTCCGGGCCGGTGCGTTCGGCCAGGGTTTGCACGGCGCGACGCAGGCTTTCGCGGGTGGCCAGGGGGCGGTCGGCGATGTGGTCGCGGTGATTGACCAGGCGAATCTGCCCGCGCGCGCCGAAACGCGTTGCGAGCAGGTTGCTGACGTAATCGGCCTCGCGCAGGAACACGCTCTGTTTGCCGTCACCGGCCACGGCGAGGGTGTACAGCTCCACGGCGGGGGTGGAGGCGGGCACTTCGGCGAGGGCGGTATCCAGCAGGCGGCCCTGGGCCAGCACGCCGATTTCCAGTGGGTCGGGCAATAATTTGCCGTCGGCATCACGCACACGCAGGCCATTGACCCACGTGCCGGCCTGTACGGTGCCATCGGTGAGGACGAGGGTGCCTTTGCCTTGGTAGCTGTCGCTGTCGAAGCCGCCGATATAGAAGCTGCCGTCGGTGAGGTTCAGGCGGCCTTCACCGGTAAAGCGCCAATCGCTGAACTGACCCACGTAGTGGCTACCATCGACGCCAATCAACTCGCCTTTGCCGCTGAGCGCGCCTTCCTTGAACTGGCCGATCCACACGTCGCCGTCGGCGTTCTCATAGCGGCCTTTGCCGTTGAGCTGGTTCTGTTTGAACTGGCCGACATAGATGTCGCCGTCGGCGCTGTTGAACGTGCCGTTGTCTTCCAGTTGGCCATCGACGAAATGGCCGCTGAACTGGTTGCCACTGTCATCGTTGCGCTGGCCTTCGCCATTCGGCTTGCCGTGGGCGAACTGGCCCTGGTACTGGCTGCCGTCGGCCAGTTCCAGGCGGCCGAGGCCGGAATACTGGTCGTTCTTGAATTCACCGCGATAGGTCATCTGCCCCTCTTTGAGGGTGCCTTCGCCGTTGCGTCGCCCGTTCTTGAAACCGCCCACATAGTGACTGCCCGCCGTGGTCAGGCTGCCCTGGCCGTCGAACAGGCCCTGTTTGAACTGACCTTTATAGACTTCGCCATTGCTGCCATGCCATTCGCCCTGGCCGTGCCATTGACCTTTGTCGAACTGGCCGGCGTACCAGCTGCCATTGGGGTAGTCCACACGGCCCTGGCCTTGCAGCAAGCCATTGACCACATCGCCCCGGTAACGGCCGCCGTCGGGCAGGCGCGCATCGGGCGGCAACAGCGATTCGCCGTCTCCGCAAGCGGTGAGCAACAGGGCAAGGGCAAGGGGAGCGAGGGGGCGCATAGCGGGATCCGGGTAATTGAGCGCCGAGTATGCCGCAGCCGCGAGTTTCATACATAAATTTACATACACAGTGGTGAGGTTTTACCCCTCACCACAGGCAAGGCTTACACGAAGCAGAGTGACAGCGACTCGGCAATGTAGGCGGGTTTTTCCTGGCCTTCGATTTCCAGGGTGGCGGTGGCCTTGAACAGCCATTGACCAGGCTTTTTCTCGGTGACGTCGGTCAGGGTCACGTTCAGCCGCACCTTGGAATCAACCTTTACCGGCTGGATAAAGCGCACGCTGTCCAGGCCATAGTTGACGGCCATCTTCAGGCCTTCAGGCATGATCAGGATGTCTTCCATCAGCTTGGGCATCAGCGACAACGACAGGAAGCCGTGGGCGATGGTGCTGCCGAACGGTGTTTGCGCGGCCTTGACCGGGTCGACGTGGATGAACTGATGATCGCCTGTGGCCTCTGCGAACAGGTTGATGCGCGCCTGGTCGATGGTGAGCCATTCGGAACGTCCCAGTTCCTTGCCGACATAATCGTTGAGCTGCGCTACGGGTATATAAGGCATTGCGTCTCTCCTTGGTTCATCGGTTTTTATCAGTGGGCGAACTTCAATGTAGATCATCATGGGCAACAGGTCGGGTCAACCCACCATGCTTTTGGCGAATGCCTGAGCATACGGCGGGCATGCTTATAATGCCGACACGTTTTGAGGGGGAGAAAACGGATGCTGTTACGCGGTCTGACATGGCTGGTGCTGTTTCAATTGATCGGCACGGCACTCAATCATTTGCTGCTGCCGGTGCTGCCGGGGCCGATCATCGGCCTGTTGCTGATGCTGGGTTACCTGGTGTGGCGCGGCGAAGTCGGCGAGCCCCTGAGCCTGGCGGCCAGCAGCCTGTTGCGTTACCTGCCGTTACTGTTGGTGCCGCCGGCGGTGGGGGTAATGGTGTACGCCAAGGACATTGCCGCTGATTTCTGGGCGATTGTCGGCGCGCTGGTGCTGTCGCTGGTGATCGCCATGGCGTTTGTCGGTGTGCTGATGCAACACATGGTCAAGCGCAAGGAGAAGGATCAATGACCTTCGACTGGCAGGGCGCGTGGACGGCGGTGATTCATCACCCCTTGTTCGGCATTGGTATCACCCTCGGTGCCTATCAACTGGTGTTGGCAGGGTTCGAGAAGGCCCGTTGGGTGTTCCTGCAACCGGTGCTGGTCTCCATGCTGTTGGTGATCGGCGTGTTGCTCTCCTGTGGCCTGAGCTACGCCGAATACCGCAAGAGCACCGAGATCATGGGCATCCTGCTCGGCCCGGCGACGGTGGCGCTGGCCGTGCCGCTGTATTTGAACCTGCGACGGATTCGCCAATTGTTCTGGCCGATTTTTACTACGCTGGTGGTAGGCGGGGTGTTGGCCACCGGCCTGTGTGTGCTGCTGGGCTGGTGGTTTGGCGCCGAGCACATGATGTTGATGACCATGGCGCCCAAGTCGGTGACCTCGCCGATTGCCATGCTGGTGGCCGAGCAGATCGGCGGCGTGGCAGCGTTGGCGGCGGTGTTTGTGCTGATCACCGGGGTGGTGGGGGCGATGGTCGGCCCGTCACTGCTTTCACGCTTGGGCGTGTACAGCCCCGAAGCGCGAGGCATGGCCCTGGGCATGACCGCCCACGCTGTCGGCACCTCGGTGGCCCTGCAGGAAAGCGAAGAGTGCGGCGCCTTTGCGGCGCTGGCCATGAGTCTGATGGGCGTAGCTACGGCGGTGCTGCTGCCGCTGGCTGTGTCGGTGATCGTTTAAATCGGGGTTAAGGAAACCTTTTATGAGTCTGGCGCTGTTCCCGCTAAATACCGTGCTGTTCCCTGGCTGCACCCTCGACCTGCAACTGTTCGAGGCGCGCTACCTGGACATGATCAGCCGCTGCATGAAAAAGGGCGAAAGCTTCGGCGTGGTGTGCATCCTCGACGGCAGGGAAGTGGGCATGGCCCCGGACGGCTACGCGCTGATCGGCTGTGAAGCGCTGATTCGCGACTTCAAACAACAGGACAACGGCCTGCTGGGGATTCGGGTCGCAGGTTCCGCGTGCGGGATGCGGGCGTGCAGAGGGACCAATTGCTGGTGGCCGACGTGCAATGGCTCGAAGAACTGCCTGACCAACCGCTGGAAGAAGAGGACGCCGACCTGCTGGCGCTGCTGCAGGCGTTGGCCGAGCACCCCATGGTTGCTTCGCTGGACATGGATGCGCACGCCGACGGACAGCAAGCCTTGGGCAATCAGTTGGCGTACCTGCTGCCCTTCACCGAAGCCGACAAGGTCGACCTGCTGCAACTCGACGACCCGCAGCAGCGCCTGGATGCGATCCAGATGCTGCTCGATGAATTGCAGGGGGAGCTGTTCACTTAATAGGCGTAGCGCAGCAGAGCATGCGGCGTGCCGGTGAGTGCGATGAAGCTCAGCACCGCAATCAGCGCCGGCAACAACAGCCACCAGGTTTTTTGTGACATGGCGGGCAGCGGGCTTCGGTACTGGCTGATGCCCAGGCTGAACGCACACACCGTCATCGCCAGCAGTGTGCCGGCCAGGATGTCCGTGGGCCAATGGGCGCCGAGGTAGACCCGCGACAGCGCGATAAATGCAGCCGGAATGCAGCCCAGCAGCATCCACGTCAGGCGCAGCCGTGTGGGTTGCCCGCGACCGGCCAGGATCGCCAGGGCCAGGAAAAACGCGAAAGCGCCGGACGCGTGGCCGCTGGGCATGCTGAAGCTGGTCAAAGGGTCTGTAAGGATTTCCGGCCGTCCGCGAGCGAAAAACAGCTTGGTCCCGGTGTTGATCACCGCAGCGCCCGCCAGCGTTACGCCGACAAACACCGCATGGCGCCATTGGCGTGCCAATAGCAGCAGGCCGGTGAACACGGCGCTGGCGAAAAACATCTTCTTGAATTCACCCAGTTGGGTGATGCGCACCATCACTTCATCCAACCAAGTGCTGCGATGTTCCTGCACCAGGGCGGTCAGGCCATGGTCGAAGTTGTCCAGAGCGTGGTAGCCGATAAACAGCGCGATCAACAGCACCAGGCTCGCGCAACCCATCCACAAGGTAGCGCGACGATGGCCGCGCAAGCTGCTGTTCACGCTCAGCCCGATCAGGACGGCCAGGCATCCTGCGACCACTGCGGCCTCGGGCCAGAACCCCTCGGGCAGAGGCAAGCGGAAGGCGGCGCCGGTCGCCCAGCCCGGCAGCAGATAGGCCACCGACCAGCCCGCTGCCGCCACGACGCTCACCACCGCAAAGCGCGGAAATGGCATGTCGCACATGCCCGCCACCATCGGCAGCATAGGGCGCAGCGGGCCGATGAAGCGTCCGACCAGGAGGCTGGCAATGCCGTACTTGTGGAAGTAGGTTTCAGCGCCGTTCATCCATTCAGGATGGTGACGCAAGCCGGGCAAACGCCTGATGTTCTGGTGGAAATGTCGACCCACAAAATAGGAAGCCCCGTCACCGAGCAGACCGCCCAGAAAGCCCATCAGCAAGGTTTCACTCAGGGACAGTGCGCCGCTGCCGGCGAGTGCGGCAATAGCAAACAACAATACCGTGCCAGGCACGATCAACCCGGCGATGGCCAAGCACTCCACGCAGGCGACGATAAACACCGCCACCGCCAGCCATTCGGGGTTGAGGGTCAACCAGCCGGTAATGCTATCGAGCCATTGGCCCATACAATCCACTCCATTTATTCGGCCACTGCCTTGCAAATTCATATCCGGACTCGCCGCACATCAACTGTGGGAGCGAGCAAGCCCGCTCCCACATGGAATCTGCCGCGCTGCAGATATCAATTTTCAGCAGCAACAGCGGCCTCTACTAATCAAATCAAAAAATAATCGCGCCCTTCGACCTGGCCACGGCGCAGCGGGTTCCGTGTGCAATAAGGCGCATAGCCAGCATCCACAAAGCGGTACATCAAGTGTTCATCCCGGCCGCTGGGAATGCCCAGGCGGGTGGTTTGGATGATCTGACTCGGCGCCTGGCCCACATCCTCAACGTAGAGCAATTGCTGATCGAAGCGCTTGGCATCCCACATCGGCACCTTCAACCTCAAGGCTTTGCAAAGCAACGTCTGGCCTGCGCACAGCTTTTGAGCGGCACGCGGGCTGCCATCGGCATTTGGATTGTTCAACAGCATCTGCGCCAGGCTTTCGGGGCCGGACAACGCGTCGACCCACGGATACGCCGATTTGATCAACACGGCATTACCCGGCCCATGAGCGCTGAAGTTCAGGGAATCGCCACCACGGGCGTAGTACATGTAGATATGACCGCCATCCAGAAACAAAGCCTTACGCTTTTCTGTGTAGCCCAATGAAGCGTGACTGCCTTTTTCGGCCACGTAATAGGCTTCGGTTTCAATAATTCGTGCAGAAAGCCAGGTTTCGCCGACGCGATGGCGGATGACTTTTCCGAGTAATGCTTGCGCAAGCGTTTGCGCATCGCGGTCGAAGAAGCTGTCGGGCAGGGCGCTGGCGGGGAGCAGGGGCGATGAGCTGGGCATGGCAGTCAGGGTGAATACGGCTAAATGTGACGGAATCATAACAACTCCCACCTTAATTACCGCTGAACCCCAGATTTTTACAGTTCATTTCGACCATCCGCCCCTCACCGCTGTCAGTCGGGCGGCGTCACAGCTATAATCTGCCGCTTTCCTCCATGCCAAGACTCCCTGACCATGACTGAGTCCGTTCTTGACTACATGACCCGCCTGGGTCGCGCTGCCCGTCAGGCCTCGCGGTTGATCGCCCGTGCGAGCACTGCGCAGAAGAACCGTGCCCTGTTGGCTGCCGCTGACGCTCTGGATGCTTCGCGCTCCGAGCTCGCCACTGCCAACGAACTGGACCTGGCCAACGGCCGCGCCAATGGCCTGGAGCCGGCCCTGCTGGACCGCCTGGCGCTGACCCCGGCACGTATCGACGACATGATCGAAGGTTTGCGTCAGGTGGCCAAGCTGCCTGACCCCATCGGCGAAATCCGCGACATGCGTTACCTGCCGTCCGGCATCCAGGTCGGCAAGATGCGCGTGCCGCTAGGCGTGATCGGCATCATTTATGAGTCGCGTCCGAACGTTACCATTGACGCGGCGAGCCTGTGCCTCAAGTCCGGCAACGCCACCATCCTGCGTGGCGGTTCCGAGGCGATCAATTCGAACCGCGCCATTGCAGCGTGTATTCAGCAGGGCCTGGCCGTGGCCGAATTGCCCGCCGAAGTGGTGCAGGTGGTGGAAACCACCGACCGCGCCGCCGTAGGTGCGCTGATCACCATGCCGGAATTTGTCGACGTGATCGTGCCACGTGGCGGCAAGAGCCTGATCGAGCGCGTCAGCCGCGATGCCAAGGTGCCAGTCATCAAGCACTTGGACGGCGTGTGTCACGTATACATCGACATCGCTGCCGACATCGACAAGGCGATCCGCATCGCCGACAACGCCAAGACTCACCGCTACGCCCCGTGCAACACCATGGAAACCCTGCTGGTGCACGTCGGCATTGCCGATCGCGTGCTGCCGCCGCTGGCTGCCATCTACCGCGACAAGGGCGTGGAGCTGCGTGGTTGTGTGCGCACCCGCGCGCTGCTCGGCGCGGACGTGATCGAAGCGACCGAGCAAGACTGGTACACCGAGTACACGGCGCCGATCCTGTCGATCCGCATCGTCGACGACCTGGATGAGGCCATCGAGCACATCAACACCTATGGCTCCAAGCACACCGACGCCATTGTTTCCGAGCATTTCAGCGATGCCCGGCGTTTCCTCAACGAAGTGGATTCCGCTTCGGTGATCGTCAACGCCTCGACGCGTTTTGCCGATGGTTTCGAGTATGGCCTGGGGGCGGAGATCGGCATTTCCACCGACAAGCTCCACGCACGCGGCCCGGTTGGCTTGGAAGGCCTGACCAGCGAGAAGTACGTGGTGTTCGGCGACGGTCATGTGCGCACTTGATGGCTAAACGCATCGGGCTGCTCGGCGGTACCTTCGACCCCGTGCACATCGGCCACTTGCGCAGTGCCCTGGAAGTCGCGGATGCCCTTGCGCTGGACGAGCTGCGGGTGATGCCCAACGCCCGGCCTCCGCATCGCGATACGCCGCAGGTGTCGCCGCAGCAGCGCCTTGAAATGGTGCGCCTGGCCGTGGAAGGTATCTCGCCGCTGGTGGTGGACGACCATGAGCTCAAGCGCGATAAACCGTCCTACACTGTTGACACCCTGGAGCTGATGCGCGCTGAACTGGCCGCAGATGACCAGTTGTTTCTGCTTTTGGGCTGGGACGCATTTTGCGGCCTGCCCTCTTGGCATCGCTGGGAGGAACTCCTTCAGCATTGCCACATCCTGGTTTTGCAACGCCCGGATGCCGACAGCGAACCGCCGGATGCCTTGCGCAACCTGCTGGCCGCGCGGTCGGTAAGTGACCCCTTGGCCCTGACCGGGCCGAACGGGAATATTGCATTCGTCTGGCAGACCCCGCTTGCGGTGTCCGCCACCCAGATCCGTCAACTGCTGGCCAGCGGGAAGTCGGTACGTTTCCTGGTGCCTGACGCGGTCCTGGCCTACATCGATGCGCACGGGCTTTACCGTGCGTCGAACTGAAAAGGCGCGCTTGAGCGTACGCACAGTCGTACAGCGAGCGCCCGTACATACGAGCAAAACGAGTTTTATATGACGAACAAAGACGTAAGCAAAGTTAAGCGCAAAGGCACCTTCAAAAGCGCCCCGCTGCCGGTAGAAGCCCACGTTGGCCCTGAGCTGGCTGGCGAAGAGCTGGTAAAAGTCGCCGTAGCGGCCCTGGAAGACGTTAAGGCCCAGGACATCCAAGTGCTGGACGTGCGCGACAAGCAGAGCATCACCGACTACATGATCATCGCCACCGGTACCTCCAACCGCCAGATCGGCGCGATGCTGGACAAGGTTCGCGAAGCCGTCAAAGCCCAAGGCGTCAAGCCGCTGGGTGAAGAAGGCAAGGGCGACAGCGACTGGGTGCTGTTGGACATGGACGACGTGATCGTGCACATGATGACCTCCAACGCTCGCCAGTTCTACGACCTGGAGCGTCTTTGGAAAGGCGCCGAGCAGAGCCGTGCCGCCGATGGCAAGCACCACAGCCCGGAAGTGGGCCACGCGCACTTCGACAAGCTGAACAAAGACCAGGAATAAGGAACGGCTGTGCGCCTGCGTCTGATCGCTGTCGGTTCACGCATGCCCAAGTGGGTGGAAGAAGGCTGGCACGAGTATGCCAAGCGTCTGCCCGCTGAGCTGTCGCTTGAACTGGTGGAAATACCGCTGAATACCCGGGGCAAGAATGCCGATGTGGCGCGCTTTATCCGTCAGGAAGGCGAAGCCATGTTGGCCAAGGTCGGCCCCAATGAGCGCATCGTCACTCTCGAAGTGCACGGCAAACCCTGGAGCACCGAGCAATTGGCGGTGGAGCTGGATCGCTGGCGCCTGGATTCGCGTACGGTCAACTTCATGGTGGGCGGCCCCGAAGGGCTGGCGCCGGAAGTCTGTGCGCGGGCGGACCAGCGTTGGTCGTTGTCAGCGTTGACGCTGCCGCACCCGTTGGTACGGATTCTGATCGGTGAGCAGCTGTATCGCGCCTGGACAGTTCTGTCCGGGCACCCTTATCACAAATAATCTGCGCCTCTTTCGATGACCCAGCCGATCCGCATCAAGGACCACGAGAAAGACGCACGTCTCGTACGCGCTCGGGTCGTGTTCGGCGCTTTTATGGTGGTTGGGCTAATCGGGGTGCTGATTGCGCGCCTGTATTTCCTGCAGGTGATCCAGTACGACTATCACTCCACGCTGTCGGAAAACAACCGGGTGCATGTGCAGCCGATTCCGCCGACCCGTGGGCTGATTTTCGACCGCAATGGCGTGGTGGTCGCGGATAACCGGCCCAGCTTCAGCCTGAGCATGACCCGCGAACGTTCCGGTGATTGGCAGCAGATCCTTGATGTGATCGTCGAGGTGCTGCAGTTGACCCCAGAAGACCGCGTGATCTTCGAAAAGCGCATGAAGCAGGGGCGCAGGCCATTCGAGCCGGTGCCGATCCTGTTTGAGCTGACCGAAGAGCAGATCGCCCGGATCGCGGTGAACCAGTTCCGTCTGCCGGGTGTGGAAGTGGTGGCGCAGTTGGTGCGGCACTACCCGCATGGGCCGCACTTTGCGCACTCTGTCGGCTACATGGGGCGAATCAACGAGAAAGAGCTGAAAAGCCTCGACCCGGTCAATTACAGCGGCACCCACCATATCGGCAAGACTGGCATCGAGCGTTTCTACGAGCCAGAACTGCACGGCCAGGTGGGTTACGAAGAAGTCGAGACCAACGCTCGCGGCCGTGTGCTTCGGGTACTCAAACGCACCGATCCGGTGCCGGGCAAGGACATCGTCCTGAGCCTGGATATCAAGTTGCAGGAAGCCGCCGAGATGGCCCTGGGCGGTCGGCGTGGCGCGGTGGTCGCGCTGGACCCGAAGACCGGTGAAGTGCTGGCGATGGTCAGCCAACCAAGCTTCGACCCCAACCTGTTTGTGACCGGCATCAGCTTCAAGGCTTACGCCGAGTTGCGCGATTCCATTGACCGGCCGCTGTTCAACCGCGTATTGCGCGGCCTGTACCCGCCGGGTTCGACGATCAAGCCGGCGGTGGCGATTGCGGGTCTGGACGCGGGCGTGATCACGGCCTCCAGCCGAGTCTATGACCCTGGCTACTACATGCTGCCCAACTACGATCACAAATACCGTAACTGGAACCGCACCGGTGACGGCTATGTCGACTTGGACACCGCGATCATGCGCTCCAACGACACCTATTTTTACGACCTGGCCCACAAGCTGGGGATTGATCGCCTATCCACCTATATGCGCAAGTTCGGCCTCGGTCAAAAAGTCTCCCTGGATATGTTCGAAGAGTCCCCAGGCTTGATGCCGTCGCGCGAATGGAAGCGCGCGACCCGCCGCCAGGCGTGGTTCCCGGGCGAGACGCTGATCCTCGGCATCGGCCAGGGCTACATGCAGGCCACACCGCTGCAGTTGGCCCAGGCCACGGCGCTGGTGGCCAACAAAGGCATCTGGAACCGTCCGCACCTGGCCCGGACCATCGAAGGCGAAAAACCGGTGGATGACAACCCGATCCCCGACATTGTGCTGCGTGACCCGTCGGACTGGACCAAGGTCAACCATGGCATGCAGCAAGTGATGCACGGTGCCCGCGGTACAGCGCGCAAAGCGGCGATTGGCGCGCAATACCGTATTGCCGGCAAGAGCGGTACCGCGCAAGTAGTGGCGATCAAGCAAGGCGAGAAATATGACCGCTCCAAGGTTCAGGAGCGCCACCGTGACCACGCCTTGTTTGTCGGCTTCGCGCCGGCCGACGATCCGAAAATTGTGGTGGCGGTGATGGTCGAAAACGGCGAATCCGGCTCCGGCGTCGCGGCCCCGGTGGTGCGCCAGATCATGGACGCCTGGCTGTTGGCCGACGACGGCAGGCTCAAGCCCGAATATGGCGGCCCCCCGTCAAGCACCGAGGTTACGGCCCATGAAGAGTAAATTTGACCGCATCCTCTCCAGCGAGGACGTGATGCGTCGTCGTGCGACGTTTCTGCAACGCATTCACATTGATGGCCCGTTGCTGATCCTGTTGCTGACATTGGCAGCGGGCAGCCTGTTCGTCCTGTACTCGGCCAGCGGCAAGAACTGGGACCTGCTGATCAAGCAAGCGTCGTCGTTCGGCCTGGGCCTGTTGTCGATGGTCGTGATCGCCCAGCTTGAGCCACGGTTCATGGCGCGTTGGGTGCCGCTGGGCTACGTCGTCGGGGTGTTGCTGCTGGTGGTCGTGGACGTGATGGGCCACAACGCCATGGGCGCGACGCGCTGGATCAACATTCCGGGGGTGATTCGCTTCCAGCCGTCGGAATTCATGAAGATTCTGATGCCGGCAACCATCGCCTGGTACTTGTCCAAGCGCACCTTGCCGCCGCAGCTCAAACATGTGGGGATCAGCCTGATCCTGATTGGCGTGCCGTTTGTGCTAATCGTGCGCCAGCCCGACCTCGGCACCTCGCTGCTGATCCTGGCGGGCGGTGCCTTTGTGCTGTTCATGGGCGGTTTGCGCTGGCGCTGGATCCTCAGCGTGCTGGCTGCCGCCGTGCCCGTGGCCGTGGCCATGTGGTTCTTCTTTATGCATGACTACCAGAAGCAGCGAATCCTGACCTTCCTCGACCCTGAAAGCGACCCGCTCGGCACCGGCTGGAACATCATCCAGTCGAAGGCCGCCATCGGTTCCGGCGGCGTATTTGGTAAGGGGTGGTTGCTGGGCACCCAATCGCACTTGGACTTTTTGCCCGAGAGCCACACCGACTTCATTATTGCGGTACTGGGCGAAGAGTTTGGCCTGGTGGGCATTTGCGCGTTGCTCCTGATCTATTTGCTGTTGATTGGTCGCGGCCTGGTGATCACCGCGCAGGCGCAGACGTTGTTCGGAAAATTGCTGGCCGGCGCACTGACCATGACTTTTTTTGTTTACGTTTTCGTCAACATCGGTATGGTCAGTGGCCTGTTGCCGGTTGTTGGGGTGCCGTTGCCGTTCATTAGCTACGGCGGAACTTCGCTGGTGACATTGATGTCAGCGTTTGGGGTTTTGATGTCGATTCATACGCATCGCAAATGGATCGCACAGGTTTGAATAAGGTGAAGATGTCAATGCAAGTAATGCGCGGCTGGGCGACTCGGCATGCGTCCTGGATGGGTCTGATTGGGCTGCTGGGCGCAACGCAAGAGGCGCGGGCCGGTGACTACGATGGTTCACCCCAGGTCGCCGAGTTTGTCGGTGAAATGACCCGCGACTATGGTTTCGCCGGTGAGCAACTGATGGGCGTGTTCCGCGAAGCCCAGAAAAAACAGTCGATCCTCGACGCCATTTCTCGCCCTGCCGAACGCGTGAAGCAGTGGAAGGAGTATCGCCCGATGTTCCTCACCGACGCCCGCGTGGCGCGGGGTGTGGACTTCTGGCGTCAGCATGAGGCAGTACTGGCCCGCGCCGAGCAGGAATACGGTGTGCCAGCTCAGGTCATTGTCGCGATCATTGGCATCGAAACCTTTTACGGGCGCAATACCGGCAGTTACCGGGTGATCGACGCCTTGTCGACCCTGGGCTTCGATTACCCGCCGCGCGCCGACTTCTTCCGCAAGGAGCTGCGCGAATTCCTGCTGCTGGCTCGCGAAGAGCAGGCCGACCCGCTGAGCCTCAAGGGTTCCTACGCGGGTGCGATGGGCTTGCCGCAGTTCATGCCGAGCAGCTTCCGCGCCTATGCCGTTGACTTTGACGGTGATGGGCATATCAATATCTGGAGCAATCCGGACGATGCCATCGGCAGTGTGGCCAGCTACTTCAAGCGTCATGGCTGGGTCGGCGGCGAACCGGTGGTGATCCGCGCCGATGTCACGGGGGATCGCGCCGACGAAGGCCTGACCCAAGGCATAGAGCCGGCCAAGACGGTCGGGGAGTTGCGGGCGCTGGGCTGGTCGAGTCAGAATGCGCTGCCTGATGATCTGCCGGTGACGGCGTTCCGTCTTGAAGGCGAAAATGGCCCTGAATACTGGATGGGCCTGAAGAATTTCTACGCAATCACGCGTTATAACCGCAGTGTGATGTACGCCATGGCCGTGCATCAGCTGTCAGACATGCTGGTCCAAGCACGGGGCAACAAGTAATGCGGGCATCGCCGTTCAATAAACCGCTCAAGCTGGTGGCGTTCGCCGCGTTGTCCCTGCTGGTCGTCAGTTGTTCCACCAGTCGTGGTCCGGCGCAGAAGGCCGGGGGCACGGTTGTCCGTGCCCAGCCGGGCCTGGACATCAACCGCGCGCACAAAGATGGCGCGCCGTGGTGGGACGTCGACGTGTCGAAGATCCCGGACGCCACGCCGACCCTGCACACCGGCCCGTATAAGGCGAACCCTTATACCGTGCTGGGCAAAAGCTACTTCCCCCTGCAGGAATCCAAGACGTACGTCCAATCGGGTACAGCGTCCTGGTATGGCACCAAATTCCATGGCCAGAACACCGCCAACGGCGAAGTGTATGACCTGTACGGCATGAGCGCGGCCCACAAGACCCTGCCGCTGCCCAGCTACGTACGCGTGACCAACCTGGACAACAACCGCACGGTGATCCTGCGAGTCAACGACCGCGGGCCGTTCTATTCGGACCGCATCATCGACTTGTCGTACGCTGCCGCGAAGAAACTCGGTTATGCCGAAACCGGTACTGCGCGCGTGAAGGTTGAAGGTATCGACCCGGCGCAATATTGGGCCCAGCGCGGCAAGCCAGCGCCGCTGATGCTCAATGAGCCGCAAACCCAGCAGCCGCAAGTGACCGCCTCAACGGGCAAGGTCGAGCAGTGGACGCCTCCGCCGCAGCAGCATGCTCCGGACACCGTCGTCGTACCCAGGGCAGCACCAGGCGCTGCCGTCGCGGGCGGGCAATACCTGCAGGTCGGCGCTTTCGCCAACCCGGATGCGGCAGAACTGTTAAGGTCCAAGCTGAGCGGGATGGTCAACGCGCCGGTTTTTATCAGCTCCATCGTGCGTAACCAGCAGACCCTGCATCGCGTGCGGATGGGGCCGATAGGCTCGCCGAGCGAAGTCGCGCAAGTGCAGAACAGCGTGCGCATGGCCAACCTGGGGCAACCCAGCGTGGTTACCGCCGAATAACAGAGAATTGATGGTTCTGGCTCGTGCGCGGGTCAGAGCTGTGGTTGTTGGCTCGTTTGACAATAAAAACCCAGGGGCAAGGGGTGAGCGGGCAACCGAATACGCGACAGTCTGGCAACGGGCTGCCTGAATGAGTTTTGCCCGCGAGGGCAAGTTTCCATAAGCAATTTCGAGAGACGGATGAACATCACCACCTTAGCCAAACGCACGTGCCTGCTTCTTTCGCTGATCATCACCCCGGCCGCCTGGGCCGTTGAAATGGTGCCGGCTTCCCCGCAACTGGCCGCCAAGTCCTGGGTTCTCATGGATGCTGCCAGTGGCAACGTGCTGGTCGAGAGCAACGGTGACCAGCGCCTGCCACCGGCCAGCCTGACCAAACTGATGACCGCCTACATCGCGACCCTGGAAATCCGTCGCGGCCAGATCGGCGAGAACGATCCGGTGACCGTCAGCGAAAACGCCTGGCGTACCGGCGGCTCGCGGATGTTCATCAAGGTCGGTTCGCAGGTGACTGTAAGCGACCTGCTGCACGGCATCATCATCCAGTCCGGTAACGACGCCAGCGTCGCCCTGGCCGAGCACATCGCCGGCAGCGAAGACGCGTTCGCCGACATGATGAACAAGACGGCGACTGACCTGGGCATGACCAACAGCCACTTCATGAACCCGACCGGTCTGCCGAACCCAGAGCACTACTCGTCGGCTCACGACATGGCAATCCTGGCGCGCGCGATCATTCGTATCGACCCGGTGCACTACGCGATCTACTCCCAGAAAGAGTTCTACTGGAACAACATCAAGCAACCTAACCGCAACCTGCTGCTGTGGCGCGACAAGACCGTTGATGGTCTGAAAACCGGCCACACCGAAGAAGCCGGCTACTGCATGGTGTCGTCCGCTGTACGTGACGGCCAACGCCTGATCGCCGTGGTCTTCGGCACCAACAGCGAGCAGGCCCGTGCGGCCGAAACGCAAAAACTGCTGACCTACGGTTTCCGCTTCTTCGAAACCCAGACCTTCTACCAGAAGGGTGCTGAACTGGCGACCGCGCCGGTTTGGAAGGGCGCTACCTCCCAAGTCAAGGCCGGCCTGGCTGAAGACCTGACCCTGACCATGCCTAAAGGCCAGCTGAAAAAGCTCGCTGCCAGCATGACCATGAACCCGCAATTGGTTGCGCCAATCGCCAAGGGCGATGTGATCGGTAAAGTCGAAGTGAAGCTGGACGACAAGGTGGTGCACAGCGCCGACCTGATCGCCCTGGATGCCGTCGACGAGGGTGGTATCTTCCGCCGCGTGTGGGATAGCATCCGTCTATTCTTCTACGGCTTGTTCAACTGATAGTGTGCATCTGCAAAGCCCCGCGTTGATCCGACGCGGGGCTTTGTTGTCGCCAAGGCTTACGCTTACGAGGCCGTTACGCCATGACCGATACCGAAGTAAAGGCGCCAAAGATCGAATTCCCGGTGGTGGACTATCCCATCAAGATCATCAGCGACACCGGCGTAGGCCGCAAAGACTTGATCCTTGAGATCGTGCGCAAGCACGCCACGATCAATGATGAGCGTGTGGACGAGCGATCCAGCTCCACAGGCAAATACACCACGATCCAGTTGCACATCGTTGCGACGGGGCAAGACCAGCTCTACGACATCAACAGTGAACTGCGGGCCACTGGCTTCGTGCACATGGTGTTGTGATGTCACAGGTCCTGGGCTTTCGCGAGCTCGGCCGGATGGACTACGCGCCCGTCTGGCACGCCATGCAGCGGTTCACTAACGAGCGCGGCACGTCGGCCCCCGATGAAATCTGGCTGGTGGAACATCCGCCGGTATTTACCCAGGGCCAGGCCGGCAAGGCCGAGCACTTGCTTCTGCCGGGGGATATTCCGGTGGTGCAGGTCGACCGAGGTGGCCAAGTGACTTACCATGGGCCCGGTCAGCTTGTCGCTTATCTGTTGCTGGATGTGCGCAAGCTAGGGTTCGGCGTGCGCGACCTCGTCAGCCGCATGGAGGCTTGCCTGATCGAGCTGTTGGCCAGTTACGGCGTGACCGCCGCGGCCAAGCCGGATGCGCCGGGTGTTTATGTGGACGGCGCGAAAATCGCCTCCCTGGGGCTGCGGATTCGCCACGGCTGTTCCTTCCATGGCTTGGCCTTGAACGTGGACATGGACCTAGCCCCGTTCCGGCGGATCAACCCATGTGGCTATGCCGGGTTGGCGATGACGCAACTGAGTGATCACGCCACACCGATTAAATTTGCCGAGGTAAGTGCCCGGCTGCGTGAGCAGCTCGTCAAACACCTCGACTATGCTGAGCAGACGACCCTCACGGGCGGAATCGACTGATTATGACTACTGATGCAGTGCAAACCATGATCCCGACGGTGGACGTTACCGACCGTGCGGCCCCGGCCCCGCGTGCCAAGGTGGAAGCCGGCGTCAAGCTGCGCGGCGCCGAGAAGGTTGCACGCATTCCGGTGAAGATCATTCCGACCACCGAACTGCCGAAGAAGCCTGACTGGATCCGCGTGCGCATCCCGGTTTCGCCGGAAGTCGACCGTATCAAGGCCCTGCTGCGCAAACACAAGCTGCACAGCGTGTGCGAAGAAGCGTCCTGCCCAAACCTAGGCGAGTGCTTCTCCGGCGGCACCGCCACCTTCATGATTATGGGTGACATCTGCACCCGTCGTTGCCCGTTCTGCGACGTGGGCCACGGCCGTCCGAAGCCACTGGACGTCAACGAGCCGGAAAGCCTGGCCATCGCCATTGCCGACCTTAAGCTCAAGTACGTGGTGATCACCTCGGTTGACCGCGACGACCTGCGTGACGGCGGTGCCCAGCACTTTGCCGACTGCATCCGCGAAATCCGCAAGTTGTCGCCGAACGTCATGCTCGAAACCCTGGTGCCGGACTACCGTGGCCGTATGGACGTGGCGCTGGAAATCACCGCTGCCGAGCCGCCGGATGTGTTCAACCACAACCTGGAAACCGTGCCACGCCTGTACAAGGCCGCGCGCCCGGGTTCGGACTACCAGTGGTCGCTGACCCTGCTGCAGAAATTCAAGCAAATGATGCCGCACATTCCGACCAAATCCGGCCTGATGCTGGGCCTGGGCGAGACCGACGAAGAAGTGATCGAAGTCATGCAGCGCATGCGCGAACACGATATCGACATGCTGACCCTGGGCCAGTACCTGCAACCGTCCCGCAGCCACTTGCCGGTGCAGCGTTTCGTGCACCCGGACACCTTCGCCTGGTTCGCCGAGGAAGGTTACAAGATGGGCTTCAAGAACGTTGCGTCGGGGCCGTTGGTGCGTTCGTCATACCATGCGGACGAACAGGCCAAGCTGGTCAAGGCTAGCCTGGTGTCGTAATACAGATTTGGCCAACACCGCTGATCCAATGTGGGAGCGGGCGTGCTCGCGAAGGCGGTGTTTTTCAGTCACCTGATTTATTGACTGACACTGCGCCTTCGCGAGCAAGCCCGCTCCCACATTTCGTTCCGCGTCTGCCAAGGAGAGTTGTGGATGAGCATTGCCGTACCTGCCTTGCGAGCCGAAGGCACCATCGCCCTGATCGCTCCCGCCGGCCCCGCCACGCTGGACTTCGAAAAGGCCGACCAATGGATGCGCGCCCACGGTTACGACCTGCGAATCTTCCCTGGCGTCTATGAGCGCGACGGCTACCTGGCCGGCAGCGATAAAGTCCGCCTCAACGACCTCCATAAAGCCTTTGCCGACCCTGAAATCGACGCCATCTTCTGCCTGCGCGGCGGCTACGGCACGCCGCGTCTGCTTGATAGCCTGGATTTCGACCTGCTACGCGCCCATCCCAAGCCGTTCGTAGGTTATAGCGACATCACCGCTCTGCACCTAGCGATCAGCCGATATGCCGGCTTCGTGACCTTCCACGGGCCGATGCTCAATGCCGATCTGCTGGGCGATAAGCAACAACCCACCGAAGCCTCGCTGTTCAGTCTGCTGCGCGGCCAACTGAGTGCTGGTAGCCAGTTGATACACCCGGTGGCTTACCCGCTGACTACGATTGAACCGGGCGTCGCCTGCGGGCGTTTGCTGGGCGGCAATCTGTCGATGATCGCGGCTGTCATGGGCACGCCCTACGAGATGGATGCTGAGGGCATCATCCTGTTTATCGAAGACGTCAACGAGCCCCTCTACCGCATCGACCGTCTGCTCACGCACCTGCGCCTGGCAGGCAAGCTGGCCCAGGTTGCGGGTGTGCTGGTGGGGGATGTGGCGGGTGTGGACAAGGATGCGTTGGAGCGGCTGCTCAAGCAGACCTTTGAACCGCTGTGCATTCCGGTATTGTCCGGCTGGCGCAGTGGGCATTGTGATCCGAACCTGACGTTGCCGATGGGCGCGTTGGTTAGGTTGGAGGCGGGGGAACAGCGGGTGGTGTTGGAGCAGGATGTGGTCTTCAAGGACTGAGTTTGATATCGCCTGCCAGGCAGTCATCGCAGGCGAGCCAGCTCCCTCAGGGAAATGCATTCCAACTGTTGGGGCTGGGGTCTACCTGTTCTGCAACGATTCCAGCAGCTTCACCGTCGGATACCCATCCGCCGGCCAGCGCAGCGCTTGCTGCGCCGCACGAATCGCCTTGCGCGTATTGGCGCCGATGATCCCGTCCGGGTTCCCCGCGTCATAGCCGTTGGCACTCAGCGCTGTCTGCAAGTCGATACGCTGGGAGCGACTCAGCGGCAGCTCATCCTTCGGCCAGTCACCACGAATTACACCACCGCCACCGAACCTTTCCGACAACAGGCCAACCGCCAGCGCGTAGGACGACGAGTTGTTGTACCTGAGGATTGCGCGGAAGTTATCCAGCACCAGGAACGCCGGGCCACGGTAGCCCGCCGGCAACAGCAGGGCGGCTGACAGCTGGTCGGCGTTGGGCGGCATGCTGGCGCCCGGTGGCAGTTGGATACCAAGTTTCAGCCATTCGGCGACTGTCTTGCGAATGCCGCCATCGGCCAGGGCGTAATCGAAGTTCGCCGGCAGTTGTTTCACCTCGAAGCCCCATGGCTGGCCTTTCTGCCAGCCGGAGCTTTGCAGGTAGTGCGCGGTGGAGGCGAGCGCGTCCGCTGGGCTGTTCCAGATGTCGCGGCGACCGTCGCCATCGAAGTCGACGGCATGGGTGTTGTAGGTGGTCGGGATAAATTGGGTCTGGCCCATGGCGCCGGCCCAGGACCCTTTCATCTGGTCTGCCTGGATGTCGCCGTGCTGGATGATCTGCAGCGCTGCCAACAGTTGCGCCTGGGCGAATGCTGGGCGACGGCCTTCATAGGCCAGGGTCGCCAGCGAACGAATCACCGAGTTATTGCCCTGGAACTGTCCGAAATTGCTTTCCATGCCCCACACCGACACCAGCGCCTGGCGGTCGACGCCATAACGTTGCTCGATGCTTTGCAGGATATCGGCGTATTTGTTCAACAATGCCTGGCCATTACGCACGCGCACCGGCGAGAGGGCGCCGTCGAGGTATTCCCACACGGGGCGGGAAAATTCCGGCTGGCTGCGGTCGGCGCGGATGACCGCCATATCAGGGGTGACGTTGGCGAAAGCGTTGTCGAACACAGCTTCGGTGATGCCGGCCTGCAGGGCTTGCACGCGAAAGCCAGCCTGCCATTCGGCAAAGGTCTGGGTCGGTTGGATATCAAGATTGTCCACCGCCAGCGGGGCCACGACAGCGGGCGCTACCACCGGGGCGGTCTGTAACTTTGGCAGTGGTTGAGCGTCGGCGGCGGTCGGTTTCTCCGCGCAGGCGACTAGCAGAATGAGGCTGGAGGCAGCGATCAATTGGCGAAGGTGCCAACGACGGGGAAGACTAGAGGGCATGCACAGGTCCAGAGATTACAAATCAGGTGCAGACCTTATCATGTCAGAGGGGCGCTTGCCTTCAGGCAGCCAGAAAGTAAGAAGCCTCCCAGCTATTAGACTGGAAGGCTTCGCGGCGGTAGCTGCCTTTGCCCTTGCCGGCGCGTTCCTGACGGCTGCGGAACAGTGGCTGGGCGATGATGGATTTGGCCTTGTTGGGGCCATGCTTGGATGGCTTTTTGCTCATGATGGTTACTCTCGTGGGGTGGATGGAACGGCGCAAATGATCGGCCGAAGTTCACCCGCTGTAAAGCCCAGCGATGTGTAGGCGCTTTCGCAAGCTGAAGTAAGTACGGTTAATGTGTGGCTTGCCTGCGATAGCATCACCTCCATGCATCTGAAAAACCGAGGTGCCTGCATCGCGGGCAAGCCCGGCGCCCACAGGGGAAGGTGGTGTTTTAGAAAGTGTTATTCAGCAGGCAGTGTCAGGCGCTGGCCGGCCATCAACAGCGACAAACGGCTCAAGCTCATCCACGGCGATCCCGCTGCCTGGCCCTTGATCTGCGCATCGATGCGCTGCGCTTCCAGCAAAAGCTGCGCCCAGCGTTGTGCCGAGTGCCGTTGCAGGGCCTTGCTCATCAAGGGTTTGCGTTTGTCCCAGACCGGTGGCCGGGCTTGGCTGAACGCTTTGTCCAGCGGCGTGCCCTGGCTGTATTGCAGGGCAATGTTGGCCAGCACCCGCAATTCTCGCGCAAGGGCCCAGAGAATCACCGGCGGCTCTACGCCTTCGCCGCGCAAGCCCTCAAGCATGCGCAGGGCATGGGCGGGTTCGCCATTGAGGATGGCATCCACCAGCCCGAACACATCAAAGCGCGCACTGTCGGCCACCGCGCCCTGGACGGTCTCAACGGTGATTTGCCCGTCTTCGGCCATCAGCTTGAGCTTTTCGATCTCTTGGGCTGCGGCAAGCAAGTTGCCTTCGACCCGGGCGGCGATCAGCTCCACCGCATCCTGGGTCGCCGACAGCCCCGATTGTGCCAGGCGTTGGCGAATCCATTGCGGCAACTGGTTGCTGTCGACTGGCCAGATCTGGATGAACTGGGTCTGAGCCCCTTCGACCAGTGCCTTGCCCCACTTGGTTTTCTGGGCGCTGCCATCAAGCTTGGGCAGGCTGATCAGCAAGACCGTGTCTTCGGCAGGTCGTGAACAGTACTCAATGAAGGCGGCGGCACCCTTGTCACCCGGCTTGCCCGAAGGCAGGCGCAGTTCCAACAGGCGCTTTTCGGCAAACAGCGACATGCTCGCGCCGGCTTGCAGCAACGTGCCCCAGTCGAAACTGGCGTCGGCGCTGAAGACCTGGCGTTCATCGAAACCTTGCTGGCGTGCGGCGGTGCGGATGGCGTCGGCGGCTTCCTGGCACAGCAACGGGTCATCACCGCTGACGATGTAGACAGGCGCAAGGCCACCTTGCAGGTGTTTGGCGAGTTGGGCGGGGGCGAGTTTCATAGGCAGTGTAAACGGGGCGCCAGGGGCGCCCCGTCTGGCTTACTCGACAGGTACTTCAACAGGCGATTGTTTCGGCGTGTTGTCTTCGTACTCTTTGGCGGCTTTCAGTGCGTCGGCATCAGCCTTGGCCTTGTCGTCAGCGCGTTGCTGCAGGGTTTCCAGTTGTTCCGGGGTGATCAGCGAGAGGCGCAGCACCATGCGCTGGACCAGTTCGCGACGCATCTCCTTACGCACCTGAATGATTTCGGAGTCCGAACCCACCAGGTTGTTGCCGTCGTGGCTAACGACTTTCTGAATCTGGATGTCGTCACCCATCAATGGCAGGTGGTCGTGGCCCTGGATTTCAAAGCTGAGCACGGTGCTCAGTTCGATATCGGACGCACGCCCGGCGCTGGCATAGCTGAGGTTACGCTGGGTTTGTTTTTCATTGGCCAGGAACAGCTTGTAGGTCGCGCCGGTGTAGACGTGAACGCCACTGTTCTCCAGGACCTGACGCAGCTGGGTCACTGTTTCGCTGTAGGCGTCGCGGGCACTGACGTCCAGTTCCTTGATCGCCATTTCGTGGGTGCCGGTACCGCGCAGCTGGAAGCCGCAAGCGCTCAGCAACACGGCAAGGCCCATAACCAGCAAATTGCGTTTGATCATTTTGTTGCTCCCCTTGAAACCATGTGGGCCTTATCGAGGCCCTGAAGGCTTTGTTCGGCGCAGGGCTCAAGCCCTGCGCCCGATCCGATTAGCTAGCGACGATATTGACCAGTTTGCCAGGCACTACGATCACTTTGCGGATCGTCAGGCCTTCGGTAAAACGCAGCACGTTTTCGTTGATGCGCGCAGCCGCTTCGACGTCTTCGCGGCTGGCGCTGGCTGGCATGTCGATCTGGCCACGCAGTTTACCGTTGACCTGGATCACCAGTTGCAGCGTGTCCTGTACCAGGGCGCTGTCATCCTGCACCGGCCAGCGCGCGTCGATGACGGCGCCGCTGTGGCCCAGACGGTTCCACAAGTCGTGGCTGATGTGCGGCGTGATCGGGGCCAGCAGCAGTGTGACCGTTTCCAGGCCTTCCTGTATCAGCGCGCGATCCTGTTCAGTGGCTTGCGGCGCTTTTTCCAGCACGTTCATCAGCGTCATCACCTGGGCGATGGCGGTGTTGAATTTGTGGTGCTGGCCCACGTCCTGGCTGGCTTGCTTGATGGCCAGGTGGGTGCTGCGTCGAATGAGTTTCTGCTCGTCGCTCAACGCCGCTACGTCCAGTTTGCCCGGCAAGCCCTGGCTGATGTGGGCATGCGCCAGGCGCCAGACGCGCTTGAGGAAGCGGTGCGAGCCTTCGACGCCAGAGTCAGACCATTCGGCGCTCATGTCAGGCGGCGAGGCGAACATCATGAACAGACGGCAGGTGTCGGCGCCGAACTGGTCGATCATCGACTGTGGGTCAACGCCGTTGTTTTTCGACTTGGCCATCTTCTCGGTGCCGCCGATTTCCACGGGCAGGCCGTCGGCGATCAGCTTGGCGCTGATGACCTTGGCTTTGCTGTCGCGCTCAAGCTCGACGTCGGCCGGGTTGAACCAAGTGTAGGCGCCGTTGGCTTCACGGCGGTAGTAAGTCTCGGCGACCACCATGCCCTGGGTCAGCAGGTTCTTGAACGGCTCATCCGAACTCACCAGGCCTTCGTCGCGCATCAGCTTGTGGAAGAAGCGCGCGTACAGCAGGTGAAGGATGGCGTGTTCGATACCGCCGATGTACTGGTCCACCGGCAACCAATGGTCGGCTGCGGACTTTTCGACCAGGCCGCCTTCATAGTGTGGCGAGGCGTAGCGGGCGTAGTACCACGAGGACTCGACGAAGGTGTCCATGGTGTCGGTTTCACGCTTGGCAGGCGCGCCGCATTTCGGGCAGCTGCACGCGTAGAACTCGGGCATGCGCGCCAGTGGCGAACCGGCGCCATCCGGCACCACGTCTTCCGGCAGGACCACCGGCAGTTGGTCTTCCGGTACCGGCACATCGCCACAGCTTTCGCAGTGGATGATCGGGATCGGGCAGCCCCAGTAGCGCTGGCGGCTGATGCCCCAGTCGCGCAGGCGGAACTGGGTGCGCGATGCACCGAGGTTCTTTTTGATCAGCGCGACTTCGATCGCGTCGAACGCGCCCTGGAAGTCCAGGCCGTCAAATTCGCCGGAGTTGATCAGTTCACCATGCTCGCCGTAGGCGTCTTGCCACGGGGCCGGGTTGGTGTCGCCCGCGCGGGTGCGCACCACGGATTTGATTGGCAGGTTGTACTTGGTGGCGAATTCGAAATCGCGCTCGTCGTGAGCCGGCACAGCCATTACGGCGCCATCGCCGTAGTGCATCAGCACATAGTTGGCGACCCATACCGGCAGCTTTTCGCCCGTCAATGGATGTTCAACAAACAGCCCGGTCGGCAGGCCTTTTTTCTCTTGGGTGGCGACGTCGGCTTCGGCCACGCTGCCGCCTTTGCATTCGGCGATGAACGCCTGCAGCTCAGGGTTGTTCTGGGCTGCCTGGGTGGCCAGCGGGTGTTCGGCTGCCACGGCGACGTAAGTCGCGCCCATCAGGGTGTCCGGACGGGTAGTAAACACTTTGAGCGCGCCCGCTGCGCCGATCGAATCGACGTTATACGGGAACTGCACTTCCATGCCCTTGGACTTGCCGATCCAGTTGCGTTGCATGGTCTTGACCTGTTCAGGCCAGCCCGGCAGGTCGTCGAGGCTCGACAAAAGTTCATCCGCGTAGGCGGTGATCTTGAAGTAGTACATCGGGATTTCGCGCTTTTCGATCAGCGCGCCGGAGCGCCAGCCGCGACCGTCGATCACCTGTTCGTTGGCCAACACGGTCTGGTCGATCGGGTCCCAGTTCACGGTACCGCTCTTTTTGTAGATCACGCCTTTTTCGAACAGACGCGTGAACAACCATTGTTCCCAGCGGTAGTAGTCCGGCTTGCAGGTGGTCACTTCGCGGGACCAATCCACCGCCAAGCCCAGGCTGCGCAGCTGGTTCTTCATGTAGGCGATGTTTTCGTAGGTCCACTTGGCAGGCGCCACGTTGTTTTTCATCGCGGCGTTTTCCGCCGGCATGCCGAAGGCATCCCAACCCATGGGTTGCAGGACGTTCTTGCCTTGCATGCGCTGGTAGCGGGAAATCACGTCACCGATGGTGTAGTTGCGCACGTGCCCCATGTGTAGCTTGCCGCTGGGATAAGGGAACATCGATAGGCAATAGAAAGTCTCCTTGCCTGGCTGTTCACTGACTTCAAAGGACTTTTGCTCGTCCCAGAAGGCTTGGGCGGCATTTTCTATTTCACGGGGCTGATATTGTTCGTGCATGGCTACTTTTGAACTGAATAGGGGTGGCCTAATCCTCTTCGGTGCAACGTTCAGGTTGATCGACACCAAAAAGCGGCGCGTCCGTGCCCAAACCCTGCGGGAAGTGGAGTTACAGGAAGCGCCGTAGCATACATGACCCCACTCTATCGAGGGAAACCCTGATTGCGCCGGCAGGGCCGTCTGTCGCGGCGGCAGGCAGGGGCAGCCATGGGGGCTACGCTGTTTATTGGGGAGTAAGTCTTATCTTCAATGAGGTGAGGGGATGGTTGAATCGCAGCGAATCGTATCGAAACCGGATATCTACGAAGGACTGATCGACCGATTGGGTCGTGTATTGGATGCAGCGAGAACAGCCGGCCGATTGCGTGATGAGCGGCCTGTTGAGTTGGAACTGCGTGGTTTGAGCCGCGCAGAACTGGAACTGATCGAGGCCTATTTGGAACGCAATGGGCGCAGTGCGCCTCCCTCGGTGGCAAACCCGCCAGCAGGGGAGCCTACGCACTCAGCCAAGGTGGTGTGGCTCAAGGACTTGTCGGCCGGTCGTGGCCCGCAAAAGCTTCGGTCCGCCCGCTACAAGTAGTTCATTGCCCCCCTGAACGTATCATCGCGCTGCACTGTAAGGATTGTCGCTAAACCCCGTTACACCTTAGGCTTCGGGCATCTATGGAGATGCCCGATGCCTATTCGTTATTTCATTAAACAATTGCTACTGCCGCCCGGCATTCTCTTGCTGCTGCTGGCGTTTGCCTGGTGGTTTCGTCGCAGCCGGCCACGCTTGGCGGGTTGCTGCTTTGCCCTGGGTTTTGGCGGCATGTGGCTGATCAGCCTGCCGGTGATGGTGGAGTGGGGCGCACGGGTCCTGGAAACCGAGCCACCGCTGGCGCGAGAAGACTGGTCGACACTGGCTCAGCGCGCCGACGCCATTGTGGTGTTGGGTTCGGGGCGCGAGCGCGGCGACCCGGCCTGGGGCGTCGACCAGCCCACCGGTATCGGTCTGGAGCGCCAGCGGTATGCCTCACGATTGGCCAAGGCCTCCGGGCTGCCGGTGCTGACCACTGGCGGCCTGCATTACGGCACGCCGCCAAGCGAGGCAGAGTTGATGTCGGTCTCGATGCGCGATGACTTCGGTGTGACGGTGCGCTGGGAGGAAGAGCGCAGCCGCACCACGTGGGAAAATGCGCAGATGAGTGCTGAGATTCTGCTACCCGAGGGCGTCAAACGCGTAGTGGTAGTGACTCAGGCCTGGCACATGCCGCGTGCGGTGTGGAGTTTTGAAAAGGCTGGCTTCACCGTGGTGCCTGCGCCAGTGGGGTTCCTGGGCGTAGACAATGCCAGACCGCTGGGTGGTTGGATGCCGGAGTTCAAGTCGGTGTGGCAGAGCGGGCAGTTGATCAATGAAGCGGTGGGGCAGATAGGCTACCGATTGTTCTACCGATAACACCGCAAATGCAAATGTGGGAGCAAGCAAGCCCGCTCCCGCAATGGTTTTGTATGTGTCTGTCAGACCGTTTTCGACATACGACCGGCCAGCAGCGCCCAGCCAAACAGCCCCAGGCACACAATGATCAACGGCCACGAGCGCCATTGCAGGTACGGCGTGAGGTTGTGCATCGGCACCACTTCACCATAGAGAATGCCGCGCTCAAACTGGGGGATCTGCACGGTGATCTGCCCATATGGGTTGATCAGGCCGGTCACGCCATTGTTGGTAGCACGGATCATCCAGCGGCCGGCTTCCAGTGCACGCATCTGCGCCATTTGCAGGTGTTGCAAAGGGCCGATGGAGCGGCCGAACCAGGTGTCGTTGCTGATGGTCAGTAACAGATCACTCTGGGCCGAGAGGCCTGCGGCGAACTCCGGGTACACCACTTCGTAGCAAATGAACGGCGCAATCTGATAGCCCTTGGCCTGTAGCATGGCCTGGTCGGCAGGGCCACGGGCGAAGTCCGACATCGGCAGGTCAAAGAAGGCAATTAGCCCCCGCAGCATGTCCTGCAGCGGCACGTATTCGCCAAAGGGCACGAGCTTCTGCTTGAGGTAGGTGCCATCGCCTTCGCCCACCACGGTGATGCCGTTGAAGTAGCGCTTCTGGTGGTGCACTTCCTGGCGGATCGGTACACCGGTAATCAGCGCCGTGTGCCGGTCGGCGGCGAACTTGCCCATCATGCCCAGGTAGCCTTCGACAGACTCCTTGAGCACCGGCACCGCCGTCTCCGGCCATACCAGCAGGTCGACACGCTTTGAGCTCAAACTCATGTCGCGGTACAGCGCAAGCTGTGCATTGAGCTGCTCCGGGTCCCACTTCATGCTTTGTTCGACATTGCCCTGAATGGCTGCGACGCTCAGTGGCGCCCCAGACGGGCTGGTCCAGGCGTGATGCTTGAGTGCCAGGCCGATGGCCCAAGGCGCCACCAGCAATACCAGGCCTGCGCCGATAAACGCGTTGCGCTTAGTGGCCAACAGGCGCGGCAGGTTGCACAGCAGGGCTGCCGTCAGCGCCAGCGCAAAGGAAATCAGCCACATGCCGCCCACTGGCGCCAAGCCTGTGAGCGGACCGTCGAGCTGGCTGTAACCGGAGTACAGCCACGGGAAACCGGTGAGGAACCAGCCGCGAAACGCTTCCTGACCGACCCACAACGCCGCAAACGTCAGTGCATCCGCCAACGGCGCTTCATTGCGACGCAACCAGCGCGCCCATAACCAGGCGGGCAGGGCGAAGAACCAGGCGATGGCGGCTGTAAACAGCAACATCAAGAAGCCAGCCAGCAGCACCGAGGCACCGCCGAAATGGTGGATGCTGTAATAGATCCAACTGGTGCCCGCGCCAAACAGGCCAAAACCGAAGCACCAGCCACGGCCCAAGGCCTGGCGGGGGCTCAGGTCTCGCAGTCCCACATAGAACAATCCGACCGCTACCAGTGCAAATGGCCACAGATCGAACGGTGCCAGCGCCAGGGTGGTGATGGCGCCAGCCACCACGGCCAGCAAATTACCGGGCCAGCCGGGTGAGGTGAGACGGCGCATGTAGGGGTGGGTCATCAGCTATTTCCTGTGTCGCGCCGGGCCTGCTGCGGCACAGGGCAAGGCGCGAGGAGTGTAGTTTGGTTTTTCCAAATGAACGACGCGTAACGCAGCCCTATGTCGCAGCAGGCCCGGCCCTACGGGTTGCCCCTGAGAGCGGGCCATGCTGCGTTGCACGCCTTGAAAAGGGAATGCCATTCCCTGCGGCCTGCGCCTTGCGCCTTGCCTGGCCCGCTCTCAGGAGCAACGCGACACAGTAAATAGCTGATGACCCACCCCTTCCTTAGCGGGCAATAGGTGTTAGACGGATCAGGTGGATACGGCGGCTGTCCGCATTCAGGATACGGAAGCGATACGCGCCGATCTCGGTGGTTTCGTTACGTTTTGGGAGATGCCCGAACGCACTCATCACCAGGCCACCCACGGTGTCGAACTCATCGTCGGAGAATTCGCTGTCGAAGAACTCGTTGAAGTTTTCGATCGGCGTCAACGCTTTGATCAGGAAGTCACCGCTGGGCAGCGGCTTGATGTAGCTGTCTTCTTCGACGTCGTGTTCGTCTTCGATGTCGCCAACGATCTGTTCCAGCACGTCTTCAATGGTGACCAGGCCGGCGACGCCGCCGTATTCGTCGATCACAATGGCCATGTGATTGTGGTTGGCGCGGAATTCGCGCAGCAGCACGTTCAGGCGCTTGGATTCAGGCACGAAGGTGGCCGGACGCAGCAGGTCCTTGATGTTGAAGTTGTCACCGTTCTCCTTGAGGATCAACGGCAGCAAATCCTTGGCCAGCAGGACACCCATGACGTCGTCATGGCTTTCACCGATCACCGGGTAGCGCGAGTGCGCCGAGTCGATCACGGCCGGGAGGAATTCCCGTGGGGTCTGGGTCGCCTTGATGCTGATCACCTGCGAGCGCGGGACCATGATGTCGCGTACTTGCAGGTCAGCCACCTGAATGGCGCCCTCGACGATAGCCAGCGCTTCGCTGTCCAGCAACTTGTTCTGATGGGCCTCGCGCAGTAGCTCAAGCAGCTCCTGGCGGTTTTTCGGCTCGTGGGCAAAAGCCTGGGTGATTTTACCCAGCCATGACTTCTGCCCGTTGCTCGATCGGTCTTCGCTCATAGCGATTACTCTGAATCCTTTAGTGTGACAGTTGAGTGTTTTTAAACTTCGTCGTCTGCATACGGGTCTGGATGACCCAGTTCTGCAAGCAACGTTTGTTCCAGTGTTTCCATCTCGCAGGCTTCGTCATCGTCTATATGGTCGTAACCCAAGAGATGCAAGCAGCCGTGGATGACTAGATGGGCCCAATGGGCTTCAAGTTCCTTGCCTTGTTCCTTGGCCTCGCGCTCCACCACCGCGACACAGATGACCAGGTCGCCCAGTAGCGGGATATCCAGCAGTTCATCGGGTACGTCGGCGGGGAAGGACAGTACGTTGGTCGCGTAATCCTTCTGGCGCCAGGTGTGGTTCAATTCGCGGCCTTCGGGCTCGTCGACCAGGCGAATGGTCAGTTCCGAATCAGCGGTGCGCTGGCGCAGGGCCAGCGCGCACCATTGGCGGAACTGCTCTTCGCTGGGCGAGGGCGCTTCGGTTGCCAGCTGCAGGTCTAGCTCAAGCATCGCGGCGAGTGTCCTTGGACAAACCGTCGTCACGGTGTTCGAAGCGCTCGTAGGCTTCGACAATGCGCTGCACCAGCGGGTGGCGCACCACGTCCTTGGGCGAGAAATGCGTGAAACTGATACCCGGCACGTCTTTTAGCACTTCAATCACATGGCTCAGGCCCGACTTCGTGCCCTTGGGCAGGTCAACCTGGGTAATGTCGCCGGTGATAATGGCCGTGGAGCCGAACCCGATGCGGGTCAGGAACATCTTCATCTGCTCGACCGTGGTGTTCTGGCTTTCGTCGAGGATGATGAAGCTGTTGCTCAAGGTGCGGCCGCGCATGTAGGCCAGCGGGGCGATCTCAATCACTTGGCGTTCGATCAGCTTGGCCACGTATTCAAAGCCGAGCATCTCGTAAAGCGCGTCGTAGAGCGGGCGCAGGTACGGGTCGATCTTCTGCGCCAGGTCACCGGGCAGGAATCCGAGTTTTTCCCCGGCCTCGACCGCCGGGCGAACCAGCAGGATGCGGCGCACTTGCTCGCGCTCCAGTGCGTCGACCGCGCAGGCCACGGCCAGGTAGGTCTTGCCGGTACCCGCAGGGCCGATGCCGAAGTTGATGTCGTTACCGAGGATTGCCTTGACGTACTTCTGCTGATTCAAGCCCTTTGGGCGAATCATGCCTTTTTTGGTTCGCAGGGCCACGCTGGCTTCGGCCACGGGGTTGTTGGCCAAATCTTCCACAGCCGATTCCTGCAAATACAGGTGCACGGTTTCCGGCGACAGCTCGCTACCCTTGGTTTCGCGGTAGAGCCGACGCAGCAGGTTTTCTGCAGATTTGGTGTATTGGGCCTCACCAATGAGCTCGAACTGATTGCCGCGGTTGCGGATCTCGATGCCCAGGCGTTGTTCGATCAGGCGCAGGTGCTCGTCGAACTGTCCGCACAGATTGGCGAAACGGCGAGCCTCAAAGGGCTCGAGGAGAAAACGATGGGGTTCTGCTATGGGTGCGTTCAAGGTCGCTTTTAGCCGCCCTTTGGCTGTTGAGGTGAAATAGAGAATAACGCCAGCCGCCTGTGTGCGAAAGCACTTAAATGGACTGGCCTCACTCTCAAGAACTACAAATAACGACTGTGGGCGCTGGCTTGCCTGCGATGGGGCCTGCACATTCAAAAGAGATGTCGCCTGTTACATCGCTATCGCAGGCAAGCCAGCTCCCACATTTGGTCCACATTTATCCTGGGATTGTCAGTTGATCAAAGAACCACGCAACGAATGGGGCTGCGCGGCATCAATGTGCACATCGGCAAACTGGCCGATCAAGGTCGGATTATCGCAACGGAAGTTTACGATGCGGTTGTTTTCAGTACGCCCTTGCAGTTCGCCCGGATCTTTTTTCGAGTAATCGGTGACCAGGATCCGCTGGGTGGAACCGACCATTTGTCGGCTGATCTCGAAACCCTGCTGGTTCAAGCGGTGTTGCAGCGCGTTCAAGCGCTCTTTTTTCAGTGCTTCCGGGGTTTCATCCAGCAAGTCGGCCGCCGGGGTGCCGGGGCGCTGGCTGTAGACGAACGAGTAGGAGAAGTCGAAACCGACGTCTTCGATCAGCTTCATGGTCTGCTCAAAGTCTTTCTCGGTTTCACCGGGGAAGCCAACGATAAAGTCCGAGCTGATGCAGATACCCGGCACCGCCGCGCGCAATTTGCGCAGTTTGGATTTGTATTCCAGCGCCGTATGGTTGCGCTTCATCGCCGACAGGATGCGGTCCGAGCCCGATTGCACCGGCAGGTGCAGGTGTTTGACCAGCTCCGGCACCTCGGCGTGAGCCTGGATCAGACTGTCGGAGAACTCCAGCGGGTGCGAGGTGGTGTAGCGAATGCGCTCGATACCGTCCACGGCGGCGACCACGCGGATCAGCTCCGCCAGGTCGGCCAGGCGGCCATCGTGGGTCAGGCCGCGATAGCCGTTGACGTTCTGGCCCAGCAGCGTCACTTCGCGCACGCCGTTTTCGGCCAAGTGGATGATTTCCGACATGACATCGTCAAACGGCCGGCTGACTTCTTCACCGCGGGTGTAGGGCACCACGCAGAACGTACAGTACTTGCTGCAGCCTTCCATCACCGACACGTAGGCGCTTGGCCCATCGATACGGGGCTCGGGCAAGTGGTCGAATTTTTCGATCTCCGGGAAGGACACGTCGACCTGCGGCAGCTTGGTGATGCGCGCCGCGTCGATCATTTCCGGCAGGCGGTGCAGGGTCTGTGGGCCGAAGACCACGTCGACATAGGGTGCGCGGTCGCGGATCGCGGCACCTTCCTGGCTGGCCACACAACCGCCGACGGCGATCACCATCTCCGGGTTGGCCAGTTTCAATTCACGCCAGCGGCCCAGTTGTGAATACACACGGTCCTGAGCGCGTTCGCGGATCGAGCAGGTATTGAGCAGGATCACGTCGGCATCTTCGGCGCGGGCGGTGACTTCCAGGGCCTGGTGTTCGCCCAGCAGGTCGACCATGCGCGAGCTGTCGTACTCGTTCATCTGGCAACCGTGGGTTTCGATATAAAGCTTCTTGGCCATGGGAATCGTCAACTGGTGGTAAAGAACCGCCCATTATAGAGGGCATGCCCATTGGTTCCTAGCGTTGTGCATCGGGCGCCATGCTATAGTTCGCGCCCTCTTTTATATCCCCGATGTGTTGCTCGCCCACCATGACCAAACGTGAAGCTCCAATCTATAAGGTGATTTTCCTCAACCAGGGCCAGGTGTTCGAAATGTACGCCAAGCAGATCTATCAGAGCGATCTGTGGGGTTTCCTGGAGGTGGAAGAGTTCGTCTTTGGCGAGCGCACCCAGTTGGTCGTCGACCCGGGCGAAGAGAAGCTCAAGGCTCAGTTCGAAGGCGTGGTGCGCAGTTTTGTGCCGATGCATTCGATTGTGCGCATCGATGAAGTCGAGCGCCTGGGCACGCCGAAAATCAGCGAAGCGCGGGGCGTGAGCAATGTCATGCCGTTTCCGATGCCGATGCCTGAGAAGTAGGGCTTCAGACCGTGTCGCGCCCTTCGCAGGCAAGCCCTACATTTTAATGCATCCCACAGTTGGAACTCGGTCAACTGTGGGCGCTGGCTTGCCTGCGATGGCGGTAGACGGGTTTAGCTGAGTCAGGGCAGGGGTGAGAAAGGCGAGCGCCCATCGGCACTCTGCAGCTCTTGCAAGTAGTTGCGGAAAATCTGCCCCAGCACCTGGGTCGCCAGTTCCAATTCATCACGCTGCATGTGCTCGGCCACTTCGTCGGCCGTATCCAGCGCATCTTCCGCACCGTTGACCGCCGCCATTTTCAGCACGATATACGCCTGGACGTTATTGGCCGGCACACCTTCGCCCTTGAAGAACATGGTACCCAGCTGGAACTGCGCCTGGGCGTGGCCCTGCAACGAGGCTTTCTCGAAGTAGCTCAAGGCCTTGTTGAGGTCGCGGGCGGGGTTTTTGCTGTCGTGGAAGTACTCACCCAACTCGTATTGCGCCTGCGCATTCCCGTCCTCGGCCTGTTTCTGGCACGCGCTCAGCGCTTCGGCCTGGCTGTCTGGCTGGGTATTGAGGGTGCAACGACCCATCGCTGGGATTAACAACGAGTTGCCGCCTGCTTGTGCATGTGCCAGCAGCGGCTGAAGGAGCAACAGGCAGCCCAGAACCAGGGTGCGGCCGGTGCGTTTCATGGGAATCGACTTACCTCTGACGGGGCACGCGGACCCTCGTGGGATCCAATAAGCGCGCATTATGAAATAAGCAGGCCTCTGCTTACAAAGTCTTTACTCGTTTTTCTGCTGGTTGGGCAAGTTATCTGCCGGATTGCAGGTGATTTCTCGAAAAAACTCGGAAATCTCTTCAAGCAAAGTAGCAAATCAGACACCGTTTGCGCGGTGCCTGATTTTTACGGCCAGTTACTTCAGTGCGGCGAAGGCGCGTTCAGCGGCGTCGAGGGTCAGCTTCAGCTCGGCTTCGCCATGGGCGATCGAGGTGAAGCCGGCTTCGAAAGCGCTCGGCGCCAGGTACACGCCGCCTTCCAGCATGAGGTGGAAGAAGCGCTTGAACAGATCCGCGTCGCTGCCCATCACGTCATCAAACGTGACGATATCGTCGGCGCCGCTGAAGTACAGGCCGAACATGCCGCCCGCTTGCGTTGTAACGAACGGGATACCGGCGGCGTCGGCGCGTTGTTGCAGGCCGTCGAGCAGGCGGGTGGTGTAGTCGGTCAGCTCGGCGTGGAAGCCCGGGCGGCTGATCAGTCGCAAGGTGGTCAGGCCGGCGGCCATGGCCAGTGGGTTGCCTGACAAGGTGCCTGCCTGGTACACCGGGCCCAGCGGCGCGATGTGTTGCATGATTTCGCGCTTGCCGCCAAAGCAGCCCACTGGCATGCCGCCACCGATGATCTTGCCAAAGGTGCTCAGGTCTGGCGTTACGCTGTAGTGCGCCTGCGCGCCACCCAGGGCTACACGGAAACCGGTCATCACTTCGTCGAAAATCAGCACCACGCCGTGCTTGTCGCACTGCTCGCGCAGGCCTTCAAGGAAGCCTGGCGCGGGCGGTACGCAGTTCATGTTGCCGGCCACCGGTTCGACGATGATGCAGGCCACCTCCTGGCCCACTTCATTGAGCATCTGCTCGACGGCGGCGATGTCGTTGAATGGTAGGGTCAGGGTGTGTTTGGCAAAGGCTGCCGGTACACCGGCCGAGCTTGGCACGCCTTGGGTCAGCAGGCCGGAACCGGCTTTTACCAGCAGGCTGTCGGAGTGGCCGTGGTAGCAGCCTTCGAATTTGATGATGCTGTCGCGGCCAGTGAAACCACGGGCCAGGCGGATCGCGCTCATGGTGGCTTCGGTGCCGGAGCTGACCATACGCACCATTTCCATCGACGGCACGATGGCGCACACCAGGTCAGCCATTTCGGTTTCCATGGCGGTCGGTGCGCCGTAGGACAGGCCGTGTTCCAGTTGCTTGCGCACCGCGTCCAGTACGTCTGGGTGGCTGTGGCCGAGGATCATCGGGCCCCAGGAGCCGACGTAGTCAACGTAGCGCTTGTCATCTTCGTCGGTGACGTAGGCGCCTTCGGCATGTTTGAAGAACAACGGCGTGCCGCCCACGCTTTTGAACGCACGCACGGGGGAGTTCACACCGCCGGGGATGTGTTTCTGGGCATTGGCAAACAGCGTTTCGGAACGGGACATGGTTGGGCTCTCTGAAATCAAATCTTAAGAAGGGCGTTGAACGCGCGGGCGCGGCGCGTGACTTCCTGGGTGGTGTCGGCGCCAAACAGGCCGTGCACCACCGCCAGCAGGTCGGCACCGTGGGCCACCAGCGGTTCGGCGTTCTTCAGGGTGATGCCGCCGATCACGCAGATTGGCACGTGCAAGCGTGCGCGGGCCTGGGCCAGCATCTCGACGGTGGCCGCCGGCGCGCCGGGCTTGGTGTTGGAGTTGAAGAAGCGGCCGAAGGCGACATAACTGGCGCCTTCCTTGGCGGCCTGCTCGGCCAGTTCGATCTGGCTGTGACAGGTCGAGCCGATGATGGCCTTGGAGCCGAGCAGCGCACGGGCCGGGGTCAGCGGGCCGTCGGTCTGGCCCAGGTGCACGCCGACGCCGAGGCGCGCGGCCAATTCAGCGTCATCGTTGATGATCAGTTGGGTCTTGTAGCGGGAGCACAGCTCCCGCAGCTTTTCCGCTTCACGCAGGCGCCGGGCTTCGTCGCTGCTTTTGTCGCGGTACTGCAGCAGGGTCACGCCACCGTCCAGCGCCGCTTCGACGTAGGCGAGGAATTTGCCGGCCAACAGTTGGCTGTCGGTAATGGCGTAAAGGCCACGTAGTTTCATCGGGCATGCCCCTTGGTTTTAAGAGCAGAAATCCAGCGGCAACCGGCGCGGTACAAACTGGCCCTGGCCGAGTTGTTCGGCGTCACGCAGGGTGCGCCAGGTGTAGTTGAGGGCTGATTGCACCGCGCTGACCAAGCCTTCGCCCTGGGCGATCCGACCGGCCAATGCACTGGCCAGCGTGCAGCCCGAACCATGGTAACTGCCGGGCAGGCGCTGGCAGGTAAAGGTATGGCGCGTGCCGTCACGGCTGTAGAGGCGGTTGTGCACTTCGTGCTCATCGCCATGGCCACCGGTGATCAGCAGGTGCTTGATATACGGCAGCAGCTTCTCGGCGCATTCGTCCGCCGTGCCTTCAGGCAATTGCGCGAGGATGCGCGCTTCGGGCAGGTTTGGCGTGGCGATCAGCGACAACGGCAGCAGCCGCTCGCGCATCGCATAACCGACTTCGTCCTTGCCCAGGCTGCCACCGCCACCGGCGCGCAGCACCGGATCACACACTACCGGTAGGTGCGGGTGCGCCTGCAGCAGTTCGACCACGGTGTCGACCATCGCAGTGGAACCGAGCATGCCCAGCTTGACCGCTGCCACTTCGGAATCGCCGAGCACGGCATTGGCCTGGGCCAGCACCCACTCGCGGTCGAGCACGCGGAAATCGCTGACATTGACGGTGTTCTGCACGGTCAGGGCGGTGACGGCCGGGGCCGCATGGCAGCCCTGGGCGAGCAGGGCTTCGATATCTGCCTGCAAGCCGGCGCCACCACTGGGATCATGGCCGGAGAGACAGAGGACAACGGGGCGAGAGCTGTAGATATTCATGGTGCGCGAGCTTACCACCAAACGCTTTTGGCGGGGCCGTCTGGCGATGGCTGAATTTTGTACGCAAACGTCAGCGTTTATGGCTGTTTGCTAGTGTCCGTTACTTACGGTGAAACACGCTAAAACCCTTGTTCTAGAGCCTTTAAAAATTTTATTTGAATGGTGTCCAATGGCCTTTAGCGGCTATGCTAGAGTGGATCCAAACAACTAACTGTATTGCCGGTGTACGTCTTCTCAAAAGGATAGGGGGCTTTTTGACACAACCGGACAGGCTACGCTGGGGCACTATGCGCTATTTGCTGATTTTACTGTTGTGCGGGCTGCCGTTGCTCGCCAACGCCGTCGAGTTCAACCAAGACACGCGAAGCCTGCCGCTGGGCCGGGCCATGCAAGTGCTCGAAGACCCGACCGATGCCCTGACCATTGCGGATGTCAGCGCGCCTTCCGCCGCTACGCAATTCAAGCCCCACGATAAAGACACACTGAACGCCGGCTACTCACGCTCGGTATTCTGGCTCAAGGTCAATCTGCATTACCTGCCCACCCATCCCGAAGCGCAACGCACCTGGTTGCTGGAGTTGGCGTACCCGCCGCTCGACCATCTTGACCTGTACCTGCCCGACAACACCGGCACCTATCGCCTGGCCGGGCGCACGGGGGATGCGCTGCCATTTTCTTCCCGTGAAATTCGCCAGAACAATTACCTGTTCAACGTCGACTTCACCCCTGGGCAGGCGAAAACCGTCTACCTGCGCCTGCAAAGCGAGGGCTCGATCCAGGCGCCATTGACGCTCTGGTCCAGCACCGCCTACCTGGAACAACAGCCGCTGCGCTTGTATGTGTTAGGCCTGATCTATGGCGTGTTGTTGGGGATGCTGGTCTACAACCTGTTCATCTACCTCAGCGTGCGCGACACCAGCTATCTGTATTACATCTTCTATATTGCTTCGTTCGGCATGTACCAACTGTCGGTCAACGGCGCGGCGGTGGAGTACTTCTGGCCAAACAACCCTTGGTGGGCGAATGCGGCGACGCCGTTCCTGATTGGCTCGGCGGCGCTCTTCGGCAGCCTGTTTGCGCGCAGCTTCTTGCACACCGCCCAGCACAGTCGCGGGATCAACCGCCTGCTGCTGGCGTTGGTGGCCTGCGGCGCAGTGGTGATGCTGCTGTCGTTGATGACCAGCTACGCCCTGGCGCTGCGCCTGGCCACCGGTCTGGCGCTGGTATTTACCGTGACCATCTTTGTTGCCGCCATCAAGGCCTGGTATTGCGGCCAGCGAGTGGCGCGCTATTTCATCATCGCCTGGTCGGCGTTCCTGCTGGGCGGGGTGGTGAATACGCTGATGGTGCTGGGCTACCTGCCCAATGTGTTCCTGACCATGTACGCCAGTCAGATCGGCTCGGCGATTGAAGTGGCGTTGTTGTCCCTGGCCCTGGCCGACCGCATCAATTCCATGCGTGAACAACAGGCGCAGATCCTGTTCGATGCCAGCCAGAAGCTCGAAGTGCTCAACCAGCAATTGGCCCGCAGTAACCGACTCAAGGATGAGTTCCTCGCTACCCTCACTCACGAACTGCGCACGCCCATGAACGGCGTGATTGGCTCCCTTGAGCTGATGCAAACCGTGCGGTTGGACGCTGACCTGGCGCAGTACCAGCAAACGGCCGCCGGTTCGGCGCGGGACATGATGCGCATGGTCAACGGCATCCTCACCCTGACCGAATTGCAGGCCGGGCGCCTGAGTGCCCAGCCGCAGGTGTTCAGCCTGCGCGGGACGCTGGACACCTTGCGCCAGCAGTTCAACGCCAGCGCCCAGAGCAAAGGCCTGGCGTTTTCCATCGACGTGGCGGGCGAGCTGCCGGACCGCGTGGTGGGCGACGCCGACAAACTGCTGCAATGCCTGGATTGCCTGCTGGACAACGCCTTCAAATTCACCCACGAAGGGTCGGTCCGCCTGCGTGTGGTTGGCGTGCCGCACAGTGAGGGCGCTTTGCGCCTGAGTTTTATCGTCACCGACACCGGCATCGGCTTTGCCTTCCTGGATGAGGCCACGCTGTACCAGCGGTTCTTCCAGCTCGATGGCTCCACCACCCGTGAATACGGCGGCATGGGTATCGGCTTGGCGATCTGTCGGCAACTGATCGAGCTGCTGGGCGGGCGCCTCACACATCATTCCGAACCGAGCAAAGGCAGCCGCTTCCAGCTGGAGCTGGAGGTGGAGGTCAGCCCAGTGCCGCCTGAGTTCAAACCAATGCCAGGCCGGCAACGCGCGCCTCAGGAGTGCGCGGTGCTGCTGGTGGATGACAACAGCGTCGGCCAATTAGTGGTGCGCGGCATGCTGCTTAAGCTCGGCTACCGGGTGAAAAGCGTGGACAGCGGCCCTAACGCGTTGGCGGCTTTGCAGGGCGAGGATTTCGACGCGGTACTGTTGGACCTTCCCGAAGGTGGTTTCTCGTTGTGCTGTCAGATTCGTGCACTGCCTGGCTGCGGTGAATTGCCGGTGATCGCCGTGAGTACGTCGCTGAATGTGTCTGAACGCGAGCATTGCCATGGCATTGGTATCTCCGATCGGCTGGTCAAACCGGTGCGTTTCGAGGCATTGCAAGCGGTGTTGGAGCGTCGGTTGTTGTGTCCGGTTGAGGGCGAAAGCGCCGGGCTTTCGGCGGGTATGCCCCTTTTTTAAGGCGGATGACGGTGCTTAACTGAAATTCAGGCCCCAACTGGACGTGGCCTTTTTCAGGAGGCCCGTCATGAACCTGCATCAGTTTGCCGAGACCCACGACGTCACCAACCAACCGCCGTCCCTGGACGGCACTAACCTGTATCGCATCGACTTGCCCTTGCAGGAATGGTCACGCCGCTGTGGCGCTGGCTGGGCGCAGGCGCGCATTGATGCCTACGGCGCGCTGGCCGGCGGGCCGCTGATGGAAGCCGGGTTCCTGGCCAATCAGAACAAGCCTGTATTCAACAGCCATGACCGTTATGGTCATCGCATCGACCTGGTGGAATTTCACCCGGCTTACCACGAACTGATGCGCACCGCCGTCGAGCATGGTCTGCCGTCGCTGCCTTGGGCGCACCCGCAGTCCGGTGCCCATGTGGCCCGCGCTGCCATGACCTACCTGCACAGCCAGGCCGAAGCCGGTACCGGCTGCCCGCTGACCATGACCTTCGCCTGTGTGCCGGCGCTGCGTATTCAGCCAGAATTGGCTGACCTTTGGCTGCCGAAAATTCTCAGCACTCACTACGACCCGCGCAATGTCGGCATCCGCCACAAGGCTGGCGCCACCATCGGCATGGCCATGACCGAGAAACAGGGCGGCACTGACGTGCGCGCCAATACCACCCGGGCTTATCCGGTAGGCGCAGGCGGCCCGGGGCAAGCCTATGAACTGGTGGGCCACAAATGGTTCTGCTCGGCGCCGATGTGTGATGCCTTTCTAACGCTGGCGCAAACCGACAAGGGCCTCTCCTGTTTCCTATTGCCCCGACATCGCCCGGATGACACGCGCAACGAGCTCTACATCCAGCGCCTGAAAAACAAACTCGGCAACTGCTCCAACGCCTCCAGCGAAGTGGAGTTCCGTGGCGCCCTGGCCTGGATGATCGGCGAGGAGGGACGCGGCGTGCCCACCATCATCGAGATGGTCGCCATGACCCGCTTCGATTGCATGGTCGGTTCCAGCGCCCTGATGCGTCAGGCGCTGACCCAGGCCAGCCATCATTGTGCCCATCGCTCGGTGGGTGGGCGTGTACTCGGCGAGCAACCGCTGATGCAAAACGTGCTGGCTGACCTGGCACTGGAAAGCGAATCCGCGCTGGCCCTGAGCATGCGCATGGGCAAGGCCCTGGATAACCTGGGTGATGAGCAGGAAGCCAAGTTCGCCCGGCTGGTGACGGCGGTGGGCAAGTATTGGATCTGCAAGCGCGCCCCGGCCATGATCAACGAAGCCGCCGAGTGCATGGGCGGCGCCGGGTATGTGGAGGACAGCATCCTGCCGCGCCTTTATCGTGAGGCCCCGGTGAATTCGACGTGGGAAGGTTCCGGCAATGTGCAGTGCCTGGACGTGCTGCGCGCGTTATCGAAAGAACCGGGTGTGCTGGAGGCGTTGTTTGTCGAACTCGGGGACGGGCACGGGGATAAGCCACTGGCGCGGCATATTGAACAGCTGAAGTCGGCGTTTATGGACACTCAGGATATCCAGTACCGTGCGCGGCAGTTGACCGAGGATATCGCCGTGGCGTTGCAGGCCAAATTGTTGCTGGAGGCAGGGAATGCGGCGGTGAGTGATGGATTTATTGCCAGCCGGTTGGGTGAGTCATCCGGTCGGGCCTACGGGACTTTGCCGCGTGGTATGGAGGTGGAAGCGATTGTTGCCCGCTCGACACCTAACTGAATAAACGCGGGCAAGCCAGCTCCCACCTTTCAAAGCATTCCAACTCTGGTGTTTATGTGAGCCTGGGATACAGGCAAGATAAAGGCCTGCAAGTCAGAACACAGGATGCTTACCGTGACCGAAGCTTTTGTTGTCGTTCAAACCGCTGAAGAAGCCGTGGATCGTCTGGCGGCCCTGCATGAGCGCGCTACCGGCGCGCTCAATCAAGCCCTCAAGCAGTACCTCAAAGACCGCGTCGAACCCGATGCCGAACAACGTGCGCTGTTTCGTTACCCAGAACTGCGCCTGACCTACCACTGCCACGGCGAAGTCCCACAGACCACTCGGGCGTACGCGAAGGTCCAGTTGCCGGGGACCTACAGCGTTACCGTCACCCATCCTGCGGCCTTCCGTAAGTACCTGCTGGAGCAACTGGTGCCGTTGATGCACGACTTCACCGTGACGGTGGAAGTGGGCGTCAGCCAGCAGAACATCCCGTACCCGTATGTGGTGGAGCAGGGCGACGAACTGGCCGGCTCCGGCGTGACCGCCGCGACCCTGGCTCGCGTGTTCCCCAGCACTGACCTGTCGGCTGCCACCGATGGCATCGCCGATGGCCTCTACGACTGGGAGAACACCGACCCGCTGCCGCTGGCGCTGTTCGACGCGGCGCGCGTGGACTTTTCCCTGCGTCGCCTGGTGCACTACACCGGCAGCGACTGGCGCCATGTGCAACCGTGGATCCTGCTGACCAACTACCACCGTTATGTCGACCAGTTCATCGTGCATGGCCTGGAGCAACTGCGCAGCGACCCACGGTTTATCCGTATGGTGCTGCCGGGCAACGTGGTGATCGACAAGAGCATGGACCACGGTGAAGCGTCGGCGATTGCCGCAGGCGTTGTGTGGCATCGTTATCAAATGCCGGCCTATCACTTGCAGGCCAGCGACGGCCACGGCGTGACCCTGGTGAACATCGGCGTCGGCCCGTCCAACGCCAAGAACATCACCGACCATTTGGCCGTGCTGCGCCCGCATTGCTGGCTGATGATCGGCCACTGCGGCGGCCTGCGCCAATCCCAGACCATTGGCGACTACGTACTGGCCCACGCCTATATGCGCCGCGACGGGATTCTCGACCGCGTAGTGCCGCCCAATATTCCGATTCCGGCCCTGGCCGAAGTGCAGATGGCCTTGCAGCGGGCGGCGGCCAACGTCACCGGCGAACAAGGCGAAGAGCTGAAAAAACGCCTGCGCACTGGCACCGTGTTGACCTATGACGACCGTAACTGGGAGCTGCGCTGGGCCCAGGAACGCCCATTGATCAACCTGTCTCGCGCGGTGGCCGTGGACATGGAAAGCGGTACCATCGCGGCGCAAGGCTACCGCTTGCGTGTGCCTTACGGCACCTTGCTGTGCGTGTCCGACAAGCCGCTGCACAGCGAGATCAAACTGCCGGGTTCGGCCAACGCGTTCTATGAGCGCGCGGTCAGCCAGCACTTGAAGATCGGCATCGAAGCCGTCGACCTGCTGCGCACCGAACTCAACTCGCTGCACTCGCGCAAACTGCGCAGCTTCGACGAACCGCCGTTCCGCTAAGCGGTTGGGATGGTCATTTAACGGTCAGGCCACTAGGATTGTCGGTCCTGACCGTTAGATGTTCCTTTGCCATGTCCCGTCCCACCCGTCCTGATTCGCGCCGCCCCGGCGTGAAACCTCCGCATTGCGCAGCCCGTCGTGTCGCCAAGGCACCGCCGGCCGAGCCGAAGTTGATCCTCTTCAATAAACCGTTCGACGTGCTGACCCAGTTCAGCGACGAAGGCGGGCGCGCGACCCTCAAGGACTTTATCGACATCCCCGGCATCTACCCGGCCGGTCGCCTGGACCGTGACAGTGAAGGCCTGTTGCTGCTGACCAACGATGGCCAACTCCAGGCGCGGATTGCCGACCCCAAGCACAAACTGGCGAAAACCTACTGGGTACAAGTGGAGGGCGAACCGACCGAAGAGCAACTGCAACGGCTGCGTGACGGCGTCGAGCTCAATGACGGCAAGACCTTGCCCGCCGAAGCGCGGCAGTTGGATGAGCCCGAGTTATGGCCGCGCAACCCGCCGGTGCGCTTTCGTAAAAGCGTGCCGACCCATTGGTTGGAGTTGGTGATTCGAGAAGGGCGCAACCGTCAGGTACGGCGCATGACCGCCGCCGTGGGGTTGCCCACCTTGCGCCTGGTACGTGTGCGAATTGGCGATTGGACAATTGAAGGCCTGGATCAAGGCCAGTGGAAGGAAGTGCCGGCGCGCTTATAAGGCGCCGGACTCGATCAGACCGATGACCACGCTCTTGATGATGAACGCGGCCACGCCCAGGCCCAGCACGAAGAACAGGATGAACGAGCCAAAGCGTCCGGCTTTGGATTTCTTCGCCAGGTCCCAGACGATAAAGCCCATGAAAATGATCAGGATGGTGACCAGGCCGGTCATCATCCATTCTTCAAACAGGACGGGATCGATGTTGTTCATGGAGTATTTCCGACAAAGGCAGGCGGCGAGTATACGGCAGTGCTACAGGCGCAATATTGACTTGAGTTGGAATGCAATCAATGTGGGAGCAGGCTTGCCTGCGATAGCATCACCTGGGTCTGGCTGACATACCGAGGTGTCTGCATCGCAGGCAAGCCAGCTCCCACATTTGATCTTCATGGGGCTCAGGTACGCAGATGGGTCAGTGGTAACTCAGTGCTGTTGAGCACCTGGTTCAGCACAAAGCTCGACCGCACGCTGGTCACGCCATCAATGCGCGTTAGATGCCCCAGCAGCAACTTCTGGTAGTGATCCATATCCGGCACCACCACTTTCAATTGGTAGTCAGCATCCATTCCCGTCACCAAACTGCACTCCAATACTTGGGGCAGTGTGCGAATGGCCGCTTCGAAATTCTCGAAACGCTCGGGGGTGTGACGGTCCATGCCGATCAGCACATAGGCAGTGAGGCTCAGGCCGAGCATCTTGCGGTCGAGCAGGGCGACCTGGCGTGCGATGTAGCCGTCATCCTCCAGTTGCTTGACCCGGCGCGAGCACGGCGAAGGCGACAAGCCGATACGTTCGGCCAACTCCTGGTTGGAGATCCTCGCATCACGCTGCAATTCCGCCAAAATACTCAGGTCGTATCGGTCAAGCTTGCTCATTGGGTTGGCCTTTGTCGTAACTATTGCGGTTAATTATCTATGAAGGGTTAAAAATTGCGCAAGCACTGTTTATTGACGCAATCTTCGCAATCATCTGTCGGGCGCTCGCCTGTATCTTTATCAACAGAATCACCGCCTGGACAACAGTCCACTTACAGCGCGCCCAATCAGGCCCGCTGCGGCCGCCACCCCAGCAGGGTTGAGCCGGCCTCCAGGCTGCACACTGTCCACAAGACGGCGTGAGGTGAGCCAACGCCAAAAGCGTTGAGCCAGGACGAAGTTCTCAAGGGGTGGCCGACGGGTCACCCCTTTTCTTTTGCCTGCTGATAACCTGTCCAAGAACCGGGCCTCGCTTTTCCAGTCTCATGGACAGGCCCTAATCCGCAATGAGGAATAGCATGAAGCGCATCTGGCGTTGGGCAGGTGTTGGTTTGCTGATGGTCACCGTTGGTGCTCAGGCAGTGGCCGACGAGCGTGATAACGCGCCGCGCGGTGAAGGCGGTGGTCAGCATGAAAGAGGGCCGGAGGGCGGACGGCCTGGGAATAATGAACAGCCGCGTTCGCAGAACAACCAGCCACGGCCGGAAAATAACCAGCCGCGCCCGGTGCAGCAACCGCAACCGTCGAATAACCTGCCGATCCAGAGTCGCCCCGACACCGTGCGCCAGACCCAGGAACCCCGCCAGGGCTATTACCGCGACATCCCGCGACGCAATGACGGTAACCCACATTGGGAAGCCGGCGGCCCAGGCTCACGGCCCGGCAACCATGGTGGCGGTTACAACAATGGTCGTCCCGGCGACAACCGCTGGCCAGGCCGCCCCGACGGGCACGGCAATGGTTGGGGCCCAGGCCCGCAACATCGTCCTGGCTACGTGATCGACCGCTTCCCCGACCGCAACTACCGCGTGCCTTACCGCGGCCAGGATTATTTCTATTCCGGTGGCTACTGGTACCGCCCGCAAGGGCCGCGCTATGTAGTGGTGACGCCGCCCTACGGAATCCGCGTGCAATACCTGCCCGACTATGCACGTGAAGTGTGGATAGGCAGTGCGCTGTTCTTTCTTGCGGCGGGCTCTTATTACACCTACGAAAGCAGTTCCCAGCAGTACGTGGTGGTGCAACCGCCGACCGCCGTGCCGGCGCCGCAGCCCACGCCGCAAGGCAATGGCTATGACGTGGTGGCGTACCCCGCCAACGGCCAGTCACCGGCCCAGGTGCAGCAGGACGGTTACGACTGTTATCGCTGGGCGGTGCAGCAAAGCGGCTTCGATCCGCAGGCGGTGACGTACGCCCCAGACCCTGCGGTGGTGCAAACCTACCGCCAGGCCCAGGGCAACTGCCTGAGCAGTCGCGGCTATCAGGTGCAACAGTAGCAGCGACAAGCCTCAAGCTTTTGGTGTCAAGCTTGAGGCTTGTGACTTGCAGCTTGAAGCTGATCCGCAGGATCCGCATGCACCAGCACTTCGGCGCGCGGGTAAGCCTTGTGAATGGCATCGGCGGCCTGGTCGCTGATCCCGTGGGCGACTGACAGCGTCAACTCCCCCGGCAACTCCAGGTGCAATTGCACAAACCAGTGGCTGCCGGAAATCCGCGTGCGCAGATCATGTGCGCCCAACACCCCCGGTACGCCACGGGCCAGTTCCAACATGTGCTGGCTGACGTCCGTCGGCAGCTCTTCATCCATCAACACCGCAAAACTTTCCCGAGCGATCTGGACCGCGCTCCACAAGATGTAGGCAGCGATGCCCAGGCCGAACCAGGCGTCCACTTGATGGTAGCCAACACCCGCCAGCACCAGCGCCACCAGGATGCTCCCATTGAGCATCAGGTCCGAGCGGTAGTGCAGTGAATCCGCGCGCACGGCGTTGGAGCCGGTTTCGCGGATCACCCGGTGTTGCAGCATTAATAAGGCGACGGTCAACGCCAGGGAAAACACGATTACGCCAATGCTCAACCACGGCGCGCCCACGGGTTCCGGGTGCTGCAGCCGCTCGTAGGCCTGGAACGCGATCAGCACCGCACTGCCACCGATAAACAGCGCCTGCGCCATGCCCGCCAGCGATTCTGCCTTGCCATGCCCATAACGGTGATCGTCATCGGCCGGGCGCAGGGCGTAATGCACCGCGAGCAAATTCAACAGCGAGGTCACGCCGTCCAGCAGCGAGTCGGTCAACCCGGCGAGCATGCTCACCGAGCCGCTGAACCACCAAGCGATGGCCTTGGTGATAATCAACGCACAGGCCACGCCCACCGAAGCGCGAGTGGCCAGGCGCAAGAGCCGGGCGTGTTCGGGACTGCTGGTCATAGGCGGCTCGATTCCTTAAGCGGCAGGTTGCAGGCCCAGGCTGGCGAGCTGTTGCACGCTGCCTTTGAACTGGATCATGCGCGGGTCGTCCAGCGGCAGGGTGCGGCCGGTTTCTTTCTGAATGATGCTTTGCAGCTTGGCATTGTCGACCTTGCCGTCGGCGCCGATGGCTTCGTGGAGTTTTTCCGGGTCGACCTGGGCGGTCTTGCCCGGTTCGAAGTAGATGGCGCCGGTGGCGAAGTCCACACCAAAAGCGATCAGGCCTGGGATTACGTAGAACAGCAGGCCCACGGCATCGAGCACGGCAATCGTCGGGTCGATCTTGCCGTCGATCTGGCCGCGGCGGTCCGGGTAGAAGATCGATCCGCAGGCCGTCAGTTGGCTCAGCAGGGTGACGGCGAGGACACCACCAATGACACGGGAAGCGATACGCATAAAAATTCTCCTGAGCACGATTGATACGGGACTATATGACAATACTGCTGAACAACAGCGCTCTAATGTGCGAGTAGGCAAGCCAGCTCCCGCCGTTGAGCGCGTTGCCAGGCGCAGCCGGTGGTGTTTTTCAGACCAGCGTCGGCAACCGGCAGTTCGCCGTTATACTCGCCGCTCTGCTTTGGAGCCAGTATGAATTCGTTGCCGATTGATGATGTTTTACCCGCCCTGCGTGACGCCTTGGCGAATCGCCATGAAGCCGTGCTGGAAGCGCCGCCCGGCGCCGGTAAAACCACCCGCGTGCCCTTGGCCCTGTTGAATGAGCCATGGCTAGCCGGGCAAACCATCCTGATGCTCGAACCGCGCCGCCTTGCCGCCCGCGCCGCTGCCGAGCGCTTGGCCAGTGAGCTGGGTGAAAAAGTCGGTGAAACCGTCGGTTATCGCATTCGGCTGGACAGCAAAGTCGGCCCCAACACGCGCATCGAAGTGGTCACCGAAGGCATTCTCACCCGCCGCCTGCAGGACGACCCGGCGCTGGACGGCGTGGGCCTGCTGATTTTCGACGAATTCCATGAACGCAGCCTCGACGCCGACCTCGCGCTGGCCCTGAGCCTGAACGGCCGCGACCTGTTTCGTGATGAGCAACCGCTGAAAATCCTGCTGATGTCCGCCACCCTCGAAGGCGAGCGCCTCGCCAGCCTGCTGGAGAACGCGCCGATCCTGCGCAGTGAAGGGCGCATGTTCCCGGTGCAGATGCGTTGGGGGCGGCCGTATCAGACGGGTGAATTTATCGAGCCGCGCCTGGTGCAGACCATCCTTGAAGCCCTGCATGACGAAACCGGCAGCGTGCTGGTGTTCTTGCCGGGGCAGGCGGAAATTCGTCGGGTCAATCAACAACTGGCCGACGCCCTGGGTGATCGTACCGATGTGCTGCTGTGCCCACTGCATGGCGAACTCGATTTGAACGCTCAGCGCGCTGCTATCGATCCCGCGCCCGCCGGCAAACGCAAAGTCGTGCTGGCCACCAACATCGCCGAGACCAGCCTGACCATCAATGGCGTGCGCGTGGTGATCGACGCCGGCTTGGCCCGCGTGCCGCGCTTCGACCCGGGCAGCGGCATGACCCGCCTCGACACCCAGCGCATCTCCCGCGCCAGCGCCACGCAACGGGCTGGCCGGGCAGGGCGGTTGGAGCCGGGCGTGTGTTATCGCTTGTGGTCCGAGGACCAGCATGAAGGCCTGGCTGCTTACGGCAGCGCGGAAATCCTCGCCGCCGACCTGGCGGGTTTGGCCTTGCAGTTGGCACGCTGGGGAGTCACGCCTACACAGCTGGTGTGGCTGGATGTACCGCCGACCGCTGCGTATGCCCAGGCGCAGGACTTGCTGATGCGCCTGGGCGCCATGAATGAAGACACACTCACCGCGCACGGCCAGAAGATGGCCGAGTTACCTGCTCATCCGCGTATCGCCCATTTACTCTTGCGCGGGCAGGACTTGGGGCTTGCGGCGACGGCGTGTGATGTCGCCGCCTTGCTGGGTGAGCGCGACATCTTGCGCGGGGGCGGCGCGGATTTGCACAGCCGCCTGGCGCTGTTGTCCGGCGAAGAACGTGCGCGTGGCACGCAAGGCGGCGTGCAGCGCGCCAAGCAACTGGCCCGTCAATATCGCGGCTACCTGAGAGGCAAGGCCACGCAACCGGTGGCTGACCCCGATCACCCACGCTGGCTCGGCGCCTTGCTCGCCCTGGCCTACCCGGACCGCGTCGCCCAGCAACGCCGTCCCGGTGGCGCCGAATACCGTCTGGCCAATGGCCGTGCCGCGTTGTTCGCCGAGGCCGACAGCCTGATGAAACAGCCCTGGCTGGTGATCGCCGACCTGGGCAGCCGCCAGGGCCAGCGTGAAGAACGCATCTACCTGGCGGCGGATTTTGATCCGGCGTTGTTCGACACGGTGTTGGCCGAGCAAGTGCGCAATGTTGACCAACTCGACTGGGACGAACGCGAAGGCGTCTTGCGTGCCGAGCGCCAACGCAAAGTCGGTGAGTTGGTACTCAGCCGCGAACCCCTGACCGGCCTCGACGAATCCGCCCGCAGCCAGGCGCTGGTCAACCTGGTGCGCCGCAAAGGCCTGGAACTGCTGCCCTGGACTCCGGAACTGCGTCAGTGGCAAGCCCGTGTGATGCTGTTGCGCCAACTCGACGCCGGCAACACCAGCGAGTGGCCCGACATCAGCGACAGCGCCTTGCTCGCCAGCCTTGAACACTGGCTGATGCCTTACTTGGGCAAAGTCTCGCGCCTGAGTCATTTCGCCAACCTGGATATCTCCAGCTACCTGCACAACCTGTTGCCGTGGCCGCTGCCGCAGCGCCTCGACGAACTGGCGCCGCAGCACGTGAAAGTGCCGTCGGGTTCGTCAGTGCGGTTGGACTACAGCAAACAGCCGCCGATTCTGGCAGTGCGTTTGCAGGAATTGTTCGGGCTGGCAGACACCCCGCGTATCGCTGGCGGGCGCCTGGCCGTGAAGTTGCACCTGCTGTCCCCGGCGCGGCGGCCGGTGCAGGTGACGCAAGACCTGGCGAACTTCTGGCGCAGTACCTACGCCGAGGTGAAGAAGGATTTGAAAGGGCGCTACCCCAAGCATTACTGGCCGGATGACCCGTTGGTGGCCGAAGCTACGGCCCGGATCAAACCCAGAAAGCCTTGAATGTAAGTAACTCCCCAGTCGTTTTGATGACTGGGGGGTTACCTGAAAGCGTTGAATCAGAGCAAGGTGGTTGTCTTGAAGGGCTTAAAGCGCTTCAAGCGCACTGTCAAATTGCTTATGCGCGTTTGGCAACGATTTGCTCGTTTGGGTGTGGATGCCACAGGTGTACTCGATGAACGAATGCCCGGCGGTTTCAGACTGGGCAACATTGTAGTTCTGAAAGGGCAGCATGGCCCTGCGTACCGGGGATTGATCCAGGATGTTCTTGAATGTGGTGCTCGCGTCATCAGCGATCCACAGCCTTCTTACTTTTCTCTGCTGGTTGCCATCGATGAATTTATGCCGGGCATGCAGGACACGCAGGTTATCCATCACCAGAATGTCCCCTGGCTCAAGGCTTATGGGGGTAATGTAACGCTCGTTGGTGGAGTAGTGGGTCTGGATGTATTTAAACGCCGCGCTGGCCCATTCGGGAATAAACGCAGTGCTGTCATACCGGTAGCGAATTCTTAACGTTTCGTCATCGATTTTTTCAAAGACTGCGCAATCGATGGACAGCAAATCGTCGCGGCAGTAAGTGACACTGCCGCTGGTCATCAATATTTTTAATGTGTCAGCGTGATGGGCAAGCAGGTCATTGTAGATTTTCTGCCCATCCACCAGGAAGTTGTCGCCGCCAAATTCAGGCTTTGAAACGCACTGGAGAATGACGAATTTGGGGGGCGTGATTTTTTTCGCAGTGCCCTCTACGTAGGCGATGCCATTCAAGAATGACCCATCGGTATGCGGGAAAAAATCGCTCGACAGTTCGCCATGATAATCATCCTTGAAGCGTTGCCAGTCCTTGTTGATCGGCTCGCCACCGCCCACCACACCGTGTTCATCGGACTTGGTATGAAACTGAATCAGCCCGAACTTGCCGGCGGTCTCTCTAAAGGCTTCCAGAGAGTGGTCTTGAGGCTTGATAACGCAATATCCATGCTCTTTCAGAAACGTCGAGATTTCTTTGGTTTCAAAAAAATCAAACTTACGTGTGCTCATTTCACGCTCCTTGTTTTATTGGAAGAACTTTTTACAGGCCGTTGAAAAAATGATCGAAGATCATCTTCAAACCAAAAAACGTCACCCCTGCCTTTAACAGCATTGCGCCGACACGCTGCGATATACGGTCTCTGAGAAAGCCGCCCAAGTACGAACCCAATGTAGAGGCGGTAATCATGATGATGATCAGGTTGGCGTAATCCATGAACGCAAAACCTGCAATAACAAAGGCGGCGACCTTGAGCCCGTGCAGTACGCTCATTTGCATGGCGTGGGTGACAATTACTTCGTTTTTATTAATATTCATCTTCATCAGGATGGGCTGCGATATCAAACCGGTTACGGCCACGAACAGTGAAAGGAAGGTTTGAAAAAAGCCCACCAGGGCAAAGTTTTTAAATATAAAACCCAGGCGTGCGACGATCTTGGTCCAGGTGATGGCCAGGATGAAGAAGCCGAGAATCAGTGATAAATATTGCTCGGGAAATTTGCCGATGAAGAAGTAACCGATGAACGCGCCGACCAGGCAGCCGATAACGTATTTAGGCAGGATTTCCACTTTCGCACTTTTAAAGTCAAACGCGAATCGACTGGCGTTGCTGACCATTTGAATCAAGCCGTGAACCGGTACAACCGCAGAGATGGGGATAAATTGAGGCATAACCGCAAGCAGTCCAATCCCGCCGCCCACGCCAATGGCAGCCGTCATGAATGACGTAATAAAACTGACGCCCACCAATAGATACAAACCATCAGAAAGTTCGAGCATTGTTAATTCCTATCCAATTTTATAAAACGTAAAGCATATATATCGATGCGCAGGCTTCTCACCGGGTGAGTAAATCGGGCGCAATCGCCTGCGAGCGCGCTGAGAGAGTCAGGCGCTTTGAATCTGGCGTAGAAGTGGGTATTGCTACGTGAATAAAGGGCAGCAATGATGGCCGCTACTTATAAACTTCCTGCGATAAGTCATTAGCCTGTCATCACTCTGAAGTGATGCGATACGTGCCAGAAACTACGCCATGACTGAGGGGGGTAGAACATGTATATGTTTTACCCACCGATACGCTCATGGCGAGCCTCTCTTACAGCACTCGATTTACTGCTCAGGCAGGGCCCAGGCGATGATGCTGTCACCTAACTTGGTTGGGATTCGGTCATGACCGCCAACCACCGCCACCACGTACTGTCGACCCTGGCTCATGTAGGTCAAGGGCGAAGCCTGATTGCCTGCCGGGAGGCGTTCTTCCCAGAGCAGCTCACCGCTTTCGCTGTTGTAAGCCCGCATGAACCGGTCAATAGCGGCGCCGATGAACGTCACACCGCCAGCGGTTGTCACGCCCGTTGCATCACTTGGCGTACCGATTTCGAAGCGCATCTTGGAGGCGATCCCCCAAGGTCCACTGTCATAGCCTGTGCCGAACGGGCGGCTCCACACGACATCGCGAGTGCGCAGGTCGATACCGGAGATAAAGCCCCAGGGTGGCGCAATGCATGGCTGGTCAAGGGATGACATCCACGGGTCTTTAATCGCGCCGTAAGGTAGCCCGGCCTGGACGCGGAAGCCCTGGGCGTTGCCCGGCGACTCCTGGAACGACTTGGCATTGATGGCGTCGAGTTGTTCGCGCGGCACCAGCCCCTGCATATAAGGAAGGCGCTGGTTATTGATGATCAGCAGCCCTCGCTTAAGGTCGACCATCACACCGCCCCAGTTCAAGCCGCCATGATGGCCGGGGAAGATCAGGCTTTGCTGGCCCACGACCGGCGGGGTGAAGATCCCTTCGTAGCGTGCCTGGCGAAATTCGAGGCGACATTGCATCTGATCGAAAGGCGTCAGGCCCCAGGCATTGGCTTCGGTCAGTACTTCCGGTGTTTTCGATGGGCGCCCCATGGTGCTCGGCATACCAGGGGACAGTGGCTGGGTGGCTGCGGTGTAGTCTCCCGGGGCGGTGCCCTGTGGGACAGGAGCTTGCACGACATCCACCAGTGGTTCGCCGGTGGCGCGGTCAAGCACGAACAACTGGCCGGATTTGGTCGCCTGGATCACGGCCGGGCGTGGCCCGGCAGCCGTCGGAAAATCAATCAGGCTGGGTTGCGGGCTCAGGTCGTAGTCCCATAGATCATGGTGGACTGTCTGGAAGTGCCAGCGGACCTTACCGGTGGTGGCGTCCAGTGCGACCAGTGACGAACTGAACTTGTCTTCTTGTGCTGTGCGGGTGCCGCCATAGAAGTCGCCCGCTGCGTTGCCGGTGGTGACATACACCAGGCCCAGTTCATCGTCGGCCGACAGCGGTGCCCACGAGTTGGGGGTGCTGAGGGTGTAGGTCTCGTTGTTACCCGCGGGGGCGTTGGTGTCTGGCCGGCCCAAATCCCAGGCCCACTTCTGTTTGCCGGTCACTGCATCGTAGGCGCGCACCACGCCCGAGGGGGCAGGGCGCACATCCGAGTCGAGTACTCGGCCACCGGTGATCACCACCCCGCGAATGACCAGAGGAGCAGACGTGATACCCGTCGAACCTTTTCTGAAAGTGCCCAGCCCGTCTTTCAAATCCGCAAAGCCTGCGTTGCCGAAGTCGGGACACGCCTGGCCGGTCAGGGCGTCTACCGCGCCGAGGCGAATATCATTGGTGCCCCAAATGATGCGCGAGGCGCACAAGCCACTGGCATTGGGGACTTCGAAATAAGAGACACCACGGCAATAGGCGCCGCCATTGGCGAAGTAGTCCGGGTCGACTTTGGAGTCGAATCGCCAGTTCTCCTTTCCAGTGGTGGCATCCAGGGAAATGATGATTTGCTTGGGGGTGCAGGTGTAGAGCGAGTTACCCACCTTGATCGGCGTGGCTTCGTTCAAGTACTTGGTTTTCTCACCGGGTTGCTTCACGTCGCCGTGGTGGTATTCCCAGGCTTTGACCAGGCCCGACACATTTGAAGGCGTGATCTGCGACGCGGCTGAATAGTGGTTGCCCAGGTTGGAGCCTGCATAGGCGGTCCAGTTGGTCTCGGTGTGTGACGCGGCAATATTGCCGTCTGGAGAGGCGACGGTACTGCGGCTGAAGGCGGCGGCGGGGCGTGTGGTGGCGTGCGCCGAGTCGGCAAGGTGAACGCTTTTCGGGTAGAACAGCGGCACCAGGATGGTAGCCCCCATCACCAGCGGCAGCACACCCATAATGGTGAAGTAATGACTTTTTCTGACGTTGGCAAAATCACGCCGTACTACGGGCCAGAACGCCAGGAACGGCACGCTGAGAACCGCCAGCCAGGCCAGGCGTGGAATATAGGCCCAGCCATCGTAACCAGACTCCCACACCGCCCAGGCATAGGTGGCCACAGAGGCTGCGCCATAAAGGTAGAGGCCCAAGGACTTTTTCAGGCCCAAGAGGATGGCCGATAACAACAGCGCGGTGCCCATCATCGCGTAATAGGGTGACCCGCCCGCGGCCATCAGCACGCCGCCTTTATAGGCCAGCATCACGCCAAGCAGGGCAACCACTGTGTTGTACACCCCGAACAGGAGGTTTGAGACTCCCGCTGCACTACCCAACGTCCTTTCGTTCATGGCCACCATCCCTGTGCGATTCGATACGGATCCGAGTCCGAGCGGCGCGCATGATTGCCTATTGTTGTAACGAAATACAATATGTAGTGAAAAAATTAACTGTTTGGTGATTTTTTTGTATTCTGTTTTGATCAGAAACAATTGTGCTAGGCTGCTTGGCCCGTTATTGGGCGCGGTGATGGCGAAGTTCCGGCACTGACGGGGAGCCAGTGACGCGTTCTAGATTTGGCTTTCTTCTGGCACTGCGCGTTGATCAGTCTTGAGTCGGCCGACTTGATCCAGGTGGCGCCAGAGAAACTGTGCGGCTTCTTCACGCCGATCAGACTCGATGAGGTCGAGCAAATGGATGTGTTCCTGGCATTGCGCCTTAAGACGCGTGCGATCAATGTTGGCCTTGTAGCCCATAAAGCGCCTGAGCTGATTCTGGTGGCGTATGGCGTCGATGAAAAAAACATTGCCGGAGCACTGCACGATCATTTCGTGAAACTGGGCCCCCAGCTGGAACAGTTGCGCGCGGGACAAGGTCTGGATCTCGCCGTCGATCAAGGCCTGTTGCTGTTGCCTGGCCTGGGCAAACGCGGCGTGATTGACCTGATAACCGGGCTCAAGGAGCGCCGCCGGTTCGATGGCCATCCGGAAACGGTAGCTATGAATATGCGCCTGCGTGTTATGCACGAAGTCCTTGAGGCCCCACCCTTGGCCTGGCTTACGCTCCACCATGGCTTCGCCGGCCAACCGGTTCAGCACCTTGAGCAACTGCCCCCGGGGCACCTCATAGCGTCGCAACAACTGCGCTTCGAAAAAGTGCGCAGGTATTTCTCCGCTCAGAATGTCGTCGACCACGCGAAGGTAAAAGTCCTCGAACGGATCGCTGGCGCAAGGGACTGCGGCTTCCTGAATCTGCCCGGCACCTTGTTTGAGGAAATAGCCACGATTGGGCTCTTGAATGGCAAGGTCCCACTCGGCGAGCAAGGCAAAAACCCGCCGGATCGGCGAGCGCGACACCCCGAGCGCTTGCGCAAATGTCTGCTCGCGCAAGGGCTCACCGGCTTTCATCGAACGGGCGCGAACCATGTCGATGACGCGTGGGGCCAACTGCAGGGCGAGGTCTTTCTTGATCACAGGTTTTATTCCGAATGGTTAGCTTCAGTCCGTTCCCGTCGGGGCAGATGCCCCCACCGCACTGGAGTGGGAAAATACCATACGAAGAGCATGAGTATTTGCACTGACCACTTTCAATAGCGTGGCGCTGGAGCCGCGAATGAGGCTCCAGGCTGATGATTTGTTTATTCCCAGGATGGATAGTTACCCATGCTCAAATTCAATGCTCACCTCGGTTTCCAGTTCAACGAATTGCCTTTTCTGCAACGCATCGAAGCCGCCGCCGCTGCCGGTTTCAGGGCGGTGGAGTTCCCATCGCCCTATGAATTTGACGCCAGCCTGCTCGCCGATCACCTGGCTCAATACAACCTGCCGTTGATTCAGTTCGCAGCGCCGGCAGGTGTTACCAAAGGCATCGCTGCCTTGCAGGGCAAGGAGCAGGAATTTCGCGATGGGCTGCGCGAGGCGGCCCGCTATGCGAAGGCGCTGAACTGCTCGGATGTGCACATCATGTCTGGCGTGACCACGCCCCAGGATGAGAGCGCGCCTGCCTACGTCAGTAACCTGGAATACGCGGTCAAGTACCTCGAAGATCAGGGTTTGCGCGCGCTTATTGAAGTGATCTGCCCGCAGGCGATGCCCGGCTATTACATGTCTGACTTCAGCAAGGCGCAACAGGTGCTGGAAACCTTTACGAGTGTCGGGCTGATTCTGGATCTTTACCATGCCCAGCTTTTGACCGGCGACGCAGCCGGGGTGCTGGCGCAGTTTTACGACAGGACCGTCCATGTACAAATCGCCGACAACCCGGGTCGTCATGAGCCGGGCACCGGGACCATGGACTTTGCCGCCTTGTTCGCGGCGCTGGAGCAGCGTGGCTACCGAGGATGGATCGGCTGTGAGTACCGCCCATCCGGCACCACGGTTGAAAGCCTTGAGTGGCTTAAGCCGCTGCGGGCCCAGGTGTTGAAACCCTAGGGGTTATTGCGCGGCAGGCAGCAGGAAGCGGGCGATCACCGGCAGGTGGTTGGAAATACGCAAAGTATCGTCTTGGCGCACCTTCGCTTCCACGCGTTTGATCCGCGAGCTGTAGAACAGGTAATCCAGGGTGCGATCCGGGCCATCAAGGCTTGGGTCGTTGGGGAAGTGCGTCAGCCATTTCTCACGGTCGATGCCACTGGATTGGCTGTTGCTGGGGATCATCGGGTATTTGTCCCACAGCATATGCAGCTCGCTGTCCGGCGAATATTGCCCGCGCTTACCGGCGTCCAAACGCAGGAATTGACCCAGGGGCAGCAGGTTGAAATCCCCGCCGATCAGCCAGGGCGTGCCACGGCCTTCGAGTCTGTCCAGCAGTTTGACCGTGGTTTTGACTTGCTCCTGCACCGCGCTGCGTCCGGGGGCAGCGCCGTCCAGGCGCGTGTTGATCACTGCCAGTTGGCCGCCGTCGCTGAGCGGCAGGTAGGTCAGCAGCAAGGCCGGTTTGGGTCGGAACTGACGGCTGAGGATATTGGCCTCGGGCGCCGGCAATTGCAGGCGTTCGGCGTGTTCGATCTGGTAGCGGCTAAGGGTCGCCAATTTGCGGCCGACGCTGCCGAAGATATGCAGGTTTGGCACAAAGTCGGCTTTCCAGTCGAACGTCTGGGCACTGCAAGGGTAGAGGTCGACCAGGCGTTCCTGCAAAAGGGCGAGCTGGTCCTGGTAGTGGGAAGGCTTGGCGTTTTCGTCGAGTTCCTGCAGCAGCAGGATGTCGGGTTTTTCGTCGCGAATCACCCGCGCCACTTCGTCGAGGCTGGCGGCCATGTCTTCAACCGTGGGGCGATCATCGGGGCCGCTGCCATCGGCGGTGTCGTACCAGAACACGTAATTCTTGCCGGCCAGGTATTGTACGTTCCAGGTCATGACCTTGAGCGCCTGCCCTGGCAGCAGCGTTGGTGCACGCGGCGCGACGCAGCTCACCGGCAGGGTTTCCTTGGCCTCGGGGCGCCAGGTCAGGCTGTAGATCAGTGCGGTGAGCAGGCCTGCGATGATCAACAGGCCCAGCAAGGTTATGCGCAATAAACGGGTCATCGGCTCGGCTTATAGCGTTTCAGGAGTGGCAAGGAGCATATCACCGCGCGTCGGCATCGCCACCGATCAACATGAATAAACGGAACAGCACCACGCTGGTAAACAGTTGCAGGAAGCTGTGGGCGCTGTCTATCAATAGGCCCAGCAATGGCGCCGGTTCTGGATAGGCTGCCACGCTGGCGCCCTTGAGCAGCCACAACGGTGTCATCACGCACAGCAGGCACACCAGGATTCGCCAGAAATGCCCACGGGTCAGGCGGAAGCTTTCCTTCATGGCCTCCAGCGCCGGCATGCCGCGCAGCACCAGCAAGTACTCGGCGAACGCCAGCACCACCATCAGCCACAGGCCCGGCAGGAAATACAGCGACAGCCCCAGCAGAATCAGCAGCGTGCTCATGGCCGTCAGCAGGGCGAAACGCGGCCACAGGGTCAGGGCCATGGCCCAAACATCCTGGGTGCGCGGCGACTCGCCACGGGTGCGGGCATCCAGGAACAGAATCAACGCGCCGGTGTACAGCGGGTACACCAGCAACCCCACCACCACGCTGTAACCGGGGAACGCGTCCGGGCCGACCATGTGGTTGAGCACCTGTTGCAGCAGGGCTTCGAGAATCACCAGCGGCAAGCATAACTGGACGATGGCGCCCAGGTTGTGTCGGGTGAAACGCAAGGAGTCGCGCAATACGTCTAACGGATTCATCAAGTTCATCGCAGGCCTGAAAGCAAGGGCAACACTTTAACCGATCAAGGCTGGCGGTACGCAAACGTAAACCTTGAGTAAAGACCATTGAAACAACTCGTAACACCCCCATAACTAAGACGGCGCCTGATTAAAGGCGAGACCACGATTTCTACCGGCAATCTAACGAGGTCGCCATGAACAGCGAAGAGCAAACCCTGATCGATGGACTGTTTTCACGGTTGCAGCAAGCCGAAACGGACTCAGCCCCCCGCGACGCCCAGGCCGAAGCGCGGATCAAGGAGCACATGACTCGCCAACCGGCGGCCGGGTACTTCATGACCCAGTCGATCCTGGTGCAGGAACACGCGCTCAAGACTCTCGACGCGCAGAACAAACAACAGGCGCAGCAGATCCAGCAATTGCAGGATGAGCTGCAACGGGCCAAATCCGCGCCACCCGCCGCTTCGGGTGGCGGTGGTTTCTTGTCGAGCATCTTTGGCGGAGGCGGTTCACGTGATTCGCAACCGGCACAGAGCGCGCCAGCCTCTTCCAGCGGCGGTTGGCGTGAACCGGCGCGGCCTTCCTTTGGCCAGCCTGCGCCGCAGCAAAACTACGGCGCCCCGCAGCCGAATTATCAACAGCCACAGCAAGCGCCAGCCGCTCCAATTGGCAGTGGTTTCCTCGGTGGTGCGTTGAAAACTGCTGCCGGTGTGGCCGGTGGTGTGATGTTGGCAGAGGGCATCAGCAGCCTGTTCAACCACAACTCACAACAGCCGCAAGTCGTCGAGGAAATCATCCGCGAAGAGCCCGCGCCTGCCAGTGACAATGGCAACTGGGGCAACGATGACCAGAAGTTTGCCGGCAATGACAGCTGGGGCAACGACAACGCCTCGGACAGCTTTGCCGACAGCGATTACGCCGACGATTCCTCTTCCTTCGGCGACGACGATTCCTTCGTCTGACACACCGTGATCGGGGTGCTTCGTCGCCCCGGTCTGATTTTTCCCGGAAACGTTCTCGCGGCTGGCATACTGGCAGCCTTTCCGGGCGCTGGCGCCTGGCTGTCATGAGGAAGTGCGGTGAAGAAAATTGCAGTGTTCGCCGATGTGCAAAACCTCTACTACACCGTCCGCCAGGCCTATGGTTGCCACTTCAACTACGCCGCCCTGTGGGCTGACATCAGCTCGCGGGGGCAGATTGTCGAGGCCTATGCGTACGCCATCGACCGCGGCGACAGCAAGCAGCAGCAATTCCAGCAGATCCTGCGCAACCTCGGCTTTACGGTAAAACTCAAGCCGTACATCCAGCGCAGTGATGGCTCGGCCAAAGGCGACTGGGACGTGGGCATCACCCTCGACATCATGGACGCCGCCGACCACGTCGACGAAATCGTGCTGGCCTCCGGCGACGGTGATTTCGACATGCTGCTCGACCGCATCATCCACAAGCACGGCGTTGAAGCCGTGGCTTACGGCGTGCCGGGGCTGACGGCCAACTCACTGATACGCGCTGCCAGTCGCTACGTACCCATCGAAGGCGCGTTGTTGCTCAAATAAGCGCTGCGGCTTAATAAATTGTTAGACGGAGTTGGAACAGGTTTGGAACGTATAGCGGTCATCGACTTTGAAACCACTGGCATCACCCCGAGCAGCCACTGCCGCGCTACGGAAATCGCCGTGGTTATCCTCGAACGCGGCCAGATCGTGGACCGCTACCAGAGCCTGATGAACGCAGGCGTGCGCGTCCCCGGTTTCATCGAGCAACTCACCGGCATCAGCAACGCCATGCTGCGCAGCGCACCGCCGGCGGAGCGTGTGATGAACGAGGTCAACGAATTCGTCGGCACCACGCCGTTGATGGCGCACAACGCCGCGTTCGACCAAAAATTCTGGGATTACGAGCTGGGCCTGATCCGCCGCACCCGTCTGCAGAAATTTGCCTGCTCCCTGCTGCTGGCTCGCCGCTTGATGCCCACCGCGCCCAACCACAAACTTGGCACGCTCAACGCCTTTGCCCAACTGCCCCACACCGGCAAGGCTCACCGGGCGATGGCGGATGCCGAGATGGCCGCTAACCTCACCGCGCACCTGGCCCAGCAACTGCGCGGTACCCACGGCCTGCGCGAACTGTCCCACGAACTGCTGTGCACCTTGCAGAAAGTGCCGGCGGCGAAGATCAATGAGCACCTGAAGAAACATCGCGGGTTCTGATCCAGCCACAATCCCAAAAACACTGAAGATCAAAATGTGGGAGCGGGCTGGCTCGCGAATGCGGTGTAACATTCAGTTTATTCGGCGACTGACACGCTGCATTCGCGAGCAAGTCGAATCGTCGCACCGCCGCTCCCACATTAGTTAGGCGGCGCTCATCGAGGCTGTACACACTCCAGGGCCCGATCCACCACCCCCTTCGCCATCCCCACCAAATGCATCACCGCCCGCTGCTGCGCACTCAGCACCTCACCCGAATCCTGCACCGTCTCCACCGCGCAATGCAGCAAGTCCGCCGCATGGGCCAGGGCATCTTCGAAGCTCAGGTTGTCATTCAAGATAAAGTTCGGCGCATCCGGGGCGCAGGCTTTGAGGTAGTAGTCGATGGCTCGGCGATTGAGCAGGGCGTCTTCGCTGAGGAAGTTTGCGTTCGATGTGGAAGTTGCTTTGATCATGTTCAGAACTCCAGAGTATTTGACTCGCTCCTTCCGTCAATTTCGGCTTGCACTTCCGGTCATCGAGGGGCCGATGACGTGGGGCAGATTAGTGGTGCAGTCTTTGCGGAGCAAGGGGTTGAAGCTCGCTCGGAAACTTCCCGCAAGTGAAAGGGAGCGGTCTTGCTGGCCATTTAGAACAGCCCTCTGGTACATCTTCGTATATCGGGGGAGAAAAAAAGAGAGTTAGCCAAATGAGGGCCGAGATCAGCGAAAAGGTCATCCAACTGTTCGTCGATATCATTGGCTTCATCGACCGCAGCCAAGTGACAGAGCAAACGGATTTCATTCATGACTTCAAGATCATTGATGACGATTTGACCTGCTTTGTCATGCAGATCAAGTGGCAGTTCAAGCTGCAAGCGACACAGGCAGATTGGGATCACATCACCACGATCAAGCAGATTGTCGATTTGATTGTTGAGGGCTCAAAGGTGCATTGATGCAACTTACGTCATCGCAGGCAAGCCACACACACAGTTGGAATGCATTTCAACGGTGGGAGCCGGGCTTGCCCGCGATGGCGGTGGGTCAGCCACCACTCTTCCCGACCCGCTCCAACTGCCCCAACGGCACCCGCCGCTCTATCGCGCTCGACAAAATGATCGAGGTCTTGCTGAACCCGAACTTCGCTACCCGATTAATCAGGTTTTCCAGCTCGGGCATGCTGCCCACTGCCGCTTGCATGATCACACATGGATCACCCGTCACCCGATGGCACTCGGTCAGCTCAGGGATTTGCGCCAGGGCGTCGTAGGTCTTTTGGCTGCCATGGTTAGTCAGCCGCAACTCCATCACGCATTGAATCGGCAAGCCGACTTTGGACAGGTCCACCTTGGCCTGATAACCGGTGATCACTCCGCTGGCCTCGAGCTTGGCCACTCGCTCAGCGACGGCGGGGGCGGAGAGGTTTACCTTGCGGGCGAGTTGCGCGTAGGAGGCGCGGCCGTCTTCGAGCAGGGCGCTGAGGAGCAGGCGGTCGTATTTGTCCATGATAAGGCTCCGGTAACGCGTGGCTTTCGAAAACATGGCTTATAGCGCTGATAACCATGCTTTGAAAAGTGTATGGGCGGTTTAAACAGGTTTTGTAACTTATGTTTATCGACCTGCTTTTTTAGAATAAGCCTCCCTACACCTGCCATAGAGCTGCCCAATGCCTGGCTCACGTCGCTTTCCCTTACCGTTGATCGCCGCCTTTTTTGCGTTGTATGTGATCTGGGGGTCTACCTACCTGGTGATCCGGATTGGCGTGGAGTACTGGCCGCCGTTGATGCTCGGTGGGATTCGCTTTTTGCTGGCGGGCGCGGCGATGTACGGCTATTTACGCTGGCGCGGGGCGCCGGCGCCGACCTGGGAGCAGTGGAAGGCCGCCGCCAAAATCGGCATTTTGCTGCTGACTTTCGGCAACGGCTCGGTGACGTTGGCCGAGCACTCGGGTGTGTCGTCCGGTGTTGCCGCACTGGCCGTGGCGACCGTGCCGTTGTTCACCTTGCTCTGTGGCTATTTCTGGGGCGCGCGCAATACCCGTCTGGAATGGGCCGGGGTGGTCCTGGGGATTATCGGCATCGCCATGCTCAACATGGGCAGCACCTTGCAATCGAGCCCAACGGGCGCTGCCTTGCTGTTATTTGCTGCCGCTTCGTGGGCATTTGGTTCGGTGTGGAGCCGGCGCTTGCCGCTGCCTCAAGGGGCCATGGCCAGTGCCGCAGAAATGTTGGTGGCCGGCGTCACGTTGTTGATCGGCAGCGTGTTGACCGGTGAGCGCCTGCAGGCTATGCCACCGCTGGAAGGTTGGCTGGCCCTGGCCTATTTGGCTGTGTTCGGTTCGATCATCGCCTTTAACGCTTATATGTACCTGCTCAAGCATGTACGCCCGGCGGCGGCTACCAGCTATGCCTACGTCAACCCGGCGGTGGCGGTGTTGTTGGGGATCGTATTCGTGGGCGAGACCATCGGCATGGAAGAAGCCCTTGCGATGCTGGTGATTATCAGCGCGGTGCTATTGATCAGCCTGCCCCAGTGGCGCAAGCCCAAGCCGGAAATAAGGTAAACTGCCGCGCATTACGCGCAGTGCGCTGAATTTTTCCTACGGTAAACACATGACTTTCGCCACACTTGGCCTGATCGAACCCTTGCTGCGCGCCCTTGAGACGCTTGGCTACCAGACCCCGACGCCGGTGCAGGCGCAAGCCATTCCGGCGGTGCTGGCCGGTCGCGACCTGATGGCCGCGGCCCAGACCGGCACCGGCAAGACCGCCGGTTTCGCCGTGCCGCTGCTGCAGTTGCTGACCATGGCAGGGCCGAAAGTCGCTGCCAACTCGGCGCGTGCGCTGATCCTGTGCCCAACCCGCGAGCTCGCCGAACAGGTTCACGCCAGCGTTGCCGAGTACGCGCAAAACCTGCCGCTGACCACTTACGCCGTGTACGGCGGCGTGAGCATCAACCCGCAGATGATGAAGCTGCGCAAAGGCGTCGACATCCTTGTCGCCACGCCTGGCCGCTTGATCGACCTGTTCCGCCAGAACGCGCTGAAACTCAACCAGCTGCAAACCCTGGTACTGGACGAAGCCGACCGCATGCTCGACCTGGGCTTCTCCGAAGAGCTTGCCAACATTTATCGCATGCTGCCGAAAAAGCGCCAGACCCTGCTGTTCTCCGCCACCTTTTCCGATGAGATCCGCCTGCTCGCCGGGCAGATGCTCAACGACCCGCTGACCATCGAAGTCAGCCCGCGCAACGTCGCCGCCAACACTGTGAAGCAATGGGTGGTGCCGGTGGACAAGAAGCGTAAGGCAGAGCTGTTTGTGCACCTGATGCGCAAAGGCCGTTGGAAGCAGGTGCTGGTGTTCGCCAAGACCCGTAACGGCGTGGATGCGCTGGTGGATAAGTTGCAAGGCCTGGGTATCAATGCCGATGGTATCCACGGCGACAAGCCGCAAGCCACTCGCCAACGTGCGCTGGACCGTTTTAAATCGAGTGATGTGCAGATCCTGGTGGCTACCGATGTGGCGGCCCGTGGGCTGGACATCGAAGACCTGCCGCTGGTGGTCAACTTTGACCTGCCAATCGTGGCTGAGGACTACATCCACCGCATCGGCCGCACCGGTCGCGCGGGCAATACCGGTGAAGCGATTTCCCTGGTGTGCGCCGATGAAGTGAACATGCTGTCGGCCATTGAGATGCTGACGCGTCAGACGCTGAGCCGGCATATGGAGCAGGATTTCGAACCGGAGCACCGCGTGCCGGACACCGATGCCAGCGGGCAAGTGGTGAAGAAGCCGAAAAAACCGAAGAAGCCTAAAACGTCGAGTGGTGGCGGTAAGCGCAACCTGGGCAAGTGGGTGGACAGCGGGGATGCAGCGCCGGTGGAGCCTTCGATCAAGCCGGTGCGCAAGGTGCCTGTGTTTAATACTGGGCCGCGTAAGAAGAAATAGAGCCGCTATGAGCTGCGAGCCAAAAGCTGCAAGTGGACACGACGCTGCTCTTGCTTGCAGCTCTAGGCTTGCAGCTTGCAACTGCCTTTAAGCCATTCCAACATCCCACGCCCAGCCGCCCATCCGCTGGCAAAGCATCCCGTCAGTAGGTAGCCCCCCGTCGGCGCTTCCCAATCCAGCATCTCCCCCGCACAAAACACCCCCGGCAATTGCTTGAGCATCAAGCGCTCATCCAACGCCTCAAACGGCACGCCGCCCGCAGTGCTGATCGCCTCATCCATCGGTCGCGTCTTCACCAGCGTCAACGGCAACGCCTTGATATCCACCGCCAATTGCGCCGGATCGTTGAAGTGCTCTGCCGGTGCCAACTCACGCAACAGCGCCGCTTTCACCCCATCCAACCCCAACTGACTGTGCAAGTGCTTGCTCATCGAGCGCGAGCCACGTGGCTTTGACAAGGCAGCCAGGACCTTATCCAGCGGCTTGCTCGGCAATAGGTCGATATGCACCGTGGCCGAACCGTCGCGGTTGATCGCCTCACGAATCGGCGCCGACAGTGCGTAGATCAAACTGCCCTCAATACCGGTGGCAGTGACCACACATTCCCCTAACCGAGGCTTGTCATCCCCCAGGCCGATAGCGACGTTTTTCAACGGCGCACCGGCGAATTTACTGACCATCAATTCGCTCCAGGCCGACACCTCGAAGCCACAATTGCTGGGTTGCAATGGGATGTAAGGCACGCCTTTGTCTTCCAGCAGCTTGAGCCAGGCACCGTCAGAACCCAGGCGCGACCAACTGCCGCCGCCGAGGGCCAGCAACACTGCCTCGCTGTGGACAGTTTTTTCGCCATCCGGGCTGTGGATAAGTAAATCACCCTGGGCATTCCAGCCGGTCCAGCGATGGCGAGTGTGGATAACCACGCCTTGATCGCGCAGGCGCTTGAGCCACGCACGCAGTAGGGGGGCAGCTTTCATGTCGGTAGGAAATACGCGGCCAGAGGTGCCGACAAAGGTTTCGATGCCCAAGCCATGGATCCATTCGCACAACGCTTCGGCACCAAACCCACGCAACAAGGGCGCCATATGCGGCGCGCGCTCGGCGTAACGTGACAGGAACGCCGGGTACGCCTCGGAATGGGTGATGTTCATGCCGCCCACCCCGGCCAGCAGGAACTTGCGCCCCACCGAGGGCATGCCGTCGTACAGGTCCACGCGCACGCCTGCCTGGCTCAAGACTTCAGCAGCCATCAGCCCGGTGGGGCCGCCGCCGATAATGGCAACGTGAAGAGCAGGGGTCTGAGGCATGGGCTGGGCTACGGTCGCTGAATAGGCCGAGCATTCTACCCGAGGACGGCGCAACTGCCTGATCAAAAAATGTACAGCTTCCTACAGGCCATACTGCTTCTGGCTTTCAGGTGCTTACGCTCAAGTTATCCACAGGTGGTTCCACAGGCATTGTGGGTAACGCCCACGGTTCAATGACAACCTGATGACGTCCAGACCCGTTGCGCACTGTGGTGCAGGATGCCGTGGCGGCGGGCGAGGGCCGGGCGGTCCTTGCTGTAGCCGCCGCCGATCACGCCCATCACCGGGATGTCGCGCCCCAGGCAGTGGCGCATGACGCTTTCGTCGCGGGCGGCGACGCCTTCGTCTGTCAGCTTGAGGTAACCGAGGGCGTCGTCTTTATGCACATCGACGCCGGCGTCGTACAGCACCAGGTCGGGCTGGTAGAGCGGCAGCAGGTAGTTGAGCGCGTCGTCCACCACCTTGAGGTAATCGGCATCGCCCATGCCCATCGGCAGCGGGATGTCCCAGTCGCTCTGGGCCTTGCGCGCCGGGAAGTTCTTTTCGCAGTGCAGCGACACAGTGATGGCGTCCGGCGTGTCGTGGAGAATGCGCGCGGTGCCATCACCCTGATGCACGTCGCAGTCGAAGATCAGTACGCGGTTGACGCGGCCGCTCGCCAGCAGGTAGTGGCTGATCACCGCCAGGTCATTGAAGATGCAAAAGCCGGCCGGATAATCGTAATGGGCGTGATGGGTGCCCCCGGCCAGGTGGCAGGCCAGGCCATGGTCCAGCGCCTGTTCCGCCGCGAGAATGGAGCCGCCGACTGCACGCACAGTGCGTCGCGCCAGCGCTTCGCTCCAAGGCAGACCGAGGCGCCGTTGGTCTTCGCGGGACAACTCGCCGCTCATATAGCGCTCGATATACCCAGCGTCATGGGCCAGGGCCAGAATCTGCGGTGGGCACAGTTGTGGGCGCAGCAGTTGGCTGTCCTCGGTCAGTCCCGTGGACACCAGGTGGTCGCGCAACAGGCGGAATTTGTCCATGGGGAAGCGATGATCCGCCGGGAACTCGGGGCTGTAGTCATCGTGATAGATCAACGGCAAAGGCATAGGATTTTCTGACGGGAACCTGCGACGGATCTTACCAGCGCTGTACACTCACGCACATCGCAAGGGAGGGGACCCATGGAGCCGATACTCGAATTGGAAAGCGCACGGCTGGTGCTGCGCCAATGGCGCGACAGCGACCTGCTGGCGTTTGCGCGCATGTGCGCCGACCCGCAGGTGATGCGCTATTTCCCGGCCAAGCTGAGCCATCTGGAAAGCGCTGCGTTGATCGGCCGGGTTCGTGGTCATTTCGCCGAATATGGCTTTGGCCTGTGGGCATTGCAGCGCAAGGACACCGGTGACTTCATCGGCCTTACCGGGTTGCTGAATGTCAGCTTCGAAGCGGATTTTACCCCAGCGGTGGAAATCGGCTGGCGCCTGGCTCGCGAACACTGGGGCCTGGGTTACGCCAGCGAGGCGGCGTGGACCGCGCTGCGCTGTGGTTTCGACCGCTTGCAACTGGACGAAATCGTTGCCTTCACCACGGAATCCAATCTGCCGTCACAAAAAGTCATGCAGGCCATCGGTATGCATTACGATCCCCAGGCAGATTTTGAACACCCCAAGGTCGCAGCCGATGACCCGCTGCGCCATCATGTTTTGTATCGCATCACCCGCGCCCAATGGTTGGACACGCTGCACGGATAAGCAGCCCGGAATGCCCTCTCGATTGTTGTAGGAGTTGCTCTATGAGCCAAGTATTGGAAGATCTGGTGGACTTGCTGACCCTGGAGCCGATCGAGGAAAACCTCTTTCGCGGCCGCAGCCAGGACCTGGGTTTTCGCCAACTGTTCGGCGGCCAGGTGCTCGGCCAATCGCTGTCGGCCGCCAGCCAGACTGTAGAAGAAGCGCGGCACGTGCATTCCCTGCATGGTTACTTCCTGCGTCCTGGTGATGCGGCGTTGCCGGTGGTGTATTCAGTGGACCGCGTACGCGACGGCGGCAGTTTCAGCACACGTCGTGTGACGGCGATCCAGAAGGGCCACCCGATCTTTACCTGCAGTGCCTCGTTCCAGTACGACGAACAAGGTTTTGACCATCAGACCACCATGCCCGTGGTGGTCGGACCGGAAAATTTGCCGTCCGAGCTTGAGCTGACCAAACAGCGTGCGCACTTGATCCCCGAGCCTATGCGCGACAAGTTGCTGTGCCCCAAGCCGATTGAAGTGCGCCCGGTCACCGAAAAAGACCCGTTCAATCCGCAGCCATCCGACCCGGTCAAATACGTGTGGTTTCGTGCCGACGGCGCTTTGGCCGACGCGCCGGCGCTGCATAAGTACCTGCTGGCCTACGCCTCTGACTTCGGCCTGTTGACCACCTCGTTGCTGCCCCATGGCAAGACCGTTTGGCAGAAAGACATGCAGGTCGCCAGCCTCGACCATGCGCTGTGGTTTCACGCTGACCTGCGTGCCGATGACTGGTTGCTGTACGCCATGGACAGCCCGTGGGCCGGCAATTCCCGTGGGTTCTCCCGGGGCAGTGTGTACAACCGCGCCGGGCAACTGGTGGCCTCGGTGACCCAGGAAGGCTTGATTCGCCATCGCAAGGACTGGGCATGAGCCTGACCGACGTTAAGCACTGGGTGTTCGACATGGATGGCACGCTGACGGTGGCCGTGCATGACTTTGCGGCCATTCGCGTGGCCCTGGAGATCCCGCCCGAGGACGATATTCTCACCCATCTGGCGGCGTTGCCCGCGGATGAGGCGGCGGCCAAGCATGCCTGGCTGCTGGAGCATGAGCGCGAGTTGGCGCTGGGTTCGGTCGCCGCAGAAGGCGCGGTTGAGTTGGTGCGCGAGCTGGCCGGGCGTGGTTATCGCCTGGGCATCCTGACCCGCAATGCGCGGGAGTTGGCCCACGTTACGCTGGAGGCGATTGGCCTGGCGGACTGTTTTGCCATCGAGGATGTGCTGGGGCGTGAAGATGCGCCACCGAAGCCGGACCCGGGTGGTTTTCTGAAACTGGCAGCCGCTTGGGATGTCGCGCCGAGCGAGATGGTGATGGTCGGTGATTACCGCTTCGACCTGGATTGTGGCCGAGCGGCAGGTGCGCGGACGGTGTTGGTTAACCTGCCCGAGAACCCGTGGCCGGAGTTGGCGGATTGGCATGCCGAGGATTGCGTGGCGCTGCGTCGGATGATTTAAACCGGACACCGAAAATCAAATGTGGGGGCGAGCAAGCCCCCACATGTTGATCCGGTTTTGTCTGTTAATTTGTGAACAGTACCTTCTGCCCCTCCGGTGACGTAAACATCCCATCCCCGTTATGCCCCACTCCAGGCTCTTCCACCCACCTGTGGCCCACCTGCGGATGCCGCTGCTGGAGGTCGCACAAAATAGTTGTGCCCGCGACAGTCATTGCCCTTCCAGCGCAGTACCTGGTTGTCCAGGTGGTTGCGCTTCACGTCGAACTCATTCAGAAACTGCGGCGCTATCACCAGCGTATTGGCAGCTTGGCCTGCGTGCTCGGCGGCGTTTTCACCGCTTTGCAGGTAAGTCTGCGCGTACGCAGGCGACCCTGCACGATGATCAATGCACGGGTGACTTGGGGCAGCGGCTGGCGCCAGTCCTGGCTCACGCCGAGGCTGAGGTCACCGGCATCCAGGTGAAAACGATCGGGACTCACGACTTTGACGCCATGTTCGGCGGCCAAGGTGGTAGAGCAGGTCAGCACCAAACCCAGCAGCAATCCCAATCGTTTATTCATCTAGAGACTCTTGGCCGTAAACGTATCGCATTGATTGATCTGGCCCTGGGCGAAGCCAGTCTTGAACCAGCGTACCCGCTGTGCCGAGGTGCCGTGGGTAAACGAGTCCGGTACGACACGGCCCTGACCCTGTTGCTGCAAGCGGTCGTCGCCAATTGCGTTGGCCGCATTCAGCGCTTCTTCAATGTCGCCGGGCTCCAGCCAGTTCAAGCGCTTTTGCGCACGGTTGGCCCACACCCCGGCGAAGCAGTCGGCTTGCAGTTCCTGACGGACCAGCAGACCTCCATCGCCCTCCATTTGCCGACCCTGTTGGCGCGCGGCCTGGATTTTCGACGAGATGCCGAGCAACGTCTGCACGTGGTGCCCGACTTCGTGGGCGATCACATACGCCTGGGCAAAGTCGCCGGCGGCCTGGAAGCGTTGCGACATTTCCCGGAAAAACCCCAGGTCCAGGTACACCTGCTGGTCAGCCGGGCAATAAAACGGGCCGCTGGCCGAGGTGGCACCACCGCAGGCCGAATTCACCCGGCCACGGAACAGGATCAGTTTCGGATTCTTGTAGGCCAACCCGTTTTCCTGGAACACCTGGCCCCAAGTGTCTTCGGTATCGCCCAGTACGGCCCGCACAAAATCGGCTTGCTCATCGTTGGCCGGCGGCGCCTGGCGCGGCTGTGTACTCACCGACGGTGCCTGTTCCATCTGGCCGGTCAACTGGCCGAGGATCTGCATCGGGTCCTGGCCGGTCAGCCAGCCGATGCCGACGATCAGCACAATCGCCGCCAGGCTCAGGCCTTTGCCGCCACCAAAGCGCATGCCGCCGCCACCGCCGCCGTCACTGCGTGCATCCACCACGTTGTCGCTGCGTCGGCCTTTTTTCCATAGCATGTGGGCAATCCTCTGGGTGATGACAGTGTTTGATTATGGTCGTTATTAGCGGCAATAGCCTTCGCCGGTATCGACAATCAGGCAGTCCTTTTTATCCGCCAGCCATTTCAGCCCGGTGGCGGCACCGTCGCCAGCCCGCAATAGCTGTGGACCGTCGGGGCGGGTGAAGGCGATGCCGTCTTCGGCGGCTTCACCCTTGAAGGTGCCTGAGTCGTCGGCGTCGAGGCCGTATTGCATGGTGAGGATGTAATGACCACGGCCAATGCTGTCGTCCTTGGCGATGGTCAGGTTGAGGCCTTCGACGCCGATCCACTTGCCGACCCATTTGTCGGTGGGCGGGGTCTCTGGCACCAGGGTGGCCTGCACCGAAGCAGGGGCAGGTTTGGGGGCTTCCTTGGCTTCTTGATTGCAAGCGGTGAGCAGGGCAAGGGCAGACAGAACAAAGAGGGTTTTTTTCATAGCGGCAGGGCCTTGGTTAAAAAGTGTGCAACACGGCAGTCAACGTGCAGCGTTGGACTCGAATCCCGTGATTTAGTGCGCTGTTCGCACGGTGTTTGGTTATGCTCTTGGGGCAGACTCCGGCCCGGCTGCTAGATTACCGGGTTGAGCGCTATTTCATTTAGTGCACAGTGTTCAGCCCGCCACGCAAGAGAACTCAATGACCGTCAGTACTCCTCTATCCGGCGTCAACCACCCTTTCAAAGGCATCCTGCTGATTGTGCTGGCGACGTTTCTGTTTTCCAGCCATGACGCCTTGTCCAAATACCTGGCGGGGTTCTACCCCGTCGTGATGGTGGTGTGGGCGCGTTACCTGGTGCATACCTTGTTGATGGCCGGCATCTTCCTGCCGCAATCAGGCCTGCGCGTATTGCGCAGCAAACGACCGGGGATGCAGGTGGTGCGGGCGCTGTGCCTGCTGGGCACGAGCCTGTTTTTTACTGCGGCGCTGCATTACATCCCGCTGGCGGAAGCCACGGCGGTTAACTTCCTCGCGCCGATCCTGGTGACGGCGCTCTCGGTGCCGCTGCTCGGCGAGCACGTGACGCGCGGCCAGTGGCTGGCGGTTATCTGCGGGTTTGTCGGCGTGCTGATCATCATCCACCCCGGCGGCGAGCTGTTTACCCCGGCCGTATTGCTGCCGCTGTGTTCGGCGATGTTCTTCTGCTTCTACCAACTGCTGACGCGCATCCTGAGTAAAGTCGACACCCCCACCACCAGCAACTTCTTTGCCGGCCTGTGCAATACCTTGGTGATGAGTGCGATGGTGCCGTTCTTCTGGCAGGTCCCGACGCTGTGGCATGGCGTGTTGATGCTGGCCCTGGGCACATGCGGGATGACCGCGCACTTGATGCTGACCCAGGCGTTCCGCTTCGCGGCGCCAGCCTTGTTGGCGCCGTTCGGCTATTGCCAGATCGTATTCGCGGGGTTGTTGGGCTGGCTGGTGTTCAACCATACCCCCGACTTGACCACGGTGGTCGGCATCGGGGTGATCTGCATGAGCGGGCTGGCCGCTGCCTGGCAGCAGCGGCGCAGATAGCTCAGGGGGAAGCTCAGACGTCTACGGTAGGAATTCTGCGCGGCGCCATGAAGTACATCCAGATCAGCGCAATGAAGTACATCGCCGGGATCAGCGTGAACAACACGGTGTAGTTATTGTTGGTCACGGTAAGGATGTGGCCGACGATCTGAGTCATGAACATACCGCCGATGGCCGCGCACATGCCGCCGAAACCAAACACCGTGCTCATCATGTGCTTGGGCGTGTAGTCCATCACCAGGCTCCAGATGTTGGCGGTCCAGGCCTGATGCGCACCAATCGCCAGGGAGATGGCAAGCACGGCGACCCACAGCTGGCTGGAGCCGGCAGCCATGATCACGCTGACGATGCAGCAGGCAAACAGCAGCATCGACAGCAGCCGGGCCTTGATCGAGTTCATGCCACGGCCGATCAGGAATGACGACAGAATCCCGCCTCCCACGCTGCCGAAGTCGGCGGTCAGGTAAATGATGATCAGCGGGATGCCCATCTGCGTGACGTTGATGCCCAGGTTGTATTGCTGATTCAGGAACGGCGGCAGCCAGTACAGGTAGAACCAGAACACTGGCGCGGTCAGCGCGTAGGCGATGGCGAAGGCCCAGGTGCCGCGCATGCGCAGGATACGGCTGAAGGGGACGCCGGGTTGTTCCGGTTCGATTTCCCGTTGCACGTAGTCCAACTCGGATTGTTTAACCGTCGGATGGTCTTCCGGGTTGTAGTACTTCAAACCCCAGAACACCAGCCAGATCGCGCCAAGTGACGCCATGCACAGGAACGCCGCCTGCCAGCCCCACACCTGCAGGATCAACGGCAACAGCATCGGCGTCATCATCGCGCCCACGTTGGTGCCGGCGTTGAAGATACCGGTCGCCACTGCACGCTCACCGGCCGGGAACCACAGGCGCGTGGTTTTGACGCACGCCGGGTAGTTGGCGGCTTCGGTGAGCCCGAGGATGAAGCGACACACCATAAAGCCTACCGCCGAAGTGGCCAGGCCGTGGGCGCCCGTCGCCAGGCTCCACAGCAATACCGCGCAGAAGAACACGCGTTTCACGCCCACTCGGTCGATCAGTCGGCCCTGCAGCACAAAGCCGATGGCGTAGCCGACCTGGAACCAGAAGTTAATGTTGGCGTAGTCCATCGCCGTCCAACTCATCTCTTTGGCGAGGATCGGCTGCATGACGCCTAACGCGGCGCGGTCGATGTAGTTCAGGGTGGTGGCGAAAAACACCAGGGCCAGCATGCCCCAGCGCGTTTTACCCACGGCCAGGGCGCCGCGGATCTTGTCGCCGATGCCGGCGTGCGGGGTGCCCGGGCGCGCGGCCAGGGCGGAGTTTTGCAGAGGCATGAGGTCGTACCCGTTTTTTGAAATTTTTATGGTGTGTTCTGGGTCTGTTGCGTCATTGATGGTGCGCAGTGGCTAAAAAATCGTCAATTCGCCAAACCGGCATAGTGTTCGATAATCGCACTAAAAACTAACCGGTTCGTACATTTTAATTGCTGCGTGTAGGCTGGGGGCGAATAATTTGCTGCAAACAACAATTTCCGGGAGTCGCCCATGCAACGTTCCATCGCCACTGTTTCCTTGAGCGGCACCCTGCCGGAAAAGCTCGAAGCCATTGCCGCCGCCGGGTTTGATGGGGTCGAAATCTTCGAGAACGACTTGTTGTACTACGACGGCAGCCCTCGTGAAGTCAGGCAGATGTGCGCCGACCTCGGCATTGCCATCACCTTGTTCCAGCCGTTTCGTGACTTTGAAGGCTGCCGCCGCGACAGGCTGGCGCGCAACCTGGAACGCGCCGAACGTAAGTTCGACTTGATGCAAGAGCTGGGCACCGACCTGGTGCTAGTGTGCAGCAATGCGTCGGCCGACTGTGTAGGTGACGAGCGCATTTTGCTCGATGACCTGAGCCTGTTGGCCGAACACGCCGGTCGCCGTGGCCTGCGCATCGGCTATGAAGCCCTGGCCTGGGGCAGGCATGTGAACACATGGCAACAGGTGTGGAACCTGGTGCGTCAGGTTGATCACCCAAACTTGGGCGTACTGCTCGACAGCTTTCACACCCTGTCCCTCAAAGGCGACCCGAGTGCCATTGCCGAGATCCCCGGCGACAAGATCTTTTTTGTACAAATGGCCGACGCGCCGATCCTGGCCATGGACGTCCTGGAATGGAGCCGACATTTCCGCTGCTTCCCCGGCCAGGGCGAATTCGACCTGGCGGGGTTCCTCGCGCCGATCATCAAGAGTGGCTACACCGGGCCATTGTCCCTGGAAATCTTCAACGACGGCTTCCGCGCCGCGCCCACCCGCGCGAATGCGGCGGATGGCCTGCGCTCCTTGCTGTACCTGGAGGAGAAAACCCGCGAACGCCTGAAGCAGGAAGCACCGGTGCAACCGGTCCAGATCCTGTTTGATACCCCGGCGGCCAGCGAATATGACGGTATCGAGTTCCTCGAATTCGCTGTCGATGAAAGCCTTGGCGCCAAGCTCACCCATTGGCTCGAGCGCCTGGGCTTTGTCAAGGCCGGGCAGCATCGCTCCAAGAGCGTGAGCCTGCTGCGCCAGGGTGATATCAATCTGATCCTCAACTGCGAACCCTATTCTTTCGCCCACAATTTTTTCGAGGCCCACGGGCCGTCGTTGTGCGCCACCGCGATCCGGGTCAAGGACAGCGCCAAGGCGCTGGAGCGCGCGGTGGCCTACAAGGGCCAGCCGTATCGTGGCCTGGTCGGGCCCAACGAGCTGGAATTGGCGGCCGTGCGCGCACCGGATGGCAGCCTGATTTACTTGGTGGACCCCAGCGAAGGCACGCTGTACGACACCGACTTCAACCTGCAAACCGCTTCGACGGCCAGCGCAGGCCTGTTGCGTATTGACCATATGGCGATGGCCCTGCCGGCCGACAGCCTCGACAGTTGGGTGCTGTTCTACAAGAGCCTGCTGGATTTCGAGGCCGATGATGAAGTGGTGCTGCCCGATCCTTACGGCCTGGTGAAAAGCCGTGCACTGCGCAGCCGTTGCAGCTCGATTCGCCTGCCGCTGAACATCTCCGAGAACCGCAATACCGCCATTTCCCATGCCCTGTCGAGCTATCGCGGCTCGGGCGTGCACCACATTGCCTTCGATTGCGCAGATATTTTCGCCGAAGTGAGCCGCGCCAAGGAGGCGGGGGTGCCGCTGCTGGATATCCCGCTCAACTATTACGATGACCTGGCGGCACGTTTCGATTTTGACGAGGCGTTCCTCAGCGAGCTGGCGTACTACAACGTGCTGTACGACCGCGACGCCCAGGGCGGTGAGTTGTTTCATGTGTACACCGAGCCGTTCGAAGGGCGGTTTTTCTTCGAGATCATCCAGCGCAAGAATGGCTATGCCGGCTACGGTGCGGCCAATGTGGCGGTGCGCTTGGCGGCAATGGCCAAATCGCGCAGCGGTGCGGTTCGCCAGGCGCGTTTATAACGGCGGGTCCGGTGCTTTCTTTCAGGCTGCATCGCGGCCCATAATCACGGCCTGCACAACACTGGCCGTGAGCGCACCATGACCTCCGAGGCACCCCGCAAGAGTCGTAAGAACAACCCGGAAAAGACCCGCGAGAACATACTCCAGGAAGCCATTGTGGAGTTTGTCCAGCAGGGCCTTTCCGGCGCTCGCGTGGATGCGATCGCCGAGCGCATCCACACCTCCAAGCGCATGATCTATTACTACTTCGGCAGCAAGGAGCAGTTGTACGTCGAGGTGCTGGAGAAGCTCTACGGCGACATCCGCACTACCGAAACCCAGATGAACCTCACCGCGCTGGAACCGCGCGAAGCGATCCGTCGGCTGGTGGAATTCACCTTTGATCACCACGACCAGAACGTGGATTTCGTGCGCATTGTCAGCATCGAAAATATCCACAATGCCGAGTACGTGAAGCGCTCGGATGCGATCAAGGCGATGAACAGCAACATTCTCGAAGCGCTGGGCACGACGTTGCGTCGCGGGGCCGAGATGGGGGTGTTTCGCGAGGGGCTGGAGCCGCTGGACGTGCACTTGCTGATCAACTCGTTCAGCTTTTACCGTGTGTCCAACCGCCATACGTTCAGTGAGATCTTTCAAATTGAGTTGTCGGATGAAGCGATTAAACAGCGGCACCGGGACATGATTTGTGACTCGGTGATGCGCTATTTGCAGGTTTGAGTCCATGCGAGGCTCGAGGCTGAAATGCAAGCCCCACATATGGATTCGGTTCCTACAGTGAAACGTTCATGCTCTGGAAGTGCGCCAACATCCGGTCTGCATCCGGCACTTCCCCACTGAACAACTCAAACGCCTTCACCGCCTGAAACACCGCCATGTTGCCGCCATCCAGCGTGCGGCAGCCCAAGGCGCGGGCGTCGCGCAGCAGCTCGGTCTCGAGTGGGAAATACACGATTTCCGCGACCCATAACTCAGTGCGCAACAGAGCGACCGGCACCGGTGTGCCGGGCAGCTTGGCCATACCCATCGGCGTGGTATTGACCACGCCGTCGGCCTCGGCCATCGCGTTCTCCAAGTGGTTGCCGACCTGGGCCCGGCCAGCACCGAAACGTTGCGTGAGGTTATCCACAAGGTCGCGGGCGCGATTGGCGTCCACGTCGAAAATGCTCAACTGCTCGACACCTTCCGCCAACAGCGCGTGGGCCACCGCTGCGCCCGCACCGCCAGCGCCCATCTGCACCACACGTTGGCGCGCCACGTCATTCAAGTTGCGCCGAAACCCTTCGGCGAACCCCAGGCAATCGGTGTTGTGGCCGATACGTTTGCCGTGCTTGAACACCACTGTATTGACCGCACCGATGCCGCGGGCCTCGTCGGACAGTTCATCGAGCAGCGCCAGGATCGCCTGTTTGCACGGATAGGTAATGTTCAGCCCGGTGAAGTGCATCAGCTCGGCGGCATGCAGCAGGTCGGGCAGGGCGTTGATGTCCAAGTGCAGGGGCTCAAGGTCGATCAAGCGATACAGGTAGCGCAGGCCTTGGGCGTCGCCTTCGCGTTCATGCAGGGCCGGCGTGCGGGAAGCCTGGATACCGGCACCGATCAGGCCAGCGAGGATGCGCGGTTTCATCGGGCCGATCCTTTTAGCAGATGGCTGAAATGTTCCAGGGCCAGGTGGTAGCCATGGCTGCCGAACCCCGCCAGCACTGCCTTGGCGATGGGCGACACAAAGGAGTGATGGCGGAACGCTTCACGGGCATGCACGTTGGACAGGTGCACCTCAATCACCGGCACCTCACTGGCTACCAGCGCGTCGCGAATGGCTACGGAGGTGTGGGTCCAGGCCGCAGGGTTGATCACGATACCGGCGCAACGGGCGCGGGCGCCGTGGATCCACTCGAGCAATTCGCCTTCGTGGTTGGTCTGGCGAAATTCGATTTTCAGCCCGAGCTGTTCGGCGCTGCGGCCACACAGCGCGGCGACGTCGGCGAGGGTTTCATGGCCGTAAGTGGCGGGCTCGCGGGTGCCGAGCAAGTTGAGGTTGGGGCCGTTGAGCACCAGCACGATGGGCGGCATTGAGGGTTTCTCCACAGTTCTTGTTAGTTGTGTGGATAAAATGTACTGGTTAGTTAATTTGGTCAATTGATGGCGGCGGATGTGTTCGATAATCGAACCGTTAATCAGACACGTCGTACAGTTGAATCGGATGGGGTATCAATTGAGCGTCATTCTCGACAGCGCTTAAGATGCCGCCCGAGCCAATGGCAAGAAGGGCGGACGGCCGCGCAAGAAGGTTTTAGAGCCCAGCGATTCTACGGATGCATGAAAAACCACAGGAGATTGTGGGTGCCTGGCAGATTTATCTGCGGGTCAGCAGAACCCCGGACTCCATATGGTGCGTCCACGGGAACTGGTCAAACAGCGCGCATTGGGTGATGCGGTGCGTGTCATGCAGTTGCGCGATGTTCGCCGCCAACGTCTCCGGGTTGCAGGAGATGTACAGGATGTTGTCGAAGCGTCGGGTCAGTTCGCAGGTGTCCGGGTCCATGCCGGCGCGCGGCGGGTCGACGAACACGCTGCCGAACTCATAGCGCTTCAGGTCGATGCCGTGCAGGCGGCGGAACGGGCGCACTTCGTTGAGCGCTTCGGTGAGTTCTTCAGCGGAGAGTCGCACCAGGGTGACGTTATCCACGGCGTTTTCATCGAGGTTGCTCAGCGCCGCATTCACTGAGGTCTTGCTGATCTCGGTGGCCAGCACTTTGCGCACGCGGGTTGCCAAGGGCAGGGTGAAGTTACCGTTGCCGCAGTACAGCTCGAGCAAATCATCCGGGCGGTCACCCAAGGCTTCGTATGCCCAGTTGAGCATCTTCTGGTTCACCGTGCCGTTGGGCTGGGTGAAGGCGCCTTCGGGTTGGCGGTAGCTGAAGGTGCGCCCGCCAACGTCGAGTTTTTCCACCACGTAATCATGGCCGATCACATCGCGCTTGCCCTTCGAGCGGCCGATGATGCTCACGTTCAAGCCGGCAGCCAGCTGGTTCGCGGCGGTGTGCCAGTGCTCGTCCAACGGGCGGTGATAGCACAGAGTAATCATCGCGTCGCCGGCCAGGGTGGTGAGGAACTCTACCTGGAACAGCTTGTGGCTCAGGGCGGCGCTGGCTTGCCAGGCGGCCTTGAGTTGCGGCATCAACTGGTTGATGCGGGCGCTTGCGATGGGGAACGCTTCGATCAGGATCGGCGTGCGCTTGTCGTCCTGGGAAAACATTGCGTAGTGGCGCTCACCGCCTTCGCGCCACAGGCGGAACTCCGCGCGCAGGCGGAAGTTCTGTAGGGGCGAGTCGAAGACCTGTGGCTCCGGTGCATCGAACGGTGCCAGCAGGTCACGCAAGCGCGTGACCTTGTCTTGCAGTTGAGCGGTGTAGCGTGCGGCGTCAAAAGTCATGCGTTGAACCAGCCCAGCTTGATCACGAACAGAATCGACAGAATCACCAGCGCCGGGTTCAGCTCACGGTAGCGGCCCGAAAGCAGCTTGATGGCGGTCCAGGCGATGAAACCGAAGGCGATGCCGTTGGCAATGGAGTAAGTGAAGGGCATCGCCAGGGCGGTGATCACCACCGGCGCTGCAACGGTAATATCGTCCCAGTCGATTTCGGCCAGGCCCGACGTCATCAGTACGGCCACGAACAGCAGTGCTGGTGCAGTTGCGAAGGCAGGTACGCTGGCGGCCAGTGGCGAGAAAAACAGCGCCAGCAGGAACAGGATCGCTACCACGACGGCGGTCAAACCGGTGCGGCCACCTGCGCTCACGCCGGCAGCCGATTCGATGTAGCTGGTAGTCGTTGACGTACCCAGCAGCGAACCGGCCATGGCGGCGGTGCTGTCGGCGATCAGCGCACGGCCCATTTTCGGCATGTGGCCGTCCTTGCCCATCAGGCCCGCGCGCTTGGCGACGCCGATCAGGGTGCCGGAGTTATCGAACAGGTCGACGAACAGGAACGCGAAGATCACGCTCACCAGGCCGATATCGAGCGCGCCTTTAATATCCAACTGCAGGAAAGTCGGGGCCAGGGACGGCGGCATTGAGGTCACGCCGCCGAACGGGGTGACGCCCAGCAGGATCGACACGATGGTCACTGCCAGGATGCCAATCAGCACGGCTCCGCGTACCGCCAGGGCTTCCAGCGCAACGATGAGCACGAAACCCAGGGTGGCAAGGATCGGAGCAGGTTGCTTCAAGTCACCCAGGCCAACCAGCGTGGCCGGGTTGGCAACCACAATCCCGGCGTTGTGCAGCGCAATCAGCGCCAGGAACAGGCCGATACCCGCAGCAATCGCCGAGCGCAGGGGCAGGGGAATGCTGTTGATGATCCACTCACGGATACGAAAGATCGACAGCAGGAAGAACAGCACCGCCGAGATAAACACCGCACCCAGCGCAACCTGCCAGGTATGGCCCATGTGCAGGACCACGGTGTAGGTAAAGAAGGCGTTGAGGCCCATGCCCGGCGCGAGTGCGATCGGGTAGTTGGCGATCAGGCCCATCACGGTCGAACCGATGGCGGCCGCCAGGCAGGTCGCGACGAATACCGCGCCCTTGTCCATGCCGGTCTCGCCGAGGATGCTCGGGTTCACGAACAGGATGTAGGCCATGGCCAGGAATGTTGTGATGCCCGCGAGGATCTCGGTGCGCACGTTGGTGTTGTGTGCCTTGAGTTGAAACAGCTTTTCCAGCATGCCTGCTCCCTGTGACGCTCTGTGGCGTCGTGATTTGTTGACCTCTAAGTCAAAGCACAAACTGCGCCAAGCGCCTGTGGTTTCAGAGAGGATCGGAAAAAGCGGCGCATCATACCAGCAGCCGAGGCCTTGAGGCATACTGCGACGACGTTTAAACGAAGGTCACCCGCAGCATGAAAAACGCCAAACCGTGGAGTCTAGTCCTGATCCCCTGTATCAGCCTGTTGCTCGGCGCAGCACCGGCGTGGGGCGCGACTGCACCGCCCTTGAGCGAAGTGCGTGTGTTCAAGGTCGAGTCGGCGAAGTGCAGCGAGACCATTGCGGAACGTGTAAACACTACCCAGATGTGTGAGCACCGCGGGCCCACCCGGGTTTCTGTGATGGAAGTCGGCCTGGGCAACAACCCCATGGGTCGCTTCAATGGTGCTGAGTTGAATGGCCAGCGCACGGCGGTTTGCCAGGTGGGCAACATCAGCGAAGCCTGCACGGGGGCCGGCACATTGATGGGCTACATCTATGTGTTTGACCTGAACGTCGAAGCCCAGGGCTGGTTCCAGTACAGCAACTCCTCGATCAACCCCCCGCGAAATACCTTGACCACACAGCTCAATATCCGCTGATCAATCACCTTGAACGCTCAATACCCTGGGAAGTCGTACCCCTGAGACGGCGACTTTCCTGAACGCCGCGGATGTAGACCAACCCGTGAGGTGTTTATGAGCGCGACCCCCAATGGCGCGGCGACCCAACCGTTCGCCAGCCACTCCATATGCCTGAGGCTAAACGGCCAGGATCGCCAGTTGGATGTGCTGCCCTGGACCACACTACTCGACCTTTTGCGTGAGCAGCTCGACTTGGTGGGCAGCAAAAAAGGCTGCGACCACGGCCAGTGCGGCGCCTGCACCGTATTGCGCGATGGCAAGCGGATCAATGCCTGCCTGACGCTGGCGGTGATGTGCGACGGTGCCGAACTCACCACCATCGAGGGCCTGGCCAACGGCGACCAACTGCACCCGATGCAGCAGGCGTTTATCAAACACGATGCCTTCCAATGCGGTTACTGCACCCCTGGGCAGATCTGCTCGGCCGTCGGCCTGGCCAATGAAGGTCGGGCCCACGACACGGCGCAAATCCAAGAGCTGATGAGCGGTAACCTGTGCCGCTGCGGGGCTTACAGCAATATTCGCGATGCCATTGAAGACGTAGTGGGAGGTGAGCAATGAATCCCTTCCACTACAGCAAGCCTGCGGATGTGCAAGAAGCGGTTCATCTGAGCAGCGCCGCGTCGCGCTTTATTGCCGGTGGCACCAACCTGCTGGACCTGATGAAAGAAAACATCAGCCGCCCCGAGCATCTCATCGATATCACAGGATTGCCGCTCAATGACATTCAGGAGACTGCCGGTGGCGGTCTGTTGATCGGCGCGTTGGTGAGCAACGCCGACCTGGCCTGGCACCCGCTGATCGAACAACGTTACCCGCTGCTGTCCCAGGCCATCCTGGCCGGCGCCTCGCCGCAACTGCGCAACATGGCCAGTACCGGCGGCAACCTGTTGCAGCGCACCCGTTGCTACTACTTCTATGACGCTACCGTGCCGTGCAATAAGCGTGAGCCCGGCAGTGGCTGCCCGGCACGCACCGGTTTGAACCGTATTCACGCGATCCTCGGCGCCAGTGAACAGTGTGTCGCCACCCATCCCTCCGACATGTGCGTCGCTTTGGCAGCGCTGGAGGCGAGGGTGCATGTAGAGGGGCGTGGCGGTTCGCGAATCATTGAGTTCGCCGACTTTCATCGCCTACCGGGTGATGCGCCGCAACGTGACAACCAATTGGCCGACGATGAGCTGATCACCGCCATCGAACTGCCTGCCGATCACCTGGCAAACCATAGCAATTACCTGAAAATCCGTGACCGTGCCTCCTATGCGTTCGCCTTGGTGTCTGTGGCTGCCGCGCTTGAGCTGGACGGCGACACCATCATCGACGCGCGCCTGGCCCTTGGCGGCGTGGCCCACAAACCCTGGCGTGACCGCGTGGTGGAAGCCGCACTGATCGGCCAGGTTGTTAGCCGTGAAACCTTCAGTAACGCCGCCGATGCCCTGTTGCAAGACGCCGAGCCGCTGCAGCACAACGGCTTCAAGATCAAGCTGGCACGCCGGGGGGTTATTCGCGCCCTGAGCGACGCCGCTGTTGCAGGAGAACGCCCATGAGCGCTATCGGCAAACCCTTGGACCGCGTTGACGGTCTGCTCAAGGTCACAGGCAAAGCGCGGTATGCCGGTGAGTTTCCCGAAGAAGGCCTGCTGCATGGCAGCGTAGTGTCGAGCACCGTGGCCAAGGGCCGGGTGCTGCGTATCGACGCGACCAAGGCGCTGGCGCTGCCGGGTGTGGTGGAGGTTATCCATCACCTCAATCGGCCAACAATCGCCAGCTACGATGATGCTTTCCAGGACGATGATGCGGCCGACGGCTCGCCGTTTCGCCCGCTGTACAACGATCGCGTACTGTACAGCGGCCAGCCACTGGCGCTGGTGATCGCCGATAACCTCGAGCTGGCGCGACATGCCGGCTCCCTGGTGGAGATCGAGTACGAAACCGAAGCCTTTGAAACCGACTTGCTGGCCTTGCAGGAACAAGCCTACGCCTCGCCGCAGACTCCGCCCAAGCCGCGCGGCAACTTCCAGGCCGAATGGATCGGCGCTGCCGTCAGCCTGGATCTGCACTACAGCACCCCCATCGAACACCACAACCCGATGGAGCCCCACGCCAGCACCGTGCTGTTTCAGCCGGACGGCACGCTGCACATCCACGACAAGACCCAAGGCCCGCAGAACTGCCAGGCCTATGTGCAAAAAGTCTTCGGCCTGGATAAAAGCCAGGTGCGTGTCTTCGCGGCATTTGTCGGCGGCGCCTTTGGCTCGGGCCTGCGCCCGCAGTATCAATTGCCGCTGGCGGTGATGGCGTCCTTGGCGCTCAAGCGCTCGGTGCGGGTCACGCTGACGCGTCAGCAGATGTTCACCTTCGGTTACCGCCCACGCACCTTGCAGCGTTTGCAGCTGGGCGCCGCCGCCAACGGCCGCCTGCTGGCACTGGGGCACACCGCGATTGGCCAGACGTCGCGCTTCGAGGATTTCAGTGAGCATGTGGTGGAGTGGAGCGGCATGCTCTACCACTGCGATAACGTGCAGCTTACTTATAAGTTGGTGCCACTGGATGTGTTCACGCCGCTAGACATGCGTGCACCTGGGGCGGCCCTCGGGGTGATCGGCCTGGAGTGCGCCATGGACGAACTGGCCTGCGCGCTGGGGATGGACCCGGTGCAACTGCGGCTGATCAACTATGCCGAACGCAATCAGAACGAAGACAAGCCCTGGTCGAGCAAAGCCCTGCGCGAGTGTTACCGCGAAGGCGCCGAGCGTTTCGGCTGGCACCCACGCAACCCGGAACCGCGCAGCATGCGCGACGGCCGCCAGTTGATCGGCTGGGGCATGGCCGGCGGCGTGTGGGAGGCCATGCAGATGAAGGCCAGCGCCAAGGCGCGTATTGATGCCGAGGGCAAACTGACCGTCAGCAGCGCCACCACCGATATCGGCACTGGCACCTACACGGTGATGACCCAGATCGCGGCTCAGGCCAGTGGCGTGGCGGTTGAGGACGTGGCCTTTGTGTTGGGGGATTCATCGTTGCCCACTGCGCCGCTGCAGGGCGGATCGTTTACCGTGTCCTCCGTCGGCACGGCTGTGCAGCAGGCCTGCGAAGCGTTGAATGCCAAGCTGTTGGCCGTTGCTCGGCAAACGTACCCGGTATTCAAGGAGGCCGAGTCCGTACGCTTTGAAGACGGCCAGTTGCATACCGGTGACGTCAGTGTGTCATTGGCACAGCTGGTCAAGGACAGTGGCGAAGACGCGTTGGCGGTGCAGGTCGACAGCGAGCCCGACAAGAAGCGCGAGGGGTTTGCTACCGCTACCCATTCGGCGGTATTTGTCGAGGTGCGTGTGGATGAAGACCTGGGCACGATCAAGGTCAGCCGGGTGGTCAGCGCGATTGCCGCCGGGCGCGTGGTCAACCCGAAGATGGCGCGCAGCCAGATCCTCGGCGGGGTGGTATGGGGTATCGGCATGGCTCTGCACGAAGAAACCCAGATCGACCATCAATTGGGGCGTTACATGAACCATAGCCTGGCGGAGTACCACATCCCGGTAAACGCCGATATCGGCGAGATTGACGTGGTGTTTGTCGAAGAACGCGACGATATCGTCAACGCCCTTGGGTCGAAGGGGGTTGGTGAGATTGGTATTGTGGGCGTAGCGGCGGCGGTGGCGAATGCGATTTATCACGCCACTGGGAAGCGGGTGCGGGCGTTTCCGATTACTTTGGACAAAGTGCTCTGACGCAATCTCCTACCCACTGAAGATCAAGTGTGGGAGCTGGCTTGCCTGCGATGGCGGTGGGTCAGCTCCTGATGAGGTGACTGACACACCGCTATCGCGGGCAAGCCCGGCTCCCACAGTATTTGCGGTGTGGCTTAAACCTTGGGCTCTTCCACCGGCACATGCATCCGATCCCGATTCGCCAGGGTCGGGAACAGCTTGATCCACACCCCCGTCACCACCAGCGTGCCGATCCCACCCATGACCACGGCAGGCACGGTGCCGAACCAGTGGGCGGTGATGCCCGATTCAAACTCGCCCAACTGATTCGACGCGCCGATAAACAAACCGTTGACTGCACTGACCCGCCCGCGCATTTCGTCCGGTGTCTCCAACTGCACGAATGAGGCGCGGATCACCATGCTGATCATGTCTGCCGCACCCAGCACCACCAGCACCGCCAGGGAAAACCAGAACGAGGTGGACAGGCCGAAGGCGATGGTCGCCACGCCGAATACGCCGACGGCGGTGAACATCACGCGGCCCACATGCCGGTCCACCGCGAACCGCGCCAACCACAACGACATCAATAGCGCGCCCACTGCCGGTGCCGAACGCAGCAGGCCCAGGCCCCAGGCGCCCGTCAGCAGGATGTCCTTGGCGAACACCGGCAGCAACGCGGTGGCGCCACCCAGCAGCACGGCGAACAAGTCGAGGGAGATGGCACCGAGAATATCCGGGCGGCTGCGGATAAAGCGGATACCGGCGAGCAGAGAGTCCATGGTCGCCTTGGCTTTGTTCAGCGGCGTTTGGCGCGCGGGCAAATTCAGGGTCAGCACGCAGGCAATGAGGTACAGCACCACCGTGGGGCCATACACCCACACGCTGCCAAAGGCGTAAAGCAAGCCGCCAAGGGCCGGCGCGACAATGGTCGCCAGCTGCTGGGCCGACTGCGACGAGGCCACGGCCCGTGGGAACAGTGCGGCGGGCACAAGGCTCGGGAGCATGGCCTGGGTGGTGGGCATTTCAAACGAGCGCGCAGCACCCAGCATGAAGGCGAGGATAAAGATCATCTCGCGGGTCACGTTGCCGGTCAGGCCTCCAATGGCCAGGGACAATGCGATAAGCGCCTGCACGGTCTGGCAGATGGCGGCAACTTTGCGCCGCTCATAGCGGTCGGCCACATGCCCGGTGTGCAGCATGAACAGCACGCGCGGCACGAATTCCACTAATCCGACCAAACCCAGGTCCAGCACGTTGCCCGTCAGTTGGTAGAGGTTCCAGCCGATCGCCACGGTGAGCATCTGGAAGCCGCTGGCGGTGAAGATGCGCGCCAGCCAGAACGCGATGAAAGGGCGATGGTGACGTAACAGCAACGCAGGTTCGCTAGGCATCGGGAATTCGAGTCAAGGCCGGGGGAAGCGCCGAGATTATCATTAAGTTGTAACAGATAGTTGCAGGAGCTGAGCTGAGGCAGTCTGTCACGCGGCAAAAGACCACACAGGTCAACCTCAAAAATGGGACTACTCTTTCAGCAATGCTTGATTCAGATCAATGCCGTCGCAGGGGCAGTTCAAGTCGGCAGACCAGGCAAGCATCCCAGCGTGATTGGACAAAAAAAGAAACGAATTGAAATTCGCCGTACTCCATAGCGATGGGGCAGTGATTGCAGGCCGCCGGCCGGCATTCGGTATTACCTGAAAGAGGACAACATATGTTCGGTTTGGAGGCGCTAGATCTCGCCCGCGTCCAGTTCGCGTTCACCATCTCATTCCATATCCTGTTCCCGGCGATCACCATCGGCCTGGCCAGTTACCTTGCGGTGCTGGAAGGCTTGTGGCTCAAGACCCACAACGACACTTACCGTGATCTCTACCACTTCTGGTCGAAGATTTTTGCCGTCAACTTCGGTATGGGCGTGGTGTCCGGCTTGGTCATGGCCTACCAGTTCGGCACCAACTGGAGCCGCTTCTCAGACTTCGCTGGCGCCGTCACCGGGCCACTTCTGACCTACGAAGTGCTCACGGCCTTCTTCCTTGAGGCCGGTTTCCTCGGCGTGATGCTGTTCGGTTGGAACAAGGTCGGGCGCAACCTGCACTTTTTCTCCACCGTGATGGTGGCCGTGGGTACGTTGATTTCGACCTTCTGGATCCTGTCGTCCAACAGCTGGATGCAGACGCCCCAGGGCTTTGAAATCATTGACGGCCGCGTGATCCCAACCGATTGGTTCGCCGTGGTCTTCAACCCGTCGTTCCCTTATCGCCTGGCGCACATGGCCACGGCGGCCTTCGTGGCGACAGCGTTCTTCGTCGGCTCCTCAGCGGCCTGGCACTTGTTGCGCGGCAAGGACAACCCGGCGATCCGCAAAATGCTCTCGATGGCGATGTGGATGGCGCTGATTGTTGCGCCTATCCAGGCGGTGATCGGCGACTTCCATGGCCTCAATACCCTGAAGCACCAGCCCGCGAAAATCGCCGCGATTGAAGGCCACTGGGAAAACAAAGGCAACGAACCGACACCGCTGATCCTGTTTGGCTGGCCCGACATGAAGGCCGAAAAAACCAAATACGCGGTGGAAATTCCCTACCTGGGCAGTCTGATCCTCACCCACTCCCTGGATAAACAGGTGCCTGCGCTCAAGGACTTCCCACCGGAAGATCGTCCGAATTCGACCATCGTGTTCTGGTCGTTCCGGGTCATGGTCGGCCTGGGCTTCCTGATGATCTTCACCGGCCTGTTCAGCCTCTGGCTGCGCCGGGGCGACAAGATGTACACGTCCAAACCGTTCCTGTACCTGGCGCTGTGGATGGGCCCGTCCGGCCTGATTGCGATCCTTGCGGGTTGGTTCACCACCGAGATCGGCCGCCAGCCGTGGGTGGTCTACGGCTTGATGCGCACAGCGGATGCTTCTTCCGGGCATAGCCTGGCGCAGATGACCATTACCCTGGTGTTGTTCGTGGTGGTGTACTTCGCGCTGTTTGGTGCGGGTCTTGGCTACATGATGCGTTTGGTGCGCAAAGGCCCTGTAGCCCATGACGTGACCGAGCCGACCCACGGTGGTCCTGGCCAGAAGCGCACGCCGGCGCGTCCTTTGTCTGCTGCCGATGACGGCACTGACAACGACAACGACCACATCCAGCATAAGGGGAATTGAGATGGGTATTGATCTTCCGCTGATCTGGGCCGTGATCATCATCTTCGGCATCATGATGTACGTGGTCATGGACGGCTTCGACCTGGGTATCGGCATCCTGTTTCCGTTTATCCCGGGCAAGACCGACCGTGACGTGATGATGAACACCGTGGCGCCGGTCTGGGACGGTAACGAAACTTGGTTGGTATTGGGCGGCGCGGCGCTGTTCGGCGCGTTCCCGCTGGCCTATTCGGTGGTGTTGTCGGCGCTGTATCTGCCGCTGATGCTGATGTTGATCGGGCTGATCTTTCGCGGCGTCGCGTTCGAGTTCCGCTTCAAGGCCAAAGACCACAAGCGTCACCTGTGGGACAAGGCGTTTATCGGTGGCTCGTTGGCTGCGACGTTCTTCCAGGGCGTGGCGCTGGGGGCGTTTATCGATGGCATCCCGGTAGTGAATCGCCAGTTCGCCGGCGGTTCGCTGGACTGGGCCACACCGTTCACGATGTTCTGCGGTGTGGCGTTGATCGTGGCCTATGCGTTGCTCGGTTGCACCTGGCTGATCATGAAGACCGAAGGCCCGTTGCAGGAGAAGATGCACAACCTGGCGCGGCCCCTGGCGTTCGTGGTGCTGGCGGTGATCGGCATCGTGAGTATCTGGACGCCGCTGACGCACCCGGAAATTGCCTCGCGCTGGTTCACCCTGCCCAACCTGTTCTGGTTCCTGCCAGTGCCGATCCTGGTGCTGGTGACCATGTACGGCCTGTTCCGCGCCGTGGCACGCAACGCGCACTACACGCCGTTCCTGCTGACGCTGGTGCTGATCTTCCTGGGCTACAGCGGCCTGGGTATCAGCCTGTGGCCGAACATCATTCCGCCATCGGTGTCGATTTGGGACGCTGCGGCGCCGCCGCAAAGCCAAGGCTTCATGCTGGTGGGCACGTTATTCATCATCCCGTTCATCCTGGGCTACACCTTCTGGAGCTACTACGTATTCCGCGGCAAGGTCACCCACGAAGACGGTTATCACTAGGAGGGTCGTCTCATGTCCGGCAAACCTACGTTGCACGAGATTGAACAGGCCGAGAAACAACCGTTGTGGCGGCGCCTGGGGTGGCTGGCGATGATCTGGACTGGCAGCGTGCTGGCCCTGTTCGTCGTGGCCAGCCTGATGCGCATGTTCATGAACGCGGCTGGCTTGACCACCCACTGACATCCCATCCCGTTGCCTTGCGGCACGGTTTTTTGGCCCCGCCTCTCCTCGCAGTGGCGGGGCTTTTTTATTTGCGCGCTTTGAGGATCACGAATTTCGGCGTGGTGGCGATTTGCTCGACACCCCGGAACAATCGCGCCAGCTTGGTGTGATAACCCAAGTGGCGGTTGCCGACTATATAGAGGGCGCCGCCGACTACCAGCGCTTCCCGCGCCTGCTGGAACATACGCCAGGCGAGGAAGTCACCGACCACCTGCTGCTGGTGGAACGGCGGGTTGCACAGCACCACGTCCAGCGAATCGGGTGCCTGGCCGGCCAAGCCATCGGCGGCGCGTACGATGACATCGCGCTCACCGAGCGCTGCTTGCCAGTTTTGGGCCGCCGACTGCATGGCCATATAGGACTCGTCCACCAGGGTGTATTGCGCCTCGGGGTTTTGCAGGGCGCTGGCAATCGCCAGTACACCGTTGCCACACCCCAGGTCCGCCACCCGCGCGCTGCCCAGGCTTTTGGGTAGGTGCGGCAGGAACGCACGGGTGCCGATGTCCAGGCTTTCGCGGCAGAACACGTTGGCGTGGTTCAGCAACTCGATGGCTGGCGCGTCGAGGGTGTAGCGGGTCGGATACGGCGAGACAGCCGCGGGACGATCTTCAACAGTGGCGATCAGCAATCGCGCTTTCTTGACCGCCAGCGATGCGTGCATCGGCCCGATGTAGCGTTCCAGCAACTCGCCCGCCGCCCGTGGCAAGTGCTTGATCATCGCCCCGGCAATCACTTCGGCGCCTGGCGCAAGCTGGCCTTGCAGGCGGATCAATTGCTCTTCGAGCAGGGCCAGGGTTTTCGGCACGCGGATCAGTACGCGGTCAAAAGGCCCTGCCGGGATTTGGCTGGCCGGGATGAACGGCACAGCGTCAAACGCCTTGCTGTTGCGCACCAGGTTTTTCTCCAGGCCCTGGGCTGCCAGGAATGAGTCGCCGCTGGAGGTTACCTGTACTTGGCCCTGGAGGCTGACGGCCAGAGCGCCGAAGCTGTCATTGAGCACCAACACGCGGGTCTCAGTAGTCGGCTGCTGTTCGGCCAGATGATTGAGCAGGTACTCGTCAGCCGCATCGAAGGCTTGCAGCGGATCATTATGTTGCTCTGGCTGGCGGATCAGATCGAGCTGGGCGAAGGGGCTTTCGAGCAGGGGCATGGAGGGGGAGGCTCTGGGTAAACGATAAGTGTTCGGCAGTGGCCAGCCGAGACGTCTGAGTGAACGACTGGCGGCACCCGGGGGGTGGCTGCTCAACACTCAGAATTGGCCGCAAATGTTACTTTTTTTTCAGGGGGATTACATGCGGTGTTTGCTGGCGGGTCAAATAATCCCGTCTTGCGCGGCGCGGAGCACGGCGGCGATCTTGTTGTTGACCCCCAGTTTTTTCAGGCAACTGCAGACATGAAAGCCCACCGTGCGTTCGGATAAACAAAGGATGGCGGCGATGTCCGCTGCGGTCTTGCCCTTGCCGGACCACATGAGCACTTCCGTTTCACGCGGGGTCAACAGGCTGGCGGGTTTAGTACTGGGTGGTATGTCGGCATACTTATGCGCCAGTACTGCATGCATCGCGTGACACAACCACAGCATCAGCCCCGCTTTTTCGTAAAGTTCTTCCGGCGTGATTGCGCCTTTACCGCGGCTCAGGGTCAACATGCTGAACATGCCCCGGAAATCATGGACGGTTATGGTCAGCGCGATGTGCACGCCTGAAGTCTGCGCCAATGACCAAAGGCTGGGTACGTCTTTAAAGGTTTCTTCCTTCCAGACAATGGGCAGCGGGCTCTCCCTACAGTGCTTAACCACCGGGTCTACGCCAAAGAAGCTCGCCTGGTCATACACTGTTTTCCATTCATTTGGGTAGTTGGTGAATTCAATCGGCTTGACTTGGTTTTTAGGCAGGTTAGCGCTCATTTTGAAGGAACAGTGTTGGAAGCCGAGCTCTAAGGTTCTGATGGCTACCATTTCAAACACGCTGGTGGCCTCATCTTCGCCTTCTAGTTTGGGATGCCGTGTGTTGCGCCAGTTAATCATTGGTAACGCTCCATGGAATTCTCCGTGCCTTGAGGTACGTCCTGGACCCCCAACGCTGCACGGAAATGAGTGTAGGACAACGGCTACATGTCGAGAGGAAAATTTCGTTCTTGCGCGCAGGTTTTTAAGAATTTTTCTGCAAAGTGACCTGCTGGCGTTGGCCGCGGGCAGTCTGAAAGTCGCGGTTTATTAGGCGTTTGAAGGCCCTGTAACGATCAACTAACAACCTGTTTGTAAGGGGGGTTGAGAGGCTAATAGCCAATTGATTGGCGGTGCAATTGGATAGCCATTACTGCATGTGTTGCGCGATACCACTACCAACCACAGGTGTTTCCACGCGCCACTTTGAGAGACACTAGGGCACCTGTTGAACGGAGGCCCCCATGACGGCCAGCGCTGAGAAATTCACCCGCCAGACCTTGCTCGATGTGCAATCGCTGACCCCCAGCCTGTTTACCCTGCGCACCACCCGCGATCCCGGTTTCCGCTTCACTGCGGGCCAGTTTGTGCGCCTGGGGGTGACCAAGGCGGATGGCAGCACCGTCTGGCGCGCCTATTCCTTAGTGTCCTCGCCGTTTGATGAGCACTTGGATTTTTTCTCGATCGTCGTCCCGGGCGGTGAGTTCACCAGTGAGCTGAGTCGCCTGCGGGTGGGCGATACCTTGATGGTGGAACGCCAGGCCACCGGATTCCTGACGTTGAACCGTTTCGTCGATGGTCGCGATTTGTGGATGCTGGGCACTGGCACCGGGGTGGCGCCGTTTTTGTCGATCCTGCAGGACTTCGAGGTCTGGGATAAATTCGAGCGCATCATCCTGGTGTACAGCGCCCGCGAAGCCAAGGAGCTGGCCTATCAGGCGCTGATCAACGAACTGGGCGAGCGCGAGTACCTGGCCGAATACGCGCACAAGCTCACCTACATTCCTATCGTCACCCGTGAACAACACCCGGGCGCGCTGAATGGGCGCATCACGACGCTGATCGAAAATGGCGAACTGGAACGCGCGGCCGGCGTTGAGCTGGCTCCGGAGCATTCCCGCGTGCTGATCTGCGGCAACCCGCAGATGGTTGATGACACGCGGCAGTTGCTCAAGCAGCGCGATATGAATCTGAGCCTGAGCCGTCGTCCTGGTCAGGTGGCGGTAGAAAATTACTGGTAATAAAAAAGGCGCCTCAAGCAGGCGCCTTTTTTTCAAGCCGGTGTTTACTGAAGCGGCTTGTCGTTCTGTGCCTTGAGCAGATCACGGATCTCACCCAACAACAGTTCTTCCTTGGTCGGCGTCGGTGGCAGGCTTGGTGCCACGGCCTCTTCACGCTTCAGGCGATTGATCGCCTTCACACCCATGAAGATCGCAAACGCGACGATGACAAAGTCGATGACGCTCTGGATGAACTTACCGTAGGCCAGCACCACCGCAGGCACATCGCCTTGCGCTGCCTTGAGCGTTATCGCCAGGTCAGCGAAGTCCACGCCACCGATCAGCAGACCAATGGGCGGCATTATTACGTCGCCAACAAAGGAGGAAACAATTTTGCCGAAGGCCGCGCCGATGATAATACCGACGGCCATGTCGACCACATTACCTTTGACCGCGAAGGCCTTGAACTCACTGATCACGCCCATGGTTATTCCTTGTTACAGATGAGAAGGGTGGGGCTCAGTGTAATTCAGTCGTAGCGGGCTTGCCTGACACAACCGTTAACACTGTTAGTTTTAATCGACACATTAAATCGAAAATAGTTTGCAAAGTGCCATCAATCGCGCGCGAAATACTCGCTAAATCAGGTGCTTACTAGATTATTTTATCAATCGGGTTGGTACGTCTTTTCTATTTATCTTCTGACTCTCGGGTCACTAGCCTCTGGCAAGCACAACTGAATGTGCACTAAAAAAACCAGAGGAAACCTTGATGAACACCCCAATGAGCCGCGGGCCTGTTATAGCGCGAACTGCGCTGGTACTGGTGACCGCCAGCCTGCTGTCCCTCTCTGTGCAAGCCGCCAACTTGACCCGCGATAACGGTGCAGCGGTGGGCGACAACCAGAACTCGCAAACCGCCGGCGCCAATGGCCCTGTACTGCTGCAGGACGTGCAACTGATCCAGAAGCTGCAACGCTTCGACCGCGAACGCATCCCGGAGCGCGTGGTACACGCCCGTGGCACGGGCGCCCACGGCACCTTCACGGTCACCGACAACCTCAGCGATTTGACCAAGGCCAAGGTATTCGCCGCTGGCGAAACCACACCGGTGTTCGTGCGCTTCTCCGCCGTGGTACACGGCAACCACTCCCCGGAAACCCTGCGCGACCCGCGCGGTTTCGCCACCAAGTTCTACACCGCCGACGGCAACTGGGACCTGGTGGGCAACAACTTCCCGACGTTCTTTATCCGCGATGCGATCAAGTTCCCGGACATGGTCCACGCGTTCAAACCCGACCCGCGCACCAACCTCGATGACGACTCCCGTCGCTTCGACTTCTTCTCCCATGTGCCCGAGTCCACGCGCACGCTGACCGAGCTGTACGCCGACTCCGGCACCCCGGCCAGCTATCGGGAAATGGATGGCAACGGTGTGCACGCCTACAAGCTGATCAATGCCAAAGGCGATGTGCACTACGTCAAATTCCACTGGAAAAGCCTGCAAGGCATCAAGAATCTGGATCCTAAGCAAGTTACCGAAGTGCAGGGCCGTGACTACAGCCACATGACCAACGATCTGGTCACGCATATCAACAAGGGCGACTTCCCCAAGTGGGACCTGTACGTACAGGTGCTCAAGCCTGAAGACCTGGCCAAGTTCGACTTCGACCCACTGGACGCCACCAAGATCTGGCCGAATGTGCCCGAGCGCAAAGTCGGGCAGATGGTGCTGAACCGCAACCCGGCCAACGTCTTCCAGGAAACCGAGCAAGTGGCCATGGCCCCGGCCAACCTGGTGCCGGGCATCGAACCGTCGGAAGACCGCCTGCTGCAAGGCCGAGTGTTTTCCTACGCCGACACCCAAATGTACCGCCTGGGCGCCAATGCCCTGCAACTGCCGATCAACGCACCACGCGCAACCGTCAACAATGGCAATCAGGACGGCGCACTGAATTCCGGCAAAACCACCAGCGGCGTGAACTACCAGCCAAGCCGCCTGGAGCCTCGGGAAGAGCCGCAAGCCGCACGCTATAGCCAATCGGCCCTGTCGGGCAGCACCCAGCAGGCGAAGATCCAGCGTGAGCAGAACTTCAAGCAAGCCGGTGATCTGTACCGCTCCTTCAATAAAAAAGAGCGTCAGGACCTGATCGAGAACTTCGGCGGCTCGCTGGCAACCACCGATGATGAAAGCAAGCACATTATCCTGTCGTTCCTTTACAAAGCCGATCCGGAGTACGGCACTGGCGTAGCCAAGGTTGCCAAGGGGGACCTGGCGCGCGTGAAGGCGCTGGCGGAAAAACTGACTGACTGATCCGTTGGTTATGGTCGGCGCCCAGAGACGGGCGTCGACCCTTGGCAGGAGAACACCCATGCGAATTTCTATCGGTCTGCTGATGGCCATGCTGGCCTTTGTCGCACACGCCGAGTCGCCCGACCCGGTTGCGCTCAAGGTCCAGTTGCAGGATTACTACTTCGACGCCGCCCGTCGTGGCGACCTCGACATGCTCAACACCTTTATCGATTCCGGCTACAGCCTCAACACCCAGGATGACAAGGGCTACACCGCGTTGATCCTCGCCGCGTACCACGGCCAGGGCCCGTTCGTGGAGCGCTTGCTCAACGCCGGTGCCGACGCCTGCGTGCAGGACAAACGCGGCAACACTGCGCTGATGGGCGCGATCTTCAAGGGCGAACTGAAAATTGCCCAACGCCTGCTGGCCACCGACTGCAACCCCGATCAGCGCAATGGCGCCGGGCAGACGGCGGCCATGTACGCCGGGCTGTTCAAACGCGTCGAGCTGTTGGATGAGTTGAAGGCCAAAGGCGCCGACCTCAACGCCGAAGACCCGATCGGCAACAGTGCTTCACGATTGGCCAGCGGTGAAATCCGGACCCCGGCGCCGCGCTGAGCTATCATCGCGGTTTTTCGGTTGGAGGTTCTCAAATGGCAAAGGCCAAGCGCATGTACGGCTGCACGGAGTGCGGCGCGACCTTTCCCAAGTGGGCCGGCCAGTGCGGCGAATGCGGTGCGTGGAACACCCTGACTGAAACCATGATCGAAAGCGGCGGCGCGGCGGCCCCCACTGGCCGTGCCGGCTGGACCGGGCAACAGGCGCAGATCAAGACGTTGGCCGAAGTCAGCGTTGAAGAAATCCCGCGTTTTTCCACCGCTTCCGGCGAGCTGGACCGGGTGTTGGGTGGCGGTCTTGTGGACGGTTCGGTGGTGTTGATCGGCGGTGATCCGGGCATCGGCAAATCGACGATCCTGCTGCAAACCCTGTGCAGCATCGCCAGTCGCATGCCGGCGCTGTATGTCACTGGCGAAGAATCCCAGCAGCAAGTCGCCATGCGCGCCCGTCGCTTGGGTTTGCCCCAGGACCAACTGCGGGTGATGACCGAAACCTGCATCGAAAGCATCATTGCCACGGCGCGTATCGAAAAGCCCAAGGTCATGGTGATCGACTCGATCCAGACCATTTTTACCGAGCAATTGCAATCAGCGCCGGGCGGTGTGTCCCAGGTGCGCGAGAGCGCGGCGCTGCTGGTGCGTTATGCCAAGCAGAGCGGCACGGCGATCTTCCTGGTGGGGCATGTGACCAAAGAAGGCGCGCTGGCCGGGCCACGGGTGTTGGAGCATATGGTCGACACTGTGCTGTATTTCGAAGGCGAATCCGACGGCCGCTTGCGTTTGCTGCGGGCGGTGAAGAACCGTTTTGGTGCGGTAAACGAGTTGGGTGTGTTTGCCATGACCGACCGGGGGCTGAAAGAAGTCTCCAACCCGTCGGCGATTTTTCTGACTCGCGCTCAGGAAGAAGTCCCGGGCAGTGTGGTAATGGCAACGTGGGAAGGCACTCGCCCGATGCTGGTGGAAGTGCAGGCGCTGGTGGATGACAGCCATCTGGCCAACCCTCGGCGTGTGACCTTGGGTCTGGATCAAAACCGCCTGGCGATGCTGCTCGCGGTGTTGCACCGACACGGCGGCATTCCTACCCATGACCAGGATGTATTCCTGAACGTCGTGGGTGGGGTCAAGGTGCTGGAGACCGCGTCTGACCTGGCGTTGATGGCGGCGGTGATGTCCAGCCTGCGTAATCGGCCGTTGCCGCATGACTTGCTGGTGTTCGGTGAAGTCGGCCTGTCAGGCGAAGTACGCCCGGTGCCCAGCGGGCAGGAGCGTTTGAAGGAAGCGGCCAAGCACGGCTTCAAGCGCGCCATCGTGCCCAAGGGCAACGCACCGAAGGAATCGCCGCCGGGGATCACGATTATTGGCGTGACGCGGTTGGAACAGGCGTTGGATGCGTTGTTCGAGTAATCAGCAACACCGCAAACCAATGTGGGAGCGGGCTTGCTCGCGAAAGGGGTGTATCAGCGATGAATTCGTCGACTGACACTGCGCCTTCGCGAGCAAGCCCGCTCCCACGTTTGGATTGTATTGGCTGTTAAATCTCCAGCAAAGCACCCAGCTCGCGCTCCAACTCTTCCTCGTCACCCAGGTTCAATTCGACCAGCCGCCGCAAATGGCTGATCGAGTCCAGGTCGATGTGCTGGCACACAAAGCCCAGTTGGTCATGATCCTCATGAGTCAGCCGAACCTGCATCTTGATATGGGCCTTTGGGTCCAAGCGAATATCGACGTCAAACGCCAGCGCCTTATTGCCCTTCCAATCCTCGGGGCGCTTTACCAACAAGCCCTTCAGCGACAAATCCACCAACTGCACCGGCCACTCGCGGCCGTTTTGCCGAAGTTCGGTCTTGGCATCAAAGGCGATCCGGCGAAAACGGCGGCGGTCAGACGCTTGCTCGGTCATGGTCAAACCCTCTGTAGATAGAAAGAGTGTAGCTCTGCGCCATCATCAGGCCATTTTTTCTGCTTTTTTTGCGCTGGCAAGGCTCTAGACCAACGTAGGGGGGTGGCCTTTAAGGCCAGTAGCGCTAAACTCCGGATGGCTGTCCTTTCTGTCCACCCTGGCTGGAATATAAAAATGAAAAATAATAATAGCCTGCTACGCCATCTACCCTGGCTGGTGCTGGCAATTGTAGGAGCGTGCGCCCTGGGCGTAGTGGCCTTGCGCCGCGGCGAGGCGATCAACGCCTTGTGGATTGTGGTCGCTGCGGTGGCCATCTATCTGGTTGCGTACCGTTACTACAGCCTGTTCATCGCTAATAACGTGATGCAACTCGACCCACGGCGGGCCACCCCCGCAGTGGTCAATAATGATGGTCTGGACTATGTGCCGACCAACAAACACATCCTTTTCGGTCACCACTTTGCGGCGATTGCCGGTGCAGGCCCGTTGGTCGGCCCGGTGCTGGCGGCGCAAATGGGCTACCTGCCTGGCACGCTCTGGCTGATTGCCGGCGTGGTGCTGGCCGGTGCCGTGCAGGACTTCATGGTCCTGTTCCTGTCCACTCGTCGCAACGGCCGCTCCCTGGGGGACATGGTCCGCGAAGAGATGGGCCGCATCCCTGGGACCATCGCGCTGTTCGGCTGCTTCCTGATCATGATCATCATCCTGGCGGTGCTGGCGCTCATCGTGGTCAAGGCCCTGGCCGAGAGCCCATGGGGCATCTTCACGGTGATGGCGACCATCCCGATCGCGATGTTCATGGGCATCTACATGCGCTACATCCGCCCGGGCCGCATCGGTGAAATCTCGATCATCGGCGTGCTGTTGCTGCTGGGCTCGATCTGGCTGGGCGGGCAGATTGCTGCTGATCCGGAGTGGGCCAAGGCCTTCTCTTTCACCGGTATCCAGATCACCTGGATGCTGATCGGCTACGGTTTCGTCGCGGCGGTACTGCCGGTGTGGCTGATCCTCGCGCCACGCGATTATCTGTCGACCTTCCTCAAAATCGGCACCATCATCGCCCTGGCGATCGGCATCCTGGTGACCATGCCCGACCTGAAAATGCCGGCGTTGACCCAGTTCATCGATGGCACCGGTCCGGTCTGGAAGGGCGGTCTGTTCCCGTTCCTGTTCATTACCATTGCCTGTGGCGCGGTATCGGGTTTCCACGCACTGATCTCGTCGGGCACTACGCCCAAACTCTTGGCCAGTGAAAGCCATGCCCGCTACATCGGTTACGGCGGCATGCTGATGGAGTCGTTCGTGGCCATCATGGCCATGGTTGCCGCGTCGGTGATCGAACCTGGCGTGTACTTCGCCATGAACAGCCCGGCCGCGATTGTCGGCACGGACGTGGTCACCGTGGCGCAGACCGTCAGCAGCTGGGGCTTTGCGATTACGCCTGAGGCGCTGTCTGCCGTCGCCCATGACATCGGTGAAACCACCATCCTGGCGCGTGCCGGTGGTGCTCCGACGCTAGCGGTGGGTATCGCGCAGATCCTGCACAGCGTGCTGCCGGGTGAAAACACCATGGCGTTCTGGTACCACTTTGCGATCCTGTTCGAAGCGCTGTTCATCCTGACGGCGGTGGACGCCGGTACCCGTGCCGGTCGCTTCATGCTGCAAGACCTGCTGGGTTCCTTCGTGCCGGCGCTCAAACGCACCGAGTCATGGACGGCCAACCTCATCGCGACCGCTGGTTGCGTGGCCATGTGGGGTTACCTGCTGTACCAAGGTGTGATCGATCCCTTGGGCGGCATCAACACCTTGTGGCCGCTGTTCGGTATCTCCAACCAGATGCTCGCGGGTATCGCGCTGATGCTGGCAACCGTTGTGCTGATCAAAATGAAACGCCAACGCTACATCTGGGTGACCATGCTGCCAGCCGTCTGGCTGCTGATCTGCACCACCACGGCGGGCTTCATCAAGCTGTTCGACGCGAATCCTGCGATCGGCTTCCTGTCGCTGGCCAAGAAGTACAGCGATGCCCTGGCCAACGGCCAGATCCTGGCCCCGGCCAAGAGCATCGACCAGATGCAGCACGTGATCTACAACGCCTACACCAACGCAACGCTGACGGCGCTGTTCCTGTTCGTGGTGTTCAGCATCCTGTTCTATGCGCTCAAAGTCGGCGTCGCCGCTTGGGGCAACAAAGAGCGTACGGATAAAGAAGCCCCGTTCCAGGCTGTACCGGACGCGTAATAGAGGATTGCAGCCATGTTCAATGACATCAGTCGCCTCGGTAAATACCTCGGTCAGGCCGCGCGCTTGATGGTCGGCATGCCCGACTACGACACGTACGTCGAGCATATGCAAACCAAGCACCCGGACAAACCGATGATGGACTACAAGGCGTTCTTTCGGGAACGCCAGGAAGCCCGTTACGGTGGCAAGGGTGGGCCTAAGTGCTGCTGACCCGGCACTCGGGCTTGCGGTGATCCACTGTGGGAGCGGGCTTGCTCGCGAAGGCGGTCTGTCAGTTTAGGTATGTGCTGACTGATCCACCGCCTTCGCGAGCAAGCCCGCTCCCACATTTGTTTTTGTGTTCCTTCAGGAGAATTTCTTTGCCCTCTCCCATCCCCGTCACCATCCTCAGCGGCTTCCTCGGCGCCGGCAAGACCACCTTGCTGCGCCACCTGCTCAAAGCCGAGCACGGCCTGAAAATCGCGGTGATTGAAAACGAATTCAGCGACGCCGGTATCGACACCCAGCTCTTGGGCGCAGAACCGGTGCAAGTCATGACCCTGTCCAACGGCTGCGTCTGCTGCACCATCCACACCGACCTGACCAAAGCCCTCTACTTGCTGCTCGAACGTCTGGACAGCGGCGAGATCGCGTTTGATCGCTTGGTGATCGAGACGACCGGCCTGGCCGATCCGGCGCCGGTGGCCCAGACGTTTTTCATCGACGAGGAACTGCGCGAGCGCTACATCCTCGACGGCATCATCACCCTGGTGGATGCCGCCCACGCCGAGCACCACCTGACCCAGACCATCGCCCAGGCCCAGATCGGTTTTGCCGACCGCCTGCTGGTCAGCAAGCGCGACCTGGTGGATGACGCCACCTTCGACGCGCTCAGCGAACGCCTTACCCGCATCAACCGCCGTGCGCCGATCCGCGTGGTGGATCATGGCAACATCGACTTGGCGGAACTGCTCGATGTGCGTGGCTTCAACCTCAATGCTGGCATGAGCCTGCGCCCGGTGAGCGCCGCGCCGTCCATCGACCGCATTTCCAGCCTGGTGCTGCGCACTGACCAGCCGCTGGATATCGACCGTCTCAGTGAGTTCATGAACGAACTGTTGGAAGACCACGGCAAGCAACTGCTGCGCTACAAGGGCGTGCTGAACATTGCCGGGGAAGATCGACGCATGGTGTTCCAAGGCGTGCTGAAGCTCTACGGTTTCGATTGGGATACCGAGTGGGCCGAAGGCGAGGCACGCGAGAGTGTGATTGTGTTTATTGCCGATGAATTGCCGGAGCAGAAGATTCGCGACGGCTTTGCAAAGGTCTACCAATCCTGAATTGAAATACGATCAAAATGTGGGAGCGGGCTTGCTCGCGAAAGCGGTGGATCAGTCAGCATATTTGTCACTGATACACCGCTTTCGCGAGCAAGCCCGCTCCCACATTTTTGAACGCATTCCAAACTGAAATTGGCATAAAAAAGCCCGGCTCAAAAGCCGGGCTTCTTATTCAAGCAACTGCAATCAAGCGCCGTATACCGGCAGCTTTTTGCAGATGGCCTTGACCTTTTCACGGACCGCGTCGATCACGGCTTCGTTGTTCAGGTCAGCCAGGATGTCGCAGATCCAGCCGGCCAGTTCCTTGCACTCTGCTTCCTTGAAGCCGCGAGTGGTCACAGCTGGGGTACCGAAGCGCAGGCCGGAGGTGACGAACGGCGAACGTGGGTCGTTGGGTACGGAGTTCTTGTTCACGGTGATGAAGGCTTTGCCCAGGGCAGCGTCAGCATCTTTACCGGAAATGTCCTGCTTGATCAGCGACAGCAGGAACAGGTGGTTTTCAGTACCGCCGGACACCACGTCAAAGCCACGGGCGATAAACACTTCAGCCATGGCCTTGGCGTTCTTCACCACTTGTTGCTGATAAGTCTTGAACTCAGGCTGCAGCGCTTCCTTGAAGCAGATCGCTTTAGCGGCGATCACGTGCTCCAGCGGGCCACCTTGGGCGCCTGGGAATACGGCAGAGTTCAGCTTCTTTTCGATCTCGGCGTTGGCGCGCGCCAGGATCAGGCCGCCACGTGGACCGCGCAGGGTCTTGTGGGTGGTGGTGGTGACCACGTCAGCGTAAGGCACTGGGTTCGGGTAGACGCCCGCGGCGACCAGACCGGCTACGTGAGCCATGTCGACGAACAGGTAGGCGCCGACTTTGTCAGCGATTTCGCGAAAACGTGGGAAGTCGAGGATCTGCGAGTAGGCAGAGAAACCGGCCACGATCATTTTTGGCTTGTGCTCGACCGCCAGGCGCTCGACTTCGTCGTAGTCGATCAGGCCGTTGGCATCGATACCGTATTGAACGGCGTTGTACAGCTTGCCGGAGGACGAAACGCTGGCGCCGTGGGTCAAGTGACCGCCGTGGGCCAGGCTCATGCCCAGAATGGTGTCGCCACCTTGCAGCAGGGCCAGGTACACGGCGCTGTTGGCTTGGGAGCCGGCGTGCGGCTGGACGTTGGCGTAATCAGCGCCGAACAGTTCTTTTGCACGGTCGATGGCCAACTGCTCAACCACGTCGACGTACTCGCAACCACCGTAGTAGCGCTTGCCAGGGTAGCCTTCGGCGTACTTGTTGGTCAGCACCGAACCTTGAGCCTCCATCACCGCAGGGCTGGTGTAGTTTTCCGAAGCGATCAGCTCAATGTGCTCTTCCTGGCGCACGGCTTCTTGCTCCATGGCGGCGAAGAGATCGGCGTCGTACTTGGCAATGGTCAAATCACGGCTGAACATGGCGGTCCTCAAGGATCGGGGGCAGAAAAGGAGGGCATTCTAACCCAGGCGCTTTTAGAAGGGGTATGAAAGGTAATCATGCGATGAAGCGCCGGCTTCAAGTTGCAAGCTGCAAGCCTCAAGTAAAAGCAGATTTGCCCTTGCTTGCCGCTTACAGCTTGAAGCTTGAAGCTTGCCGCTGCCCTCTTCATGGTCGATTGATTAGAGCTGTTAGCTCCAATCAATCGACCATGAAGAGGGCGTCGTTACTGAACTGCGCCTCAAACCGATTCGCCGGCATCGGTCGCCCAAACAGGTAGCCCTGCACTTCATCGCAGCCATGCTCACGCAGGAAGTCCAGTTGCTCATGGGTTTCCACGCCTTCAGCGATCACCGCCAGGTTCAGGCTGTGGGCCATGGCGATAATGGCCCGGGCGATCTGTGCATCCTGCTCGCCTGACGGCAGGCCATCGACAAAGGTGCGGTCGATCTTCAACACGTCGATAGGGAATTGCTTGAGGTAATTGAGCGACGAATAACCCGTGCCGAAGTCGTCCACGGCAATGCTCAGGCCCAGGTTTTTCAGGCTGTCGAGAATATGCATGGCCTCGTTGACTTCGCGCATCAGGATACTTTCGGTCAGCTCCAGCTCCAGGCACGCCGGCGGCAGGCCAGTGTCCTTGAGGATAGTGGCAATGCGCGTGCCCAACTGGCCGTCGGAGAACTGCCGCGCGGAGATGTTCACCGAGACTTTCGGCACGCGCACCTTGTTCTGATGCCAGGTCTTGAGCTGGCGACAGGCTTCGCTGATCACCCAGTCGCCGACGTCCACCACCAGGCCCAACTCTTCCAGCACCGGGATGAAGTCCCCCGGCGGCACCAGCCCGCGACGCGGGTGACGCCAGCGCAGCAGGGCTTCGGCGCCCGTCAGGCGCTTGCCGTCGCCGCTGAACTGCGGCTGGTAATAGAGCACGAATTCGTCCTGTTCCAGGGCGTGGCGCAAATCGCTTTCCAGCTCCAGGCGCTCCAGGGCGCTGGCGTTCATGTCCGACTGGTAGAACTGGAAATTGTTCTTGCCGCGCTCCTTGGCGTGATACATCGCGGTGTCGGCGTTTTTCATCAGTTGGCTCAGCTCGTTACCGTCTTGCGGGCTGAGGGCGATGCCGATACTGGCGGTCACAAAGAATTCTCGTCCTTCTAATACAAAGGGTTTTACCAGGCTGGCGAGGATCTGCTCGGCCACATGGATCGCGCGGTTCAGCGCCATTTCACGGTTGACCCGTGGCTGCAGGAGCAACGTGAACTCGTCGCCACCCATGCGCGCCACGGTGTCGTCTTCGGCCACGCAACCCAGCAGGCGCGTGGCCATTTCCTTGAGCATACGGTCGCCGGCGGCGTGGCCCAGGGAGTCATTGATCGGTTTGAAGCGGTCGAGGTCGAGGAACATCAGCACTACCCACGACTTTTGCCGTTCGGCCGACTGCAACGCGGTGTGCAGGCGATCCTGGAACAGCGTGCGGTTGGGCAGGTGGGTCAGGGCGTCATAGTAGGCCAGGCGGTGGATGCGCTGTTCGCTGGCCTTGCGCTCGCTGATATCACTGAAAAAGCACACGTAGCTGGCCAGGTCGCCCTCATCGTCAAACACGGCAGTGATGCCGACCCACGCCGGGTAATGCTCGCCGTTACGGCGCTTGAGCCACACTTCGCCTTCCCAGGTGCTGTGCTGATGCAGTTGCTTGAGCACGTAGCGCAGGTGGGCTTCCTGCTGTTCGTCGACGGTGAGCATGGCTGGCAATTGATCGAGCACATCGCTGACCGCGTAGCCGCTGACCCGGCTGAACGCCTCGTTGGCCTGCACGATATAACCCGCCGGGTCGGTGATCAGGATCGCCGATGTGGAGTGCTCGAATACCGTGGCCGCCATGCGCAGGTCTTTCTCGGCGCGGCGCTGCTGGCTGATGTCGCGACCCACGCCGAGGATGCCCTCAAAGGCGCCGTGTTCGTCCCACACCAGCACCAGGCGCAACTCAATCGGCACTTTGCGACCGTCGGCGCGCAGGCAATCGAACAGGAACAACTGGGTTTGAATGTCATCACGCAGCTTGTTCAGCGCCTCGGTATCGCCCAGCGCGCGGCTGACCTGCTCCATCAGGCTATAAATGCCGGTCAGTTGCTGCGGGTTGGCAATGATCGACTGCCAGCCGTTCTTGAACACCCAATCCACGTCATAGCCCAGCACGGCATTGACCGACGGGCTGACATAGTTGAGGGCCAATTGGCTGTCGGTGGAGCAGATCACGTCGCTGATGCTTTCGGCCAGCATGCGGTATCGCTGTTCGCTGTCGCGCAGGGATTCACTGGCTTCGATCTGGTCGGTGATGTCCTTGGCCACGCCGATGATCCGGCTGATCTGCGCGGTTTCTTCGCGGGCCAGGGCTTGTTCGCGGATATCGAAACGGCGCCACTGGTTATCGCGATGACGGAAGCGCAGTTGGCAGTGCAACTGCGTGGTGTAGCCGACATTGCGCTGCTGCTGGCGCAAATCGTGGTAATGCTCGCCGTCCTCGGGGTGCAGCAGGATTTCCCAGAAGTACTCGCCCATTTGCTGCAGTTCGGCCTTGTTGTAGCCGAGGGTGTGGCCCAAATGGTGGTTGCTGAAGATCATGCGCTGGCTGATCACATCCTGCACATACAGGTGGTCGGGCACGGTGCGGACCACGTCTGACCAGAAGCTTTCCCGTTCGACCAGCGACAGCTCGATCAGCTTGCGGCTGGTGATATCGCTGATACTGAGGATCACTGCCTTGAAGTCGTCTTGTTGCTCTGGCATGCGCATCACCAGCCACAGGTATTGGTCGTTGCCGGCCACGTCCTTGAGCTGGATTTCCAGCTCCAACTGGTTCTGTTGGGTCAGGACAGCATCGAGTATCTGGTAACCGATGGACGTGGCATTGCGCGGGCAGTCATCGATCAGGCGTCCCCAGGCCTCCTCGCAGGAGCCCACGTTCAACAGGCGCACCGCCACCTGGTTGACCTCGGTGATGCGCAACTCCTTGAGCAGTCGCTGGCGCTCGTCGGGGTTGGCCTGCATCCAGGTGTGCAATTGCTCGCGGGTCTGCAACCCGGTCTTGTCGAAGAAACCGTTCAGGCCCGACAGGTCAAGCACGCACAGGGCCACGCCGGTGCCTTCGAAAATATCTTGGTAGCGCCGCCGGCCTTCATGCACTTGGCGCTGGCGGCGCCGCATGTTCAACAGCACGATCACCGGGATCAGCGAGAACGCCAGGCCCAACAGGCATTTGCCGATAAACGCCGGCAGCAGTTGCTCCAGCACGGCGGTGCGGTCGAATAGCCCACGCAATTGCCAGTCGCTCTTGCTCAGAGGCGTGACCAGTACGCTTTTATTCAGTTCGTCCGGTGTGAGGGCGCTGGCCCACTGGGCCGGCATGCCGCTGTCACGACTGATGACGCGGTGGTTGATGCGATTCTCGATGACCCACATCGGGCGTTGGCCCTGGCTGTCCTGGGGGGTGAGGTTGGCCAGATAGTTGGGTGCCAGGCGCAACGCCCAGTACATCCTTGAACCGCCGCTGGGCTGGTGCAACAACAGATAGATGAGGGTGCCGTCGTCGTTGTTGCTCAGGTAATAGGACTGGGAGTGGCTGCGCTGCACCAGCTCTTCAAGCCAGGCGCCGTCCTGGCTGTCAGTGGCGCTGTCACTGATCATCGCGCCGCTGGGGGCGAGCAGGGCAATGCTGCGTAGCTCCGGCAGCGAGCGCTGCAAGGTGCGCATCAAGGCCTGTTGCTGTTCGCTGTCGCGCGGTGGCTCGACCATCGGTAGTAGGTTCAGAGCGATTTTTGCGCTCAGGGCCATGTTCAGGCTGATCTGTTCTGCCAGGTCGGCACTGTAGTCGATGGTGTATTGCTGCTGGTTCTTCTGGTTTTGCTGCAACTGGTCAAGCAGTTGCCAGAACAATAAGGCGAGCAGCATGAGGACGAGCGTCGCCAATGCGCCTTTGAGGGTGCCGTGCAGGGGCGCTCCCGGCGCTATATGAGCGGCGCGCAGGGGAGTAGGCGGCGTGACTTTGGACAAGCTGTGATCCTGCGGTTTGGCTGGACTGGCGCGCGACATGCACTATAAGCCGGACGCCCGGAGGGCGGCTAGCATGCCCTGACTTGTGGCAAAGTGCCAGCCCCGCCTGGCGGGACACAAGTCAGGCACCTGTGTGGATCAGGTTGTCTGCCAAGCATGAGGGGGGGCTGGAACCTCTGAAGGTATGGGCGGCTAATCTAATAGATAGATTTCGATACGCCCGGCCACTTAGGTTAACCTTGAGGATTCGCAATGCTATGTACAGCGCCATGACGCTACGTAGGCCTGTTCTCACTTTTTCATGAGGTCCACATTTTGGCTCAATACGTCTTCACCATGCATCGGCTGGGCAAAGTTGTCCCTCCGAAGCGGGAAATCCTGAAAAACATTTCGCTGTCCTTTTTCCCTGGCGCCAAGATTGGCGTGCTCGGCCTCAACGGTTCGGGTAAGTCCACGCTGCTGAAAATCATGGCCGGCGTCGACACCGAGTTCGAAGGCGAAGCCCGCCCGATGCCCGATCTGAACATTGGCTACCTGCCGCAAGAACCGATCCTGGACCCGACCAAGACCGTGCGCGAAGTGGTTGAAGAAGCCGTCAGCGTGATCAAAAACGCCCAGGCGCGCCTCGACGAGGTTTACGCCGCGTACGCTGAAGAAGACGCCGACTTCGACAAACTGGCGGCCGAACAAGCCAAGCTCGAAGCCATCCTGCAGGCCAGCGACGGTCACAACCTGGAGCGTCAGCTGGAAGTTGCCGCCGACGCGTTGCGTCTGCCGGCATGGGACGCCAAGGTCGAATTCCTGTCCGGTGGTGAAAAGCGCCGTGTGGCCCTGTGCCGCCTGCTGCTGTCGGCCCCTGACATGCTGCTGCTTGACGAACCGACCAACCACTTGGACGCCGATTCCGTCGCCTGGCTGGAGCATTTCCTTCACGATTTCCCGGGCACCGTGGTTGCGATTACGCACGACCGGTACTTCCTGGACAACGTGGCCGGCTGGATCCTCGAGCTCGACCGTGGCGCCGGTATCCCTCACGAGGGCAACTACTCCGGCTGGCTGGAAGCCAAGTCCGACCGTCTGGCTGCCGAATCCAAGCAACAATCGGCCCATGAAAAAGCCATGAAGGAAGAACTGGAGTGGGTGCGCAAAGGCGCCAAGGCTCGTCAGTCCAAATCCAAAGCACGTCTGCAACGCTTCGAAGAAATGCAATCGCAGGAATTCCAGAAGCGCAGCGAAACCAACGAGATCTACATCCCGGCCGGCCCACGCTTGGGCGACAAGGTCATCGAGTTCAAGAACGTATCCAAAGGTTATGGCGACCGTGTGCTGATCGACAACCTGTCGTTCTCGATGCCAAAAGGTGCGATCGTTGGCGTTATTGGCGGTAACGGTGCGGGTAAATCCACGCTGTTCCGTATGCTGATGGGCAAGGAAGCGCCGGATTCGGGCTCTATCGAAGTCGGTGAAACCGTGCAGCTGGCCTGTGTGGACCAGAGCCGCGAAGACCTCGACGGCAGCAAGACGGTGTTCCAGCAGATTTCCGACGGCTCTGACCAGATCCGCATCGGCAACTATGAAATCCCGTCGCGTACCTACGTGGGTCGTTTCAACTTCAAGGGCGGCGATCAGCAGAAGTTCGTCAAGGACTTGTCCGGCGGTGAGCGCGGTCGCTTGCACTTGGCCCTGACCCTGAAAGAGGGCGGCAACGTCCTGCTGCTCGACGAACCGTCCAACGACCTCGATGTTGAAACCTTGCGTTCCCTGGAAGAAGCGCTGTTGGACTTCCCTGGCGCCGCCATTGTGATCTCTCACGATCGGTGGTTCCTTGACCGCGTCGCGACTCACATCCTGGCGTACGAGGATGACTCCCAGGCGGTGTTCTTCGAAGGTAACTACACCGAGTACGAAGCGGACCGCAAGAAGCGTTTGGGCGATGCTGCTGCCCAGCCGCACCGTGTGCGTCACAAGAAACTGGCCTGATTGGGTCAGTGGTTTGAAAGAGCGGAGCCTTCGGGCTCCGTTTTTTTTTGCGTGCTTTCTGAAAGACCTGGGTGGATTCATTCGCGAGCAAGCCCACACATTCGACCGCATTCCAGCGTTGAAACCGATCAAATGTGTGCGGGCTTGCTCGCGAGTGCGGTTTGGCTGTTGGTGCATGCTCCAAGCCTGAGTCCCTTATTTGGTGCAGATAAACGCGGTTATTTATATCTAATGCACCATTTAAATTCATAAAGGCGACATCTTGCGCTTTTCAGGTGCATGACGAGTTGCTAAGGTCGGGCTCAATCTCATTTAAAAACAATCAATCTGCCGAGACTTTTCATGATCGAATCCGTCGAATCCTTCCTCGCTCGCCTCAAGAAACGCGACCCTGACCAGCCCGAATTCCACCAGGCAGTAGAAGAAGTCCTACGCAGCCTGTGGCCGTTTCTTGAAGCCAACCCTCACTACCTGGCATCGGGCATCCTGGAGCGCATCTGCGAGCCGGAACGCGCCATTACCTTCCGAGTGTCGTGGGTGGATGATCATGGCAAGGTCCAGGTCAATCGCGGTTTTCGTATCCAGATGAACAGCGCCATTGGTCCCTATAAAGGTGGCCTGCGCTTCCACCCTTCGGTGAACCTGGGCGTGCTGAAGTTCCTCGCCTTCGAGCAGACCTTCAAGAACTCGCTGACCTCGCTGCCTATGGGCGGCGGCAAGGGCGGCTCGGACTTTGATCCCAAGGGCAAGAGCGATGCTGAAGTCATGCGCTTCTGCCAATCCTTCATGAGCGAGCTGTATCGCCATATTGGCGCGGACGTGGACGTGCCGGCCGGCGATATCGGCGTGGGCGCCCGTGAAATCGGCTTCCTGTTTGGTCAGTACAAGCGCCTGAGCAACCAATTCACCTCGGTGTTGACCGGCAAGGGCTTGACCTACGGCGGCAGCCTGATTCGCCCGGAAGCCACCGGCTTCGGTTGCGTGTACTTCGCCGAGGAAATGCTCAAGCGCAATAACCAGCGTGTCGAGGGCAAGCGTGTGGCAGTGTCCGGCTCCGGCAACGTGGCGCAATACGCGGCGCGCAAGGTCATGGACCTGGGCGGCAAGGTGATCTCCCTGTCCGATTCCGAAGGCACCCTGTACGCCGAAAGCGGTTTGACCGAAGAACAATGGTCGGCCTTGCTTGAGCTGAAAAACGTGCAACGCGGGCGCATCAGCGAACTGGCCGAGCGTTTTGGCCTGGAGTTCCGCAAAGGCCAGACCCCATGGGAACTGGCTTGCGACATCGCGCTGCCTTGCGCCACTCAGAACGAACTCAATGCCGATGCTGCGCGCACCCTGCTGCGCAACGGCTGCCTCTGCGTGGCCGAAGGCGCCAATATGCCAACCACGTTAGACGCTGTGGATATCTTTATCGAGGCAGGCATTCTCTTCGCACCGGGCAAAGCCTCCAACGCCGGCGGTGTCGCGGTGAGTGGCCTGGAAATGTCGCAGAACGCCATGCGCCTGCTATGGACGGCGGGCGAAGTGGACAGCAAGCTGCACGCCATCATGCAGTCGATCCACCATGCCTGCGTGCATTACGGCGAAGAAAACGGTCGGATCAACTACGTGAAAGGCGCGAATATCGCGGGCTTTGTGAAAGTGGCCGACGCGATGCTGGCCCAAGGCATCGTCTAAGCCTCGGGCTCGATGCGCAGCACCTCGATCAACTGATCGCCGACGGGGCGCTTCCACAGCACCTCGTCGCCGACCTGAGCGCCCAGCAATGCAAGGCCCAGGGGCGAGCCCCAATTGATCAAGCCTGCACCAGCGTCGGCCTGGTCTTCACCGACCAACTGAATACGCTGCTGCTCGTCCTGATCATTGGCGAAGGTCACCCAACTGCCGATCTGCACCTTATCGCTGGAAGTGGCCGATGCGACCACTTGGGCGCTCTGCACCCGTTGGTTGAAGTAACGCAAATCCCGTTCAAGGTCCGCCTGGCGTTGTTTGTCAGCGTGCTCGCCCTTGGCGGATTGTGCGCTGTGTTCCTGCTGCAACTGCGCAACCTTGGCCTGCAACTGCGCTAACCCTTGCGCAGTTAGGCGGTTGGGCTGCTGGCTCACTTGACGCTCCACCGGCGGGTCGGCCTGGTCGGCGGCGTTGTCCTCGTTTACAAAAGCTCGGCTCATGGTGTTCTCCCTCTATGGAGTTTGGGCCATGTTCGCCGTGCATTAGTTTCGATGGATGTCTGAAAGCGACCTATTGCGAGCGATAGGCCCTGGCGGCGTCGCGGTCTTTCTCGTGCTGCCAGGCGCGCTCTCGGTCATCCCAGTGGTTGTCCTTGTAGTTTCGCAACTCTTCGTTTTCACGCATGGCCTTGCACTGGCGAAAGCCATCCTCCCAGCCTTCGGCATATTGCCGATCCTTCAGATAACGCGGCACATTTTTGCGAAACTCCCCGGTAATCACCCCGGCAGCCTGGCGACCGCTGCTGCAGCCATCGTCAAAACCGTCGGCAAAAGCCGGTGGGTACCCCTTGGCCAGCAAATCCTGATGGGTCGTTTGACAACCCGCCAGCCACACCACCGCACACAGCAATAACGCAAACCGCCACATGGCGTACTCCCTGGCCGTTTCACGGCTGATAGGGAGAGTTTAGAAGGGGATTTGTCAGGGCGGTGTGAAAGGGAAGTGAGAAAGGTGTTGGGCGGTGAGCGCGGCACTTGTAGTGAGCGGGCTTGCCCCGCGCGGGGCTGCGAAGCGGCCCTAATTAAGACAACCGCGGTATGACTGGCGGTCCCCTCTGAGTAGTTTTGGGGCCGCTGCGCAGCCCCGCTCACCACACGGTTATCGACGATTTCGGGAGCGTATTCTAACTAACGCTCTGCGGCCTTCAGTCGTAATAACCCACTGTTTTTTTCAACTGATCGGCGTACTCGTAAATTTCATCAATGGATGAAATCGCGTGCCGTGTTTCATTTTTTTCCTCGTCGAATATTCCGAGGTATTTCTGACTGCGATTGAAGTGAAGACGGCAAATCGGCTTGCGATTATTGTCGTCCAGTAATATCCCAAAATAGCTTTGCGTATCTCTTTGAACAATCCGCTTGGCATCGACCACCGATCGAACAACGGCTCGGACGATGTGATAGCCCTCCAGCTCTTCAAGCGTCGTCAGAATTTTATCTTCTGACTCGTCTCTATCCTGCGCATCTGAATTGGCACTGTGCGCGACGGGCATTGATGCCATTGTTGGTTGGATGGCTCCGCTCATCGCTGACTTGAGTCGATCATTGATCTGATCGTTCAAAAACTGAGCTAACGCTTTTCGTGTCAGTTCGAAAAACTGCTCGCGCACTTTCTGTGTGATGACACCTTCGTAAACTCGGGAAGCGAAAAATTTAACGAAGTCGTCTTCCGGTTTGCTGACCTGTAAGCCAATGAGCTTTTTGAGTTGACTGACGTATTTCAACTCTCCAGCGGCATTGATTATTGAGTCAACGTCGAATGCCGACTTGGTGAGTTTGATCAACTCTGGTACGGAGTACTCATCAATGTCTAATAAATCCAATTCTAGAAATGGCTTTTCATCCATTTTATTTGGAGCGTCCAAGTCGGTAAAAAATCTGTAGACCTGGCCGTTTGTGAGGATTGAGATTCTTGCGCTCGTGACATGAAAGTATCGAAAAAGCTGCGATGCATGATTGATGCTCAATGACTCACCGATTTTTTTGCATTCGATCAGTATTTGGACCTCACCCTCTTTCATGATCGCATAGTCGATCTTTTCGCCTTTCTTCGTCCCTACATCACAGACAAATTCAGGCATCACTTCTTGTGGATCAAATACGTCGTAGCCCAACACCGTATTGATAAAGGGCATTACGAAAGCATTTTTTGTCGCTTCTTCTGTTTGAATGGCAGGGCCTTGCAGACGAACCTTCGCTGCCAGGCTGGTGAGTTTTTCAAAAAAATCCATATAAGCCTCTACCTATTCAGATCCGTGGATAGACGTGGTGGCGATTTGATTGCTACCCGAGACTAGACACAAATCCTCATAAAGCGAGGCTTCGTCGAAGCAAGTTTGTGAATGTTAAAAAAAGCTAAAAAATCCTCTGATTATTCTCGTTTGAAAATCAATAGGTTAAATGTGTGTGAAGGATTTCTGTAGAGATGAATATAGTTGGCAATTCTTAACTGGTTTGTACGAGCGCAGCATGCTCAGCCAACTCCTGCTGAATAAACGCCGCAATCATTGACCGATACACCTGCTCAGTGACCTCTGGATTGGCGCCTACTGTCTGCGACAAATCCCGGACTTTGGCGATTACCTGTTCAACTCGCTGGGGAGCCTTTACGTCATCGGCATCTTTTTTGAAGCGCGCTGCCTGGAAGACATAACGACCTCGCTCGGCGAGCAGGGTAACAATTTGCTGGTCGAGTCGGTCGATGTGGGTTCGGACTTCTTCCAGCGTTGTGCAGGTAACGGCCATGTCGTTTGAACTCCTTGAGAGGTCTCTGAATAAACTCGGGCCAAATGTGGGAGGGGCAAGCCCCTCCCACATTTGATCTGTGTTGAGCTTTAGGGGCCGGTTCAGTAGTGATACCACTTCACCTCAAGCATCACTTCGTTGACTGGCGTGGAAAGGTGGCTGTACTCGCGCTGCGCACTCAACCGCAGCCCCAGGTTGCGTGACAGCTCCCACTGCTGGTTCAAGCTGATGCTGCGCCGCACTTCGCCATTGGTGAAGAAATCACCCTTGGCTTCCAAACTCAAATTACCCAGCGGATTCCTCCACAACACCCCGGTATTGAACCCGGCTGCCGGGGAGATGGCTTCGTTGAAGTCGTTGTTATGTTCCACGCGTACGGTGCCAAGGGCGAAGCCGAGCATGTCGTCGCGCAGTTGCCAGGTGCCGCCGGCACCGCCGTTGACGTGGGCGACCAGGGTTTCGTCGTCGTGTTTGCCAGGCACGCGCTCCAGACCGCCGGTGACTTGCCATGACCAGGGTTGCAACAGCGCGTTGCGCGGGGTCAGGGAGCGGATGGTGGCCAGGTCCAGTTGCTGCAGTTGCCAGTGGTTGCCTTCGTACTGGCGCAGTTTCATTTGCAGGATTTCGATTTGCGCGCCGAGGGGGAAGCCTTCGGCGTTGTCGTTGAGGTCGTGGTAGGCCATGCGCAGGCCGTATTCACCAAAGGCTTTGTCGCCACGGGTGCCAATGCCGGCTTGCCATGTGCGCGATTCATGGCCGTTTTCCGGCAGGCCGGGCGGCACGATTTTAAGGTCGGGCGCAGGGTTCTGATTGATCGCGCGCAGCAGTTCGAAGCTGCGCTGGGAACGTACCGTGTCGCGCTCCAAGCCATTGGCGCGGTAGCGGCCCAGGCGGTAAGCGGCGTCGATGATCAGGGCCTGGCGCTCGCGGGGCAGGGCTTTGAAAGCGGGCTCCTGCAATTGTTTCTGGTCTTCGCTGACCTTCAATACCCATTGCTGCTCGTCGCTGTCGAGTGGCTTGGCGCGCTCCAGCAGTTCACGTTCGCGGGAAGGGCGGTAGTCGATCTTTTCTACCAGGCCGGCCTCTTTCACGGCCTTGACCGTGTCGGTCGGGATGGCGGTCAGCGGAAATTGTTCGGTCAGGCGTAGGCCAGGGCGCGCCACTTGCAGCAATTCCAGCAGACGATAGGAGCAGTTTTCGTCAAAGAAGAAGTAGTCGAACTGGATCTGCTTGAGCTCCCACACGTGCTCGACCATGCGTTCGGTCTCGACCTGGGTGAGGTTGAGGCGGTATTCCCACAGGTCGCGGTTCTCCAGGCTACGGTACTCGGAGAGTTTTTCCTGGTAGGGCACCAAGGCGAACAGGCCGGGATAACCCCCCATCAGGCCCTTCCAGGCGTAGAGAATGCTGTTGTCGGAGCCCTCGATATAGGCGCCGAAGTTAATCGCGTAGCTGAGCAGGGCGGTGTTGTTGCTTTGCACGTCGGCCTGGTCGATGCGCAGCAGGGTGTGGCCGAACATCGAGGAGGGGCTGTTGAGGTAGGCCGCCGGGAAGATCATCACCGCGCTATGGGGGGCGACGTCCTTGAACCACTGCTTGAATTCTTTGCAGTCCACGGCAGGCAGGTCAGTCAGCTGCAACTGATCCTTGAGCCAGCGGGTTCGTGCGGGGTACACGCACTGGGCATGTTTTTCACCCAGGCTGGCCGGCGCGTAAAGGGCGTCGACGGTGGCCTTGAGTTCCGCATCCGGGTGATGGGCGCCGTCAGGCGCGAGGAAAAACTTTTTATCGCTGACATAACTGCGCCAGCCGCTGATCTTGCCGGCTTCGTAGTGGCCCAGGGATAACCAGAAGGGGTCATTGGCCAATTGCTGCAAACGTTGATCATCGAGGTGCGGTGCCGCGTGCAGCGGGGCGCAGGCGAAGAGAGCCAGGCAAGCGAGGCGTTTGAGCATGGGGGCTACTTAAGTCGAAATAAAAAAAAGACCCAAGGGGGGGATAGGTCGAAAAAATAAAACCCGCGCCTCGAAAGGCGCGGGCAGGTCGAGCTTAAGCCTGGGTAGCGTATTTCGCCAGACGGGCATCACTTTTCAGTACAGCAATGGTGTTGTTGTGCACGTCATCAGCCGTCACGTCAGCCTTGCTGAAGATTTGCTGGAAGTGCTCGTGAGTCACGGCAGCAAAGTGCTCGCGATCTTCCGGCGCAACACCCAGTACCACAGCGTAGGTAGTCAGCGCTTCGCCGTTACCCTTGGCCATGTCTTCGGACAGCTCGTTCATCATGCCATTCATGGCAATCCAGGACTTGCCGCCATAGCTCAGGGCGCTGTTGGTGCTGCAACCGTTGGTGCCCGAGGTCATGCCGAAGGTGGCGTTACCCGAAGTACCGTTGGTGGTAGAGGCCAGGAAGTGAGCTGGAGTACCGCGCTGGCCTTCAAACAACATGTTGCCCCAACCGCAGTTCGGGCCACCTGGTGCTTCTGCCATTGCATTGAGGGAGACGACGGTGAAGAGAGTACCGAGAAGGATCCGTTTCATAGCTTTGTTCTCTTTGTGTGCAAACCAATGGACAAGGGTTCAGGCACGTCAACGCGCCCTAGGGATCGGTTATTAGTCCAACCCGCGCAGTTTGGAGTTTAGGCACGTTCTAAGGGTTCCGTGTATTTTTATAAAACAATTCGCGATGTCGCACTAATTTTGCGGGGCGCATCCCGCGTCTGTGCTTTCCCTCAAGCGCGCCTTGCCAGAGCGCGTAACCGGGAGCCAGAATGCCGTTATCTGCCCCGCCTGATGTAAGGAAGCCCGATGCCTGATCCTGTTGCTGCCAGCTTGCGTCTAGCGCCCGATGCGCTGACTCGCCCTTTCTCCGCTGAACAGTTCAGCTTCTCGACCACCAATGATCTGGAGCCCTTTCGCGGTGTGCTTGGCCAGGAACGTGCGGTTGAAGCACTGCAGTTCGGTGTGGCCATGCCACGCCCCGGTTACAACGTATTTGTCATGGGCGAGCCCGGCACCGGCCGCTTTTCGTTCGTCAAACGTTACCTGAGGGCCGAAGGTAAACGCCTGCAGACTCCGGCAGATTGGGTTTACGTCAATAATTTCGATGAGCCTCGCGAACCCCGCGCCCTTGAATTGCCAGGCGGCGCTGCGGCGGCGTTCATTGCCGACATCAATGGCTTGGTCGACAACCTGGTTGCCACCTTCCCGGCGGTCTTCGAGCACCCGACGTATCAACAGCGCAAAAGCGCCATCGACCGCGCCTTCAACCAGCGCTACGACAAGGCCCTGGACGTAATCGAACGCCTGGCCCTGGAAAAAGGCGTAGCGCTGTACCGCGACAGCTCCAACATCGCCTTTACCCCGATGCTCGACGGCAAGGCGCTGGACGAGGCCGAGTTCTCGCAGTTGCCGGAAGCCGATCGCGAGCGTTTCCACACGGATATTTCCGAGCTGGAAGAGCGCCTCAACGAAGAGCTGGCCAGCCTGCCGCAGTGGAAGCGTGAGTCCAATAACCAACTGCGCCAGTTCAACGAAGAAACCATCACGCTGGCCCTGCAGCCTTTGCTCGCACCGCTGTCGGAAAAGTACGCGGAAAACGCCGCTGTCTGCGGTTATCTGCAAGCCATGCAGGTGTACCTGCTTAAGACCGTAGTCGAGCAATTGGTGGACGACGCCAAGACCGACGCCCAGGCGCGCAAGCTGCTTGAAGAGCAGTACTGCCCAAGCCTGGTGGTGGGGCATGCGGTCAACGGCGGCGCACCGGTGGTGTTTGAACCGCACCCGACCTACGACAACCTGTTCGGCCGTATCGAATACAGCACCGATCAGGGCGCGCTCTACACCACGTATCGCCAGTTGCGCCCAGGCGCCTTGCACCGCGCCAATGGCGGTTTCCTGATTCTTGAAGCCGAAAAAATGCTCAGCGAGCCGTTTGTCTGGGACGCCCTCAAGCGGTCCTTGCAGTCGCGCAAGCTGAAGATGGAATCGCCGTTGGGCGAGTTGGGCCGCCTGGCGACCGTCACCCTGAACCCGCAGATGATCCCGCTGCAGGTCAAGGTGATCATCATCGGCTCCCGCCAGTTGTACTACGCGTTGCAGGACGCCGATCCGGACTTCCAGGAGATGTTCCGGGTACTGGTGGATTTTGATGAAGACATCCCGATGGTCGATGAGAGCCTGGAGCAGTTCGCCCAGTTGCTCAAAACCCGCACGTCGGAAGAAGGCATGGCGCCGCTGACGTCGGATGCCGTGGCGCGGTTAGCCACCTACAGCGCGCGATTGGCCGAGCACCAAGGGCGCTTGTCGGCGCGCATTGGTGATTTGTTCCAACTGGTCAGCGAAGCGGATTTCATTCGCCACCTGGCGGGCGACGAAATGACCGATGCCGGCCATATCGAGCGCGCACTCAAGGCCAAGGCCACGCGCACCGGGCGCGTGTCGGCACGGATTCTCGACGACATGCTGGCCGGGGTCATCCTGATCGACACCGCCGGCGCCGCCGTAGGCAAGTGCAACGGGCTGACGGTGCTGGAGGTGGGTGACTCGGCGTTCGGCGTGCCGGCGCGGATTTCCGCCACGGTGTACCCGGGCGGCAGCGGCATTGTCGACATCGAGCGTGAGGTTAACCTCGGCCAGCCGATTCACTCCAAGGGCGTGATGATCCTCACCGGTTACCTGGGTAGCCGTTATGCCCAGGAGTTCCCGCTGGCGATCTCGGCCAGCATCGCGCTGGAGCAATCCTACGGCTACGTGGACGGCGACAGTGCGTCCCTGGGCGAGGCGTGCACCTTGATCTCGGCCTTGTCGAAGACGCCGCTCAAACAGTGCTTTGCCATCACCGGTTCGATCAACCAGTTTGGTGAAGTGCAGGCGGTGGGCGGGGTCAACGAGAAGATCGAAGGTTTCTTCCGCCTCTGTGAAGCACGCGGGTTGACCGGCGAGCAAGGCGCGATCATTCCGCAAGCCAACGTCGCCACGCTGATGCTTGATGAGAAGGTGCTGCAGGCTGTGCGCGCCGGGCAGTTCCATATCTATGCCGTGCGCCAGGCGGATGAAGCCTTGAGCCTGCTGGTGGGCGAGGACGCCGGTGAGCCGGATGCGCAAGGGCAGTTCCCGGAAGGCACGGTCAATGCGCGCGTGGTAGAGCGCTTGCGCGCGATTGCCGAGATGATCAGTGAGGACGACTTGAAGGAGGCGGAGAAGGAGTTGGCACAGGAGGCGCTGGCCGAAACCAAACCCACCTGACTTTTTGTCGTGAAGCGGTCAAGTGTGGGAGCTGGCTTACCCGCGATAGCGGTCTACCCGTCAACAGAATGTTGCCTGGACGTCAGTCATCGCAGGCGGGCCAGCTCCCAGATTGACGGTGGTGTATTTGAATAAATCCTGAAGCCGCCATAAATTTGACTGGGTTTGAGGGGCTAGCGCCGTTGGTCCCTACAGCCTTGGTTTGTCGCGGTTTTCTTCTATTCTGTGTTCAAGGGATATCCACAGGAGTCGCTGGATAGAGACAGCCTCGCCCCAGGCGCAGGTTGAACACCGATCTAACGAGGGTCGCCGCCATGCCGCGCAACCTTTGCCTCACCCGTCAGTGCTTTGGCCTGGTTACCCGTATCGAATGCTCCATTCGCCCTCTTGCGGGGGATAACGGCATGTGGACGTTGTTGTTTGCCGCCGGAATGACCGGCGAACAACCCTCCACTATCAAGTCCCAGGGCCCGTTTCACGGCCCCGTCGTGGCGGAAAACATTCTGGAATCCATCGTTGATAGCCTGACCCTGCATGGCTATGAGCAGGCGGGCGATCCGCAGATCTGGAGCCTGCACATGCAGGCCCATCTGCGACAGCTCAAGGGTGATACCCAGCACTGAGTGCTATTTGCTCTCGGGCTTGTCCAGCTTGACTTCAAAGCCGTACTGCACGGTGCTGAGGTCGGTGCGTTGGTAGCTTTCCAGTGACGTCGGCTGGCCGTAGAAATAATGCACATCAAACAGCGCCGTGCCGTATTCCTCGGCGCGGTGGCTCACACCCAGAATTTCCTTGAGGTAGTTGCCGCTGGTGTCCTTGGCGTAGAAGCGCCAGCTGTCGGCAGGGAATTCCTTCTGCTCCACGACCAGCGCGTTGTCCTTGAGCGACAGCCCTTTGGGTAGCTTGGCTACCTCAATGTCGGTTTTTTCAATGGTCGCCAAGAGCAGTGGAATCGAGCCCACCACAAAGGCCGGGTTTTCCGGGAACAGGTTGAGGTCATAGGTGAGGGTGCCGCGCGCCGGGTTCAGTTCGAAGGCCTCAGTCGGCAATTCGATAGGCTCCCCCCGTTCGCCCTTTTCGTCGGCGGTAAAGAAGGTCACCGGCGATTCGCTGCTGTTGCGCTCACTGCCCACCAGGTCGTCATTAAAGGTGAACGGGTGGTCAAACACGATGTGTGCGGCGCTGGCGTCCTCGACCGACTGGCTGATGGTGACGCTTTTTTTCAGCTGGTCTTCGGTCATGCTCGCGTCTTTGAGCCAGCTGGCGGCGCTGTCGTCGTACACGGTAACCGGCATCGGCAAGGCCTCTACGGTTTGCTGCAGGCTGTTCTTGTCAAAACGCAGCACGGGCAGGTCGAGGTCTTTGCGGGTAAGCGTAGCGGTGGAGAAATCCAGCACGTTGACCTGCAGGCTGTCGATCAAACCGTTGAAATACACCTTGGCGTAATGGCTGCCCTGCTTGTGTTCGAAGGCTTTTTGCTGATCGGTGAGCTGTTTTTCAAACGCGTCCGACCAGACTTTCTGCTTTTGCATCTCGGCCAGTTGCTTCTCGTAGAACGCCACCTGTGCGCTGCTTTCGTTGATCGAGCCCGAGCGTGTGAGGAATTGCCCAGTGCTGTCCCGTGCCTGTACCAGCAGCGGGTTGGGCGACTCGTCACCCACTTCCGGTGCCAGTGGTTGGCTGTTGGTCAGCTCGATCTCGGCGTAGTTTTTCTCCAGGAGCAGCAGGTTGAGGGTGATATTGCCTTCCGTACGCTTGTGGCCGACGTCCTTTTTCGACAAATCAAACGTCAACACCTTGCCCGGCGCGACCACTTCAACGGTGCCCTTTAGGTTGACGGGTTGCGGCTGGCTCTTGTTGTCGGTTTCGATGCCGTCGATAAACGGGTAGGTCACCGTCAAATCGTCGGGGTTGGTCAGGTTGGAACTGCTGGGGCTCAGTTGGATGCCCGGATCGGTTTCCGACCATTCCGGCTGAAAGGAGATGACCTTGTTGTTGCTCAAGGTGACGGACCGCCATTCCAGGCTATGGGGAAACGGGAATGGGTTCGGGATACTGAAATTAAACGGGAAGACCGGCTGCAAGTCCGTCAAATAGTCGGAGTGTGAGGTTTTACGCAGCACGAACAGGCCATTGATGTAGGTGTCCACCAGCGCCTGGGGCGTGGGGTAGTGCCTGAGCAGGGCCAGGCTGTCTTCGCCGTATTCGGCTTCGATGGGCTTGGTGGCAAGCTTGACCCGTGCCCGTTCCAGAAACAGCAGCGAACCGCCAAGTTCGGCAACGGCTTCGCGCAGCTTGGGGTCCTGGATGCTGTCGAGGGAGTGTTCGAATTGTGCGGTTTTCTCTTCGAGGGTGGCCTGCTTCTGCTCGTCGCTGGGCGAGCAGCCGCCGGCCAGCAGCAATGCCGCGCACAGGCCGAGATTGGCCAAAGGGGATCGCACATCCATCATCTGAGTTTTCCTGTCCGACGTCATCGAGCCGATTTTTATTGGGCTCGACACTAGCAGAAAAATTCTCTTACAGATGCCGCCCAGCTCAGTTTTCTCGTGGTTACAGGTGTTTTGGAACCGCTGGTATACTCGCCACCATTTTTAGCCAAGCTGTGTGAGATCCCATGGAACGCTTTATCGAAAATACTATGTACGCCTCACGCTGGCTGTTGGCGCCCATCTACCTGGGGTTGTCCCTGGGCTTGCTGATCCTGGCGCTGAAGTTCTTCCAGGAAATCATTCACGTCATTCCCACTGTTTTTACCATGCTGGAATCCGAGGTGATCCTGCTGCTGTTGTCGTTGATCGACATGGCGCTGGTCGGTGGCTTGCTGGTGATGGTGATGATTTCCGGCTACGAGAACTTCGTCTCGCAACTGGATATCGATGAAAACAAAGAAAAGCTCAACTGGCTCGGCACCATGGACTCTTCGTCGCTGAAGATGAAAGTCGCGGCCTCGATCGTGGCGATCTCGTCCATCCACCTGCTGCGCATCTTCATGGACGCCAAGAACGTCGATCCGGAGCATTTGATGTGGTACGTGATCATCCACATGACCTTTGTGGTGTCGGCGTTCGCCATGGGCTACCTGGACAAACTCACCAAGCACTGATGTTTGCGCCAGCCTTACTGCTCCACAAAATAGTAAGGCTGGCGATTGATCGACATCTCCTTGGCTACCCTCACTGGCGTGCTCAAACCGTTGGTGTGGTCCAGCAACGCAACGTTGCCGGGCTTGGCGGCGAGGTAATCGTGCAACTCGGCCTCGGTTTGCAGGATGGGCAGGTAGCCCCGCAGATAGAACACGCTGGCCCCGGCGATGCGTTCATTGGGCTGAAACAGCACAACTTCTTTGCCTTCGTCTTTGAGCGCCTGGATCTGGCTGATCACCGGCACGAACGATTGGCGCACGTCGGCCTTGGGCGCGAACCAGAAGGCGGCTGCCAGGTAGCAGGCCACGACCAGGGTGAAAGCGCTGCTGACGACTGTTCTATGGTGTTTATACAGCGCGGGCTTGTGGTCTTTCAGCCAGCCCAGCAGCACCCGCGCATATTCCGCCGCCAACACGGCGGCGGCCGGCGTCAGTGCCATCAGGTACACCGTGCGCTTGCTGGACGCCAGTGTCAGCAGGGTGAACTGCGCCACCAGCCAGACACTGAAAAACAGCCGGTAGCGGTTGCGCACCAGGCTTTTACGCAAATGCCACAGGCCCAGGTACACCAGGATATTCCAGGGCAGGAACGCCTCGGGCAGCTTGGCGATGTAGTAGTAGAACGGCTCGTAATGCCCAGCCTCGACAAACGAGCCGCTGAAGCGCCCGACGCTGTTGGTCAACAGCACTTCGGCCACCGCTTGCATACCACCGCGTTGGAACAGGAACCCCAACCAGATCACCAGCGGCACAAGCGCCAACAAGGTAAACAGCGCCGGCTTGAGCCAGTCGCCGATGCGCAGGCGCTTGTCCATCAGGCTGGTGCTGGCCAGGTACACAAAAATCACAATGCCCGGCATCGCCAGGCCCAGCACGCCTTTGCTTAGCGTGGCGATCACCATGCCAGCGGTAAACAGTGCCCAAGCGGCTGTGCTTGAACCTTGGCGCTCGGGCCGCACGGCTTGGTAAAACGCCAGCAGCGCAGTGGTCACGCCCAGGCTGAGCAGCGAGTCTTCCCCCACGCCGCGCACATTGCTCCAGTAACTGGCCATGGTCGCCAGGATCAATGCCGCGCTGAACGCCAGCGTCTGCGGCCGGCCGAACCTGCGCAGCATGGCGTAGAGCAGCATCACGCTGAACAACCCGGCAAATGCCGAGGCCAGGCGCACGGCCCAGGTGGTGCCGCCAAACAGGCGAATGGCCCCGGCATTGATCCACAGGCTCAGGGGCGGTTTTTCCAGGAAGGGCTCACGAAACAACTGGGGCACCACCCAGTTATTGTCCAGGTGCATGGCCATGGCGATCCCGGCGACGCGGGCTTCGGTGGAGCCTTGCAGCTCGTGGTTGCCCAGGGCAAAGAAGAACAACAGGCCTGCGAGCAGGAGCAGCAGGGGAGCGGGACGTGTCATGGGTTGTGGCTACCGAGGCGGGGGACCGCTCGGGGGAGCGGCCATTGCTATCGGTTAGTATCTGTCAGTGTTTCTGAACGTTTCGTGAACAGATGGGAGAATAGTGAGGGGCGCCTATTGGGCGGTATAGGAAGTCACAGGCGCGTGGTGTCTATTACAACAATTCCCAACGGCCCACTACGTTTTTCCACCCTTACCCAACCCTGTTCACCGTAGTAGCTGGTACGGCAAATTTTAATCTGTTTGTTCACTTCCGTATCGAATACTCGGATGCCTGCGCAATTATGCCTGCCTCCCGCTGCATATTCGTACGAAGTCACATAGCTGCTGAATACCGTGCTCGTAAGCAGAATAACCACCGATAGCAGCGCATCCATCACCAGGCCACTGGCGATGAGCAAGCCGAAAAAGACTTTTAATCGATCCAGCGGTTTTTTGCGCAGGAACCTGGAGTTACTGGTATGCCACCCCCACACCATCAAGATGATTGCCAGCGCTGGCGATGAGATCAGGGCGATCTTTTCAGCTACCGGGTTGAAATGTGCAGACGGCCAGATAATGAATATCCAGACCAGAATCAGCGCGGTGAAGAGTAGCAGGCCAATGGTGGTTGGTATCAGGTAGGCATAGGAGTTTTTGTTCAATGCGACGTTCGTCCTTGTAGTCAGAGCCTGCCGCTGGTGTCTCTCGGAGACAGGGCAGTAGTGCATCATTGAATTGTAATGGATGTACCCCTTGGGTGGTGCGCTGAGAGCGTGAGCCGGGGAAATGAGACGATGGCAAATCGCAGACAAAGAAAAGCCCGCGATGGGGAAAAGCGGGCTTGAAAGGGATATTCACAAGGAGCTGGGATTACCATAGACGCTCAAGTGTGAAAGGGGTGTGAAAGCCTGAGCTCAGTATGAAGTGGTGATTGCCAGGGTGAGTTGTTGGACCGTTATCCGCGGCGTCAGCCTGCACGCGACTCGGCTTTTTTGATTGGCTACTGAGGTTGCGTCGGGAACGGTTGCGCGTCAGCGGTGGAGGCCAGCGTGACGAGCACACGCTCAATGAGTAATCCGCCCAGCACCACTAGTTGCTGGCTACCCAAGAGTTTTTGACGGGTTAATCCGTCGAGTTCGAAGGCCAGGTCTGTGATGATTGCGTCCAGCGATGCAAGGGTTTCGCTGGCTTGGATCAGCAGTGTTTCGGGATCGATGTTTGGCGCGATGGTGAAGAGAGTCGCTGGAGGATTGGGCGTGATTTTTTTCATGGCTGAATCTCCTTGATTAATGGAGTCGCCAGACATCGCTGCTAAACGAAAAGGGTGGCGACCGTACGCGGGTTAGCAGACCAGGAATCAAGGAACCCAGCGCACCCGAAAGTGCCCCACGCACAGCCGCCATAATGCGAACCAGCGGATGCTGAAAGCATCGCTTGAACGGATGGTGGCTTTGCAGGCCTTGATATTAACCGAGCTGCTAAACCCGGTCGCTGATTTTGCAGCGACGTGGAGAGGTTAGCCGAGTGTGGGGAGTGGAACCAGTTCACCCAGGGCGCGACATCTTGAAGGAAAAATCCGAGGCGAGGTTTGGCGGTGATTTCCGAACCCCAGAAACAACAAAACCCGCAGTAGGCGGGTTTTGTCGATGCGCCGGGGTAATTTGAATTCGCTCAGTAAGTTATTGATTTATGAAATCAATGGCGGCTATTTTTTTTAGTTGGAATACCAATTGGAATACCACGCAAATGTCATTCAACTTGACCATTCGGTTTGCGTCAGAGTGGAGCAACACGCGTTATGACTATGATTGGGTGGGCTGCCCATACCGTGCCGGTGGCGACAGGCAGAAATCGGCCGATTCAAGTAAAGGGGCGTTACGATGAGCGTCCTACGGACGTGGGAACGAAATAGATACCGCAAAGAAGTCTCTACCGCGTTATGGCCCAACCCACTCGGCCCGTTCTGGGGGGGTGTGCAAATCAGTTTCGATACCCCATGATGATGGTAGCAAAGAGACAGCTTTAAAATTTCTCACGGTTTTGTACTGAGACTTCTGGCCGGAGGGCCGCATGGACGCGAACACTACTTCTCCATTGGGCAATTACCACGACCCCCTTCAAGTGCCTGAACAGTTCGTAGTCCTTCCTCCTGAAGTGAGCAACGACTGGACCATGAGCATAAGCACCTATCAAAAAATCGCTAAGACGACGGACAAACTCCCGGATACGGGCTTGGAGCTTACGATCCTAGGCTTGTTCGGCGAGGTAGGTAGTCTGCTGAGCGCACTTAAAAAACGACAGCGTGATCGGGCGGCGTTCAAAAGGTACAACGCCATCATTCTCGAGGAGCTTGGCGATGTGCTTTGGTACTTTTCAAACCTCGCATCCCGTGCTCAACTCGATTTATCCACGCTATCTCAACGAGTCTTCCGAGAAATCGAAGACTGGGACATCGTTGAGCCTTCGGAGCCAAACCTTGTATTTGGTGATATGCAGAGCCGGGTTGAGAAGCCTGTCTCGGAGGAGGATTTTAGCGCCCAAGTTCTAACGCTCGCGGGATGCGTAGGCGACCTGCTAAACGATTTCAAGAACGACACGTTCACCAGAAATCGGGACAAGCTTTCGGCGCATCTGGTGGACATTTTCCGAGCACTGGTTGCTGCTGCAGATTCTGCCGGGGTGGATATGGATGCGGCCGCCCTTGGGAACCTCAAAAAAACGTTCAGCCGCTGGCCTGGGGAGATTACCTATCCCCCAAGAATTGATGCGGAGATGCCAAAAAATGAAAGGCTGCCTTCGCATTTAGAGTTTTTCATCGCCGAAGAGAACATTGGCGGTAAGCAGTACGTCATTCAAAAGTGCAACAAGATCATCATTGGCGATCGCCTTACCGACAACAAAATGGAGCGTGATGACTATCGTTTTCACGATGTTTTCCATATCGCATTCGCCGTGCATCTAGGCTGGTCGCCTGTCCTAAGAGCTCTTCTTCACCTCAAGCGCAAAAGTGTTCCTGACGTAGACGAAAACCAAGACGGCGCTAGGGCCATCCTCATAGAAGAAGGCGTGGCCACGTTCATTTTTGGCCGCGGTCTTGAGTGCGATCTGTTTGAGAATGTCGATCACATCGACTACGACCTGTTGAAATCGATTCAAGAGTTCGTAAGGGGTTACGAAGTCGAACGATGCGCCTTGTGGCAATGGGAGAAAGCGATCTTGGAAGGGTTTGATATTTTCCGGAAGCTCTCTAGCTCCCGGAAAGGGTACATCACCGCCGACTTCGACAATCACACGATCAGCTTTCGCGAGGGTGACGACGAATAGTGAAAGTCGTCAGGTGGGCTGATTGAGCGGCATTACGGCATGCCGGTCCCGAGTCGTCGGCTGAGAACCAAACTCTGGCCCCGACCACCGATCATTGTTGATCAGAAATAAAAACAACCGATACCGGGCAGTAGAAGGGGGGTTCCAATCATGAGCAGTCAGAAAGCCTGCGTCGTATTCACTACAGGAATGGACGCGGAAGCGCAGTCAGTCTGTCAGCAGCTTGCCGAGGAAGGTTTTGACGTTTGCACAGCAGAGGCTGAGCAGGAAGTCGTGGAAGCAGCGCAGGCGGCAGGGGCTATATCCGAAGAAATCAAAAGTTGCATCGACAATGCCGTCATCTGCATTTTTCTGATCCCGGAAGAAGGCTCTGACTGCCTGACAGCTGCAGCGGGCCACGCAGGGGCGTCAGGTAAAAAAATTGTTGCTGTCGCCGAAAATGTTGAATCCCTACCGCAAATATTCGATGACATCGCCAGTTCTGTACTAACCATCGACAGCCCGCAATTGAAAGATGTGATCCAGGGCAAGCAGGTCTGGGAGCAGGCTGATGGGTCCCCTAGCCCTAAACGAGATATTAACCGGGTCAAGTGTCAATGAGCCCAGTCCCAAAGGTCTTCTCGTACAAGCTGGTGAGGGATTATGGCTTCGCTCCAAATCCATTTCATGGCATCTGCACGCTGGGAACATGCAAACCTCAAATCAGGAAGGCTGCTCGAGTAGGCGATATTGTGGTTGGCTGTGGCAGCGTAGGACTGAACCTGCCGGAAAAACTCATTTTTGTAATGAGAGTCTCTCAGAAGCTTTCGTTTCAGGAATACTGGGAGGACGAGAGGTTCAGAATAAAACGGCCTGATTTGTACTCAAGCAAGAGCATGGCGTATGGGGACAACATTTATCACGTCGTGAACGATTCATGGGTCCAGGAAGACTCCCATCACAGCTTTGACGGCGGACTCATCAACCAAGCTAACTTGGTAAGGGATTTGGGCTCCGACAATGTGCTTATCGGAGAAGAGTTCGTTTATTGGGGAGCCAATGCGGTGGAGATACCCGCTTACCTGCGCAACTTCCAGGGCGAGGATTTGTACCCTCCAGCACGGAACTACCGAAGCACGTTCTCGGAAGCGTTTAGGATTGAGGTGGACATTTGGTTTAAATCGCTTCCTACCCAAGGCTTTCGAAGCCGGCCAGCGTCATGGCGATAACGCTCAGGGGGGAACGCCAAATCGAGCTCGAGCCCGCCGCCCTTCGCTGACACTCATATGCGTAGCGGCTGAAACAGAGGTTTACTTCACCGTAACTGTAACGTCGAATCAGCACGCGCAAGCTCTAGCGCTGCTTGCACACCGTCGTCGGTGCTGGTGTGGTCGTGAGATGATGTCTCATCTCGTGATGAGGACGGAGCTCGCTCGATGATCATTGAGGAAGGTTTTGCAACCTGGCTTTTTAACTACGTTAAGGCTCACATCATCTATCTCCGAATCAGATAAGGCACTCGTGGTTACGGCATCCTCAAGCTCATCAAGAGCATGGCGGAATGCTATGAGATTGAGAAATTCGAGCTCTGGCTGTGGGAAAAAGCCATACTGACAGGCTTTTAGATCTCCCGAAACTTATAAACACACTGCGGCGGCATTGTGATCGTTGGCGTGATTCCGCACATCATGCGTTTTGAACCTCCTGTAAAGAACGAGCAGCAATGACCCCTACAGCCTTCGTGAATGCCCTGTCTAAATTGAAGCTGGACAACGTATTCAACCCATACGCTGACAAATGTCCGGTCCACGACCGCTCTGATGCCGTATCGGCGCGTCGTTGCAATCTTCGTGGCTATTTGAACGCCGCCTTAGAGATTGGCGTGGACACGATTTGGATGGGGCGCGACCTCGGCTACCGTGGCGGGAGACGGACAGGACTTGCACTTACGGATGAATACCATCTCTCCGAGATGACACAAAGATATCCGGGCTCAAATTTTAAGCAAGCGACCGTTGGTCCGGCGCTCGCAGAACGTACGGCCTCTGAAATCTGGTCAGTATTGCGAGCGGTTGATCTCCCGCCCATGTTGTGGAACGTCTTCCCTTTTCATCCCCATGAGCCAGGAAATCCGTTCACCAACCGCAAGTTCACGGCCCGTGAACTCCAGCAGGTTGACGTACTGAATGAAATGCTGATCAAGTGGCTGAAAGTTCGCCGCGTGGTTGCGATTGGGCAGGATGCATTCAATTACGCCAGCCGGTTCGGTGTTGAGGTGGTTGCGATTCGTCATCCCAGCTACGGCGGCATCAAGGACTTTCGCAATGGAATGAGCGCACTCTACGATATACCGGTCGAGGTGCTCAATCCCAAGCGTCAGGCTTCACTTTTCTGAGGCTGGTCAGCATGCATCTTGAGTATTTTTTAGTAGAACGAGTGTTATCAGGATATTCACACCCGGGGAGAATGAGAGGCAGTACACGTCAGCATCCTGCTATCAAAGTCTGACTCGACTCTCACAAATCTGTGGGTTAGAACTGTGGCCGGAACTCGCGCTGCTTGTATGAATGTGGACGAAATTTTTGTAAGTAAAGACATTTAAGTTGGCCCTAGCGAGTTTTTATTAAAGTGCATTAGGGAGGGGCGAACTAACGATCTACTGTGGTTTTAGCTCGATTTTATCGAGAAGGAAGCGAATATCCTCAGGCATTTGAGAGGGTTTGAATTTACGAATAACGTTGTGCAAGTGGTCTTTCGTTATTTTTAACCCGTCGATCCATAGTGCCATAAGAACCTCTAGAGCGGTTTCACCTTGATCGTTTTCGTACGGATACGATTGGGGGGAGAGGGCAAGTTAATTATATAAGCCGTATATAAAAATTAAATGCGTGCCCCCTTCCCACGATTATCGGATGACTAGATAGCTCAGAATCAGTTGCGCGTTCGGTTTTTCCACTCCATTGGAATTAGAGCATTGGCCTCTCGGAACTCTGGTAATACATGTACGTTTTTCATGCCTTTGAAAACATCGATCGGCACGTGTTCGAGAACAATCATCTGAAACTCTGTATCGTGCTTCAGTTTCATACGAGTTATAAAGTTGTCGAGCATCACGAAAGCTTGACTTACTCTAGCGGCGTCTGAGCTTTTTAAATGGATCTCATCCTTAAACTTCTCCTCACCGTAGTACGGGCGGCTAGGTTGGTCCATAAATAGAAAGTTTGGTACAAAACGAGATTTATTTGCAGCAGAAGCCTCATGCAAAGCGAGGAATAAGATCAGATGCATGAACATATGGTTGGAGCTGCTTCCGACGTTCTCGACGAGTGATGACTGTGGTTTTCTAAGTTGTAGGATGTTATGTTTAAAACTGAATGCTGGATGCCAAGTAACGTAATTGTCCATGACGAAATCGGCTTCGGCCAGCAGGGATTGCGCGATATCGTCAATTTGACGATTGACGTTTTGTCGGACCTCTGCTACATCGTGAACGTGAATCTCATTAGCGGATTCTTGTAGATCAGCAATTTGGCCGGTATAGCTGTCTCGATCATCACTCGAAACTTCATGGTACGATTCTAGCTTGGCCTCTATTTTTCCGAGAAATCGAGCGTGATCAATCGCGGTCTCAAATGACTTTGGTTTCTTTGGTAAGGAGTCTATATATTTTTGCTGCTCTTTCTTTTCAAACTCAAGGTCCCGCAACATACTCGCAACCTGTGTGTCTACAGGCTGTTTAGTAGCAGTTGCCAATTTTAATGCACGCAAGTCAGCATTAAGGCCAACTATCAAGTCGTCAAAAATTTCAGATTTGATTAGTTGGTCTGTCTGGTCTAATAACGTTTCTAACGGCTTTAAGCTATCGAGCGTGACCTTGAGTGTGGCTTTATATTGTTTGTGTTCATCGGTGAACTCCCGTAGCTTTCGCATTTTTCGGTTGAGTTCAAACATTTTCGCCTTGGCGTCCGCATAGCGCTTAGCGTCTTGGCCAGTTGCCTCTGGAGAAGGGCAACTATCTACAATCCCTTTCAAGAAAGCTATGTCGACGACTTTTGGAATTTTCTCGATTAAGCCGTACTCTGCTGCAGTAGCTGCAATCTTTCTCGCTTCCCCTTCAAACAAACTCTTTCCATTTGACAGTTTTTCTTTCTTTTTTTCGAGGTTATCAATTTGTCGCTGAATATCTTTTTTGCGTTCGCGGGCAGCGATATTTTCGAGAGTATCAATACCTAGGCTGAGATCCAGAACTTGGGGAAGGGCTACTCGGTAGCGGTCTTTTTGCTGATTGTCAAAGTAGACTTCGCTATTGGTTATTGTGTTCTCCGACATGGTATTCATCAGCATGAAGTACCGGAATGACATCTGAGTACCTTGCTTGAGGCCGCGCCCGCCCCAAAGCACAACGCTACTATCTAACCCAAACTCCGCTTGAAGAATGGCCTTAATATCGTCGCTCTTTGCATTAGCCTCGGGGACTTCAGGCATCAGGCCAATGCCTGAAAAATAAAGTTGGTCAGATACGTTCTGAGCAGTTGGGCTTTTTCTGGCAATTGTGAATGTCTTATCGTTAATGTAGAGCTGAAGGCCATACCATGCGACGTTATCATTAATTACATCGTGCGGTAGTTTATGTTCGCTAGAAAGAAGGCAATAATCGATAATGTGCAACAGAGAGGTCTTGCCGCGACTACTACCTCCAGTTAGGACGTTAATTTTTCCACGTTCGAATTCGACGTCGCGAACTTTTCCATGGTTAGACCATAGGCGGATCTTATCAATTCCAAATTTCACAATTGCACCCGCAGATTCAAATATAATTCCTCTTCAGAGGATTTGAGAAGGTGAGATATTTCTCGTGAAGCGGCTGTAATGAGTTCGACCCGCTTTCCAAACTCGGGACCCGCTTCAAATGCCTTAGCCTGAAAAATAATATCTTTGTAAATTATAAAATCTAGGCTGTGCAAAAGCTGTAATCCATTAATCGTGTGGATTAGGCTTGCATGGTAACGCTGGCTGAAATTATGGACGAAATCCGGCCTTATAGCCGTTAGCGAGGAAATTTCTCGTGAGCGAGTATTGCCATTCGCTAAATATTTTACGGTAGGAGCATGCATTACGAGGGGCATTACAAGAAGTGCTTTAGCAAGGGTAAGGGAATGACAGTGATTGAGTGTCATGCCAATAGCAACTGCCGCAATACCTGAGTTATTGTATCCGCTCCAAGTCATGGTGCGTTTTTCACTCATGCTCACAATTTCTCCCAGTCTTGATGCCAACCAATTCGGCCTATATCTGAGAGTTCATATAGCTCGCCATTAGAGTATTCGGTGCTAAGTTCATCTCCGCCCAGCTTGTATTTTTCTAGACGCATTGTATTGATAATGGACTGCCCCCTTTCTTTGATCTGCTCCGGTTTGCATCCACGATATGCCAGGCGGTGATTGTTTTTCCATCTTAAATGTACTTCGCTATGCAACGCTTGAATTTCATCATGAACTACCTCTCCGTTCTGCTCCCATTGCTCTAAGCTACGGGCTAGCCTTATTTTGTGAGTGGTATATTCCGTGATGATCTCCTCCTCGTAATCGTAAATATCATCAATCGCAGAGAGTTGCTGAATGAACAGTTGGCTGAGTAGATTGTCTGGAAGCGCGGGCTCAAAACGAAGGCTGGAGAGCTTGTTATCTCGGCCATCCTGAAAAATGCTCCAGAACTTGGTAAAAAAATCATCAAATTTTACAGTAAAAGCTTTGCCGTCCAATATTGATAAATAATTACTGTCTCGTATATTTGAATTAAGTCGTTCGTAGACCTCATCAATCCTGTTGGGTTTGATAAATTTTTCAGCGATTGAATTTTTGATCTTTTGAATGATCTCTGTTTCGGAAAGCTCAAAATGAATTTTCTTGAAAAATTCCCGCTTTATCGATGTGTTGAGGCCTGCGACAGCATTTATGTATCCATTTATAATAGCATCTGAGGTTGACGCCTCTAGCTCGGATATTCTAGAGGCGATGTTTTCTAGGTTTTCCGGGCTGTGATTTTCGACGTAAGCGGCTAATAATTTTACGAATTTGTTAGAGCTGCTCACACTTTTGTTAGTTACGAGATGAAACTCCGTCTTAGCGACAAAAATTAGCTGAGCAGCTTCGGTTGAGCGACCATCGTTTGCATCAGAGATGACTCTGGCCCAATTATGAAGAGTTTTCCAAAGATCCGCGTCGAGTTCTGTGAGCGCAATAGGTTTTCCGTCAGCTTGCTTTTGGATCGTATGCTTCAATTGGAATAAGAGCTGCAAGTCATTATCAATGTCGGTGTGAACGTCGTCCTTGATCTCTAGACCTACAGATTGACCTTTTTTTAGGTTTAATATCCTGTAGAGGAAATAATAGTACTGGTAGTCGAAACCGGCGCTGGCACCTGGCGCGGCGGTCTTCTCCATAAATGTTTTCGGTGTGCCCATTTAAAGGTCTCAGTGTGATCATTTTGCCGTTCGGATATGATTGGCAATTACTGAGAATGCCATCCATGACCTTTCAAGGGAGTATGAAGCCATGGCCGGCCTGGGTATGCAACTATTTTGATATCACTCAGGCTCGCAAGATTACATTTCGTCGTTGCGGCTAGCTATTTTCTTTCGTAGAAAAACAACTGTATATACGAACAGCCTCATCTTATCTGTATATATATACAGTTCAAAGTGCTGCAAACAGTCCTGAAAAACTTGATTGCTTTCGAGGATAGAGAAGGCCAGTAACCGGTTGGAAATGCTTAGTGTAGGAAGCTGCGGGTCAGAGGCCTTTCCTTTTATTACGGTTCGTTTTTTTCGCCGTTTACGGCCATCCACTTGACGTCTTTCATAGAAACGGCGGCGTTGGGCGTAGATGCTATCGCATCATGCTCATGCTCATGCTAAGGCTTGGTAACTTGTTTGGCCCTCACGATTTCCAATGCGTGAAGAAAATCCTGGCTCTGGGCCAAGCAATATGTCATCTCCCCTTCAACACAAGGTCGGTCTGCTTCATCACGAATACCGAGGCGACACCGGCAAGATGGTTGATGGTCTGCGCAAGGTCAGATGTTGGCGGCACGTAACCGGCGTCCTTTCCATGTGAGACGCTTTTATCGTTCCTAGAAGCCCCTACACATTGGAAAATCGTAGCCGCACCCCGCAGCATCTGGGACGTGTTGTCATCAATAGTCCCCGATGCTTTCAGCGCTTTCAAAATGCTGGAGGACAGCCGTTCGACTGTCTCCTTCTCGTAACCACTTTCACCTAGTGACTTGAGGCAACCTTTCAGTACAGTTTCGATGTGACTGCAGCTTAACGTAATGCAAAGCTCTGGATCGGTCAGGACACATCCTCTAGCCTTCAGCCATGAATCCAGCAGCATGGGATGGCCGTTGAACAGGGCATCGAGATCTGCGTCAATCTCGGCCTTCTCAATAGTCACAAATTGAGAAAGCGACTGAACCACTGAGGTGGTTTTAATAAACTCCCTGTCAAGGTTCTGGAGTAAATCAGCTACCAGCGAATTCAGAACCCTGGAATCACTGACGCGTCTCTGCATATCAGTGCCTGCTTCCTCCAGCGAGCAGTAAGTCCAGTAATCGTACTCGCTTTGCCGAGGCGCCTCTTTCCAGCAAATCTTAAGCTCCCGACCAGTAAATGCGAGATAGCAAGCAGTGTGCCCAATTGGTTCATTTTCTTGGTCAAGAATTTCATCAAAAGCAATGGTTTCACTATTACCACCACACCCAAGCCCTTCGACCAAATCCAAAAGCTTTTGCTCGAAAGCTCTTAGCCCAAGCAGTAACTGTAGGTTCTCGTTTTTTACCTTAGCTGATCGAGCGGCCAGCTCTGCAAATCCATCGTCACTCATTTTCTGAGACCATCCGTTCTTTCAGTTTTTCCAGAATGTAGATTGCAACGGCACCAGCAAGATTATTTGAAAGGCGAGCCTCATCAGCATTGGCGGTTTTATCTCCACCATGCGCCGTGCCCAAATGTGTTCTTAATGCACCAGCACTTTGGGATATTCCCTTAACTCCACCAAAAAATGCTTTAATATCTGCCGTATGATCCTCGCCATTGAGTAGCTTTAATGGTAAAAAATCGCCCACGACAGCATTTATAAAGTCGGTGATTGTTTTTTTGTTGCCTAAAGAAATTTTCCTTTTTTCGAGGTAATGGCGGCAAACAGACTCAAGAAATTGCGTTGTGCGCGTTAGGGAGTCACTAGCGTCCGTTTCTATTGCCAAACGGGCTTTTACCCATTGCTTCTCAAAATAATCACCATTCATTAAATCTACTAGCTGCTTGTGGATACTTTCACTTTGAATATCTGAGAATTCTGACAAAAGCTTTGCTGAACTTTTAGCGTCGCTAAGCATTTCATTGACTTGCTCTTCAACGGCGGTCCAGATGGATTTAATGGAATCAGGAGAGGCCAATTTTGTGATGATTTCATCATCCTTAATTTCGCTCATATGTCGTGAAGTCATATGACCTTCCCAAGGTGTACCGTAGTTATGACCGTCTTCAACGGTAGTAGAAGTCAGGACTCTCAAATTTGTACCGTCAAAGTTCAGCAGCCCATATTCCCAATCATCCTCATCGACTTGGGCGAATGTTACTCTTTTTCCACGGGCATCGACGCTCAAGCCGTTCATTCCCTCGCGCAGATCCTTCTCAACACTTTCGAGCCCTGCACGAACAGCGCTGCGGGTATCTATAACCTGCTTGGTCAAACGGGATAGCGCTTCTTTTCTGGTCGTCATAACGTACTCATAACCGAGACACACGATGGAGGTTGCGCTGGACGATACCCCACAGCTCAACGTCTTCCCACTCTCCTACCGATTCCGTTGAGGGAGTTGTGAGCCCGCAGAGCCGGAGATTTGCCTAGGCGCTCCCTGTATTCTTTGTGGCAGAAATCAGAGCCAGTGACCACGACCACAATGTCGCCCTTGAGTGGCTCCAGAGCCTTTCCACCACCAGCACGTCTCCATCGCCGATACCAATGTCCTAAAGACTGTCCCCGTAAGCACCAATCAACCAAAGGGAGGCTAACGCCGGCAAACAGCCTCATCGAGGCTCTTAGGCGGTTCAGAGCACTCAAGCGCGGTGAATAGCTCCCACTTTAGTAGACATATTGAATGACTTCTCTTGGCCGGTTTTTGCCCGTCTCTACCCTGGGCGGCGGAGAGGGCTGGCATTCAGTAAGGGCTTGAGACTTTGGATGGAGCGTTGGTGTTAAGGACTGCGAACGGCTAACGTAATTGAGGTTTGAGGCCTCAATCAACACCAGTTGATCGGTTGCGTTAATAGCTGGAATGGAATGCGGTTTAATGGGCAGTTAGAGGGCACGCTTACATCGACTTGACCGAAATAACCTCCACAAACCTGAATTTTTTCCTAGCTATCTTTGTGGCTTCTTGCTCCGCAACGAGGGAGCTCAGGGTGTCGGCCTCATGTATGAGTTCGTGCATTTTGCCTTCGAATTCATTCCCCACCCTCAGTGTGACTTTCAACCTGGGAGTAAAAGCTTTTGAAATTTTATTTTTATTAGTTGTCTTTACTGGCTCCGCGATCACGACATCCTGAGCGGTGTCTTGCACGTGTGAGTTAATTGCTGGTTTATGGGGCGCAGACTCTCCGAATAGCGCCCGACGCATGTCTTCTTCTGTCAGCTCTGTATTCATACTATTTCCCGGAAGGATGTCATGTATCGCGTTACCGATTCTATCAGCGTGACCTGAATTTGTAGTCGTTTGGTTAGATGGGAAACGGTAGAGCACCCAGGCATCGGCAAGCATTAGCGTCCGGCCTACAGTTTTCATTCGGATGCTGAGTATATTGGTGCCCCGCGCTTGTGTTGTTGCGGCTTCACATTTACGCTTTGCTCTGTCGCGGTCAATCCCGTGGCCGGGTGTCAGAACCTGCATTGTTCGAGGCGCATAGCGCCATAGCCGGCGATTAAGTGCTTACAGAGGCTTAGCTGCTGCTTTTCTATGGCGGTCCGTGCGGGGCAGGCTTCGGCCTGGCCGGTTCCCTCGGACGCCGGTTTCTGACCCCCGTACGGTCCGCCACCCATTTCGTGTCAGAACGGCTGGGTGGACGGCTCCTTAACTGTCCGAGGAGATAAGGAAAATGCCCTGTCCCCCTTTTAAGCACGTGCGCCGCCCTGGCGATTTGGATCAAGCTGCAAACTATCTCGGAGGATTCCGTGATGTTTGATCTATCGCTTCTAATCACCCTTCCCAAACCCAACACCATCGATACAGCATCACTCACCCCCGAAGATGCCGCGGTTAAACTACGACAGGCTGCCACTCTTCGGCTTAATGGCGCACAGAGTATTCTGCTTCATTTTCCCCAGGATGTTGAGCTAGCTGTAGAGCTACTGGATGATGCGGCTGTGTTGTTCGACAAGGCGTTTCGATGTTTGTCCGGTATCCCAGCTCAGCGCGTTCATCAACAGGCTGGTGAGTACGTCTCTGTCCCTTCCGCTGAAGGCTGTCCCGGTCTCCGAACACCATGGGGCAATGAATTCCGCCCGATGATTGAGGACGGCGTTCGGTGCGCTGAGACCTGGCTCGATGGCTCATCATTGCCGCTGTGGTGGGCACTGGCGCAAAACCGAAAGCATCATCGTCCAGGTGATCCCCAAGAAGCATTTGAAGCAGGTTTTCTGCTGCGGTTGCAGCAGACGCTGATCATGCGACGTGAGGCAGTCACTTCCCAATCAACCAGCTTCGATGCCTGAGTTTGTAATTGACGTTTGAGACTTTGCTTTTCCCGCCAAACCCTCCGATCAAGCGATCTTTGATCGCGCCGATCGGAGGGTTCACTCGCTTTTTCTTGCAGCCACCGCGTTCCCCGCTTTCATTTCAAATTTGATTAGCGCCAGCCTTCTTTTACCCGTCAGTAATTGCTCGTGATCTGTATCGGGCGCAGAGCCGTTTCAGTGTCAAAGCGGATCTTTTCGTTGGGCATGGATATAGGTGTGGCGACAGGGGCGACACCGGCGACAACCCATGCAGAACCTTGCCTGGAGCGTGGCGACAAAAGTGGCGACAGTCGCCAATTTAACGCACTTTGCCCGTGACGCTTGACCGCCTTTTCGAGTGGGTATAAAAATTGGCGCACGGACCGCTGTCGTTGACAGCAACAGCCCAGGTAGCCAGAACCTTCAAAGCTACGCCACTTTGTGGTGGTTCTCCCAGAGTGCGATTAGCGTCCGGCGGCTCGCACGGTCACTCCGCAAGAGTGATGGATGCCTACTCGACTGATCTGCCTACTGCGGCAGACGATAGCCCTTCTTCGCTGCGCTGCAGCAACCTCACCTTTTGGCACACCTCGCTGCGCCAGACTTTGCCCGTCTCTTTCTTGTGGAAAGAGACGGGCGCTCGTAGCACTGCTGCAAGCCACGTAGTACAGGGCAATGCCGCAACTCTCCTCGTGACAATCGGCCTGACAAATCCGATTCGTCGCCATCCACAACAACACAGGCACCGGTGCCGCAGCCTATGGAAAGGCTGCACCTGACTGACAGTCAGGCATGCCCCAGGTGTCGATGTTGTTGCCTTCTCTCACCCAGGATATCCAGGTGCCGAACTCGTCAGTCGGCACAGCCTCCACCCGCCCGCATCTTCGGATGCGTTTAGGAGGCCAGATTCATGGGTTTATGCCCTTGCTCTCGGTCGTAATGAGCCGTTCGTTCCGCGTCAGTGAACACCTCACAGGCCGCAGGGGCCTTGATCCCTGATAACACTCAACAGCCGTGGCGGGACTACGTGAGGACAACCAGCAATGACGAGGAGACGGCCCATGCAGCAGTTAGATCCGAAGCTTGAACTACCACAACTACCTCGACCGCTGATTGAGTCGAATCCCGTGGCCCAGCCTTATCCGGTGCAGGCACTGGGTGGGATTCTTGGGCCTGCAGTCGAACGCATGGCTGAGGTCATCGGGGTGCCCCAGGCATTGGCTGCACAATCGGTGCTGGCTGCTTCGGCGCTGGCCACTCAAGGTCATGCGGGCTTACAGCTCGATGGGAGAAATTATCCGCTGTCGCTGTACCTGATCACCGTGGCGGCATCCGGCGATCGCAAAACGGCGGCAGATCGATTTGCATTGCTGCCCGCACGGCAATGGGAGCGTGAGCAGTGGCAGCGCTATCGCGAACAACTCGCCCGGTACCGTGTCGCGCAGCGACAGGCGCAGCGTGTCAACCCTGGCGATCCCAACCCCACAAACGGCGTACCGCTTGAAGCGGAGCCCTCAGCACCTAGGCTGATCACCACGGATCCGACTATCGAGGCCCTGATCAAGGGACTCTGCCATGACTTGCCGAGCATGGGCCTGTTCTGTGACGAGGGGGGACAATTCCTCGGTAGCAGCACCATGAGTCGGGATAACCGTTTGAAAGCGGTTACGACCTTGTCGTCACTCTGGGACGGCAGTCCGATAGATCGCGCGCGGTCCATGGTGGGTGAAAGCTTGCGAGCTTACGATCGACGCTTAAGCCTGCACCTGATGCTGCAACCGTATCTAGCCATGCAGTTACTCAGTGACCCGTTGCTGCAGGGGCAAGGCATTCTCGGTCGCTGCCTCATGACCTGGCCCACCAGCCTGGCCGGACAACGCAGTTACCAGGCTGTCGACTTGTCAAAAGACCCCGCCCTAAAGCGATATCACCACCGTCTTTCGGCCCTGTTTCATCAGCCTTGGTCGCTTTCCGCTGACGGTGCCTTGCGGCTGTCACCGCTGAGCCTCAGTCCATTGGCTCGTCGTCGCTGGGTTGATCTGCATGATGCCATCGAGACCCAGTTGGGTGAGTTTGGCGAGTTGGCAAGCGTACGGCCTAGCGGATCGAAGGCCGCCGACAACCTGCTGCGCGTCGCCGGCAATCTGGCAGTAGTGGAGGAGAGCAGCGTCGTGGAGGTCGATCATATCCAACGGGCCTCGGCCTTAGTCGGCTACTACCTCACCGAGATCCAGCGCCTGACCGAGCAGGAACCGATGTGCAGGGTAAAAGAGGAGGCAGACCGGCTGCTGCGCTGGCTGCAGGTCAAAGATTGGAAGCGCTTTAGTATTCGAGACCTGAACCGCAACGGCCCCCGCTTTGCCCGTAAAAGCAGTCGCCATGCCACCAAGCTGTTAGTCGAGTTGCTTGATCATCAGTGGCTGATCACCGACGGCCACACCTTCGAGGTGCGCCATGTTTAATCTTGATGAAGCACTGCGCAACCACTTAGCTCAACGTCACAATGAGCCGAAAGTGCGGTTTGTCGCCGGGAGTGTCGCCACTTTGTCGCCACGCTCAAAACCAGGTAGGACAAGGGTTGTCGCCGCTGTCGCCGATGTCGCCACCGATCGTAAAACTATCACCTCGACGACAGCCATTATCCAGTGGTTAGAAAAGGAGGGGGCGCATCTCTACGTCGTCGACAACACGCTGTGTTTTCGCCCTACTGATTGGGCCCAGTTCGCCATCGTAGGCGCACACTGGCGAGCGCTTCAACATGAGCTCGCTGCAGTCGATCAGGAACAGAAAAATGGCTCGCGTCGGTAAGCGAGCGGGGCGCAATTTCGGCTTCGGTCGCCAGCTCAGCTATGCCGGACCGCAAGCCTTGAAAGATCTATTTGGCGACGGCCATTTTGCTACCGTCAAAGCCCATAGCGATCGCTGGCAAGCATTCGTGCATTGGTGTCGATTCGAGGAAGGGCCGAGGCTAAATGACGCGCGACAGATCGACCGCGAGATCCTCATGCGGTACGCCGCCTATATGCGGGAGCAAGTGGACCAGGGCAACGTTGGCATCGCCACCGCGCAGAACCGACTGTCCAGTGTGAACCGAACGATGGCTGCGCTGCGCGGTGATCAGTACGTCAAAATCCCCAGTCCGAGCAAGGCGCTGGGTTTGCAGCGCTCAAGCGTGCGCGGGGAGGCCCCGCAAGGCCAAGATCGTGCTCAGATTGAGTTGATCGCACGCGCACTGTCAGAGCGGGGTCAGCAACGAGTGGCCGCAATTGTGCACCTGGCCCGGGAGACTGGTATGCGTCTGCGTGAAGCGATCTTGGCGGACCTGCCCCGACTGCAACGTGAGGCCGAGCAACTGGGCAAGATCAACATCCAGGACGGCACCAAAGGCGGTCGATCAGGCGCGTCAGCACCGCGTTGGATCGCGGTCACTGATCAAATCCGTGGCGCCTTGGATAGGGCCTGGGAGGCTTCACCCAGTCGCAGTCGGAACCTGTTGACCCCCAATGAGAGCTACAAAGAGTTTATGCAGTCAGTTGTGCGACCGGCACGGGACATCTTGCACGAGCATGGATTGAAAGGCTTTCATGAGCTGCGGGCGGCTTACGCCTGTGAGCGGTATGAGCAACTGACTGGCTTGAATACACCCATCAATGGCGGTCGTGTTCATCGAGACGATCGAGAGCTTGATCAGCATGCACGACAGCAGATCAGCCACGAGCTGGGACATAACCGCATCGATGTGGTGAGTGCCTACATCGGAGGTCGGCGATGACGTCCGAGTTCGACATAGCGTTGTTTCTGAGCCCTGTGCTCAAAGGTGCGCATGCCACGCGGCAGCGGCACATCAGGCAAGCAGAAAGGATGCACGAGGTGATTCGTGAACGCTGGGGTTGCGCGACGCCCTGGTCCTGGAGAGAAAAGCACGTGAGATGGTTTCTGGAGCACTATTTGCGGTGCTCAGCTCCAGCTACCATCTACTACTACGAGTTAACAGCAGGGTTGATCCGTCGTAGAAAGGCAAAAGTCGGGGTTGCCTGATAGATCTTTAAGCGTGAGCCCCTGAGTATGGGAATGCGGAGCCTTCCCATACTCAGGGGCTTGGCTGAAAAAGCGCAGGCATACCAGAGATCTGGCAACTGTAGTTACTCCTCTCGCCCTACTACACGACACGGATCGTAGCCGGTGGCGCACCCCTTTTGGATATTCAGCGAATCGGTACGACGTTGCGATCTCTAGTTTGATTGATGGCCGATGCCGACAGGCTGCCGGTGGCCGCCTTCTGGATATGTTCACTCCACCAAGCCATCATCGGACGCCGGCGTTCGATGTAATCCGTCCGGTTGTAGGCGCTACGAACTTCGTCCTTGTCGACATGCGCCAGTGCGACCTCGATCAGCTCCGGATCCCAGCCATGCTCATTCAGGATGGTGCTCGCCATCGAGCGCAAGCCGTGGCTGACTAGACGGTCCTGAAAGCCCATGCGCTTCAACGCCATGTTGGCGGTCTGGCTATTGGCATGGGTGCGGGGATTTCTATCAGAGGGGAACACGTACTCTCTGTTACCGCTGAGTTGCTTGAGCGTCTCCAGTAACGAAAGTGCCTGATCGGTAAGAGGGATTGTGTGCGGCCGACGCTTTTTCATGCGCTCTGGCGGAATGGTCCATATGCGCTTGTCGAAGTCGATATCTGCCCATCGTGTGGTGGCTGCTTCGGCAGGGCGGGTCATCGTGTGCAGTTGCCATTCGATTAGGCAGCGGGTCGTGCGCTTGATGCTGGCGTTCGCGATTTCCATCATGAGCTCGGGAAGCTCCTCAGGTGGTAGCGCAGCCATGTTCTCTTTCTTGGGTTTCTTGAACACCGCCCGAATTCCATTGAGGGGGTTCGCGAATATCAGCCCGGAGTTGACCCCGTAGGTCATGATCTCGTTGAGTCGTTGGCTCAATCGTTTCACGGTTTCGAGGCTCCCTTTGGCCTCGATTGGACGAAGGATCTTGATAACCATCGGAGCAGTGATTTGAGAGAGCGGCGTTGTTTTCATGCTTGGGAAAACATGAAGCGTCAGCGATCTCCAAATGTCTTCGGCGTAGGCTTTGGTTACGGAGTCTTTCTTCAGCTCGAACCAGGCGGTGGCCACCTTCTCGAAAGTGTGTTCAGTCTCAGCAAGTTTGGCTTGCCTTACCTCATCACGCTGGGTTTTGGGATCCGTGCCCAAAGCGAGCAATTCACGCGCCTCTGCGGCTTTCTTCCGGGCGTTGGCTAGCGAAAGGTCGGGGTATGGACCAAGTGCCATATTGATACGGCTTCTGGTCAGGGGCTCGCGGTAATTGAAATTCCACATCATTGAGCCGCTCGCGCGGACTCGAAGCTGTAAGCCATCGCCGTCGCTGAGGACGAAATCTTTACCAGTTGCCTTGACTGCCTTGAGCTGGCGATCGGAGAGGCGGGTTGCGTTAGTAGGCATGGGGCTACCTCCAGCACCGTTTTGGTATCCTGAAAATAGCATTTGGCAGTCCGGGATACCACCTGGGATACCAAACGGGCTGGAACTCAGAAACTCTCCAAAGTTCTCATAAGCGCTGAAACCCCTGTATTTACTGGATTTCAGGCACAAAAAAAGACGTCCGTGGACGTCTTTAGTTGATCAAGTGGTGGAGCCGGGGGGATTTGAACCCCCGTCCGCCAGTACTCCGCTGTCGGTACTACATGCGTAGCCGTTTCTATTAAGTTAACCCTCAGCGACCCGAAGGGCAGGGTGCTTTGGGCGAGTTGTGTAAGTTTTAGCCGATTCGTCCACAACGTACTGCACGGCGATTCTGTTCTATATGACAATCACTTTGGGTTTACAGACATCCCCTGGTGATTGCTGGACCCGAAGGTACCAGAAGCTCAGGGCTAAGGCTGCTTACGCAGCGAGAGCGAATTCCTGGCCGTAGTTTTCGTCATTGGCAACTATAAGAAGTTGCAACAGTGGATTTACGAGTTCTGTTACCAACTCGGCATGCACCTAAAGTTTCGCGACCGGCGTCGAATCCTAAACGGCCCCGTGCTTGTAACTCGTTGTTTCTTAGTGAGTGACAAGCCTGTGCAGTGTACGCCAAACCGTCACGGAAGGCCAACCCGAAGGTTAGCCGTCCCTGACCGTGCTGCCTATTGGCCGCCTTTTTCGCTGTTCTGCAGGTCTTGCAGTGCCTTCGAGGTGATCTCAATGCACTTTTTGTCATCGCCGGCGGCGTGGGCTGCTTTAGCCGAAGACACAGCGGTGTCTATCTCGCCACTTTTACCACTGGTGTCGGTGGCGAGCAGCGCTTTACCGTTGTTGATTTTGTCCAGGTTGATCTGGCACAGGTCTTTATCACCTGCCGCGAAAGCAGGGGACGCCAGCATCGCAGCGGTAATGAACAAGCCAGCAAGAGCGGAACGCTTCATAGGGTATCTCCTTGCGCAAAAGGGCTCGACGCTGCTGGCATTGAACGGCTGCCAGCGACATCAGTGATGAGCCTCGTTTGTCGAGGCCTATGCAGATGACTACACCGGCGCGCAGGGGTTCTGTTTATTTGCAGGCTCATTTTTGCAGGCTCAGTGGGCGCGAGCCTGCGTGACACGGTCCACCAGGTAGACCAGCCCGTGATAATCAATGCCGCCATGCTGGCTCAGGCCGATCTCGCAGGTGCGGCTGGTGGAGATACCCTCGCTGCAATGCTGCACCGCGTCCTTGAGGGTGCGCAGTGAGTGGGCGTTGAGTTCCGGCGTGGTGAAACCCTTATCGCCAGCAAACCCGCAGCAATGAATGCCTTCCGGGATGACCACGGTGTTAGAGCAGCGCCGGGCCAGGTCGATCAGCGCCTGGCTCTCGCCCAGATGCTGGGTGCTGCAGGTGACGTGCACGGCGATGGGGGCGGCCTGTGGTGTGAAATCGAGGCGATCCATCAGGTGAGTGCGGATAAAACGCACCGGATCGTAAAGATCCAGCCGTGTTTCAGCCAGATCCTGCACCAGACGCAAGGTGCACGGGCTGGTGTCGCAGTAAATCGGGTCGAGCCCGCCGCGGCTGGCGTGGAGCAGGGCGCCGATCAGTTCCTGGCGCTTGTGTTCGGCCTGTTCAGCGTAGCCTTTGGAGGCAAAGGGCTGGCCGCAGCACAGGTTGTCCTGATTGTCGGGGAAGACGACTTGGTAACCGGCCTTTTCCAAGAGGCCGCGGGTTTTGTCGTACAACGACATCTGTTCTTTATCTCCCGCCGCCGGGCCCATGGCGCGTGAGACGCAGGCGGCCAAGTAGACCACTCGTGGCCGCTCGTCCGTGACCGCCGGGCTGAAGCGGATGGCTTTCTCCGGCTGCGGCATGGCGTTTGTCCACTGCGGAATCTGCCCCTTGGACAGCTTGGTGACGGTGGCCGATAGCTTCGCCAGGCGAGGTGCGCCCAGCAGCATGCGTGCGCCGTTGGCGACATGCAGGGTAAAGCGCGCGCCCTGCAGCGCAGTGGCGAAATGAGTGGCGAGCCATTCGGCCGTTTTCGTACGGTCGGCGTCACGGCTGCGTAGTTTTTTCACCAGGTCGCCGGTATTGATTCCCACGGGGCAGCGTTGAGCGCAAAGGCCGGTGGCGGCGCAGGTGTCGATGCCTTGATAGTGGTAGGCGGCTTCCAGGTCGGTGGTGTCGACGCCCGCTCGTTTCTTCGCCTGGATATCGCGCCAGATCACGATGCGTTGGCGTGGACTCAAAGTCAGGCCTTTCGACGGGCACACCGGCTCGCAGAAGCCGCATTCGATGCACTTATCCACAAGCTCGTCGGCGGCGGGTAGCGGCTTGAGGTGTTTGAGGTGGATTTGCGGGTCTTCGCTGAGCACCACGTCCGGGTTGAGAATGCCATTGGGGTCGAGCAGGCGTTTGAGTTGCCACATCAATTGATAGGCGTCGCTGCCCCATTCCAACTCAACGAACGGCGCCATGTTGCGGCCGGTACCGTGTTCAGCTTTCAACGAACCACCAAACTCCACCGCCACCAGGTGCGCCACGTCGTCCATGAACGCTTGGTAGCGTGCGACTTCTTCCGCGCTGTTGAAGCCTTGGGTGAACACGAAGTGCAGGTTGCCTTCCAGCGCGTGTCCGAAAAGGATTGCTTCGTCGTAGTGATGTTTGTCGAACAGTTCGATCAAGCGATTTACACCGATTGCCAGTTGCTCGACCGCAAAGGTGACGTCTTCGATGATTACCGTGGTGCCGGTTTTGCGTACGGCGCCGACGGCGGGAAAGGTGTCTTTGCGAATGGCCCACAGGCGCGCATTTTCTACCGGGTCTTCGGTGAAATCGACCTGTTTCTCCACAGGGAAATCGGCCAGGGAGGCCATGATCAGCGCCAATTGCTCATGCAACAAAGACGGCGACGCTGCGCGAGATTCGATCAACAGTGCGCAGGCATTTTCCGATAGATGTTGTACGAAGGCGGGCATTCCCGGCTTGTCTTGAACCGAGCGCATGCTGCGTCGATCCAACAGCTCGACGGCTGAGACCGGTTGGGTCTTGAGGGCGGTCACCGCGTTGCAGCAGGTCTCGACATCCGGAAACACAATCAAGGCCGAGGCTTTGTTCGGATGATCGACCACCGTGTCATAGGTGACCGCACTGATAAATCCAAGCGTACCCTCGGAGCCCACCAGCAGATGGCTGAGGATATCAAGCGGCTCATCGAAATCCACCAGGGCATTAAGTGACAGCCCGGTGGTATTTTTCAGGCGGTATTTGTGGCGGATTTTTGCCGCCAATTCAGCGTTTGCCCGCGTCTCGCGGCCCAGTGTCGCCAGGCGTTCCAGCAGCGAGCCGTGTTGTTCGCGAAACGCCGCCACGCTGGCCGCGTCTTCGGTGTCCAGTCGGCTGCCGTCAGCCAGTACCAAGCGGATGCCTGCCAGGGTGTGATAGGTGTTCTGCGCTGTGCCGCAGCACATGCCGCTGGCGTTGTTGGCGACGATGCCGCCGATCTTGCAGGCATTGATCGACGCCGGATCCGGCCCGATCTTGCGCCCAAAAGGCGCGAGCCATGCATTGGCCTGAGCGCCGATCACGCCAGGTTGCAGGCGAATTTGGGTGCCCTGCCCACGAATTTCGCGGCCGTTCCAATTGTCCCCCAGCACGATCAGCACTGAGTCGCTGATGGCTTGGCCAGAAAGGCTGGTGCCGGCTGCGCGGAAGGTGACGGCCACACGGTCGCGTTGGGCGAGTTGCAACAGCGCCACCACCTCGTCTTCCGACTCCACGCGGATCACCAACTGTGGGATCAGTCGGTAAAAACTAGCGTCGGTGCCGAAAGCGAGGGTGGAAAGTGGATCGTCGAAACGCCGATCTTTCGGGATCAGTTGTGCGACGTCGCTCAGAAAAGCAGCAGGCAGGCTCATCGGTCCTCCAGAAATAGCAGACGCCGGAATGGGTGTCCGGCGTCGATTCTTACCCTATTACGTACCGGCCTTAATGCACCAGCATTCCGGTGAACCAGTAGGCCTGAGCCAGGGTGATCAACCCGACGATCGTCGCAAAGAACAGGCTGTGCTTGAGGGTAAAGCGGAACAGGTCGGATTCCTTGCCCACCAACCCCGTGGCGGCGCAGGCCACGGCAATCGATTGTGGCGAGATCATTTTGCCGGTCACACCGCCACTGGTGTTCGCGGCGACCAGCAGCGTGTCGTTGACACCGATCTGATGCGCGGTGGTGGCTTGCAGTGAGCTGAACAGCGCGTTGGACGAGGTGTCGGAGCCTGTCAGGAAAACGCCCAGCCACCCGAGGAATGGCGAGAAGAATGGGAAGGCTGCACCTGTGCCGGCCAATACCAGTGCCATGGTCGAAGACATGCCGGAGTAGTTGGTGACAAAAGCGAAGGCTAGCACCATGCCAATGGACAGAATTGGCCAGCGTAGTTCGTAGAAGGTCTCTTTTAAAGTGGTAAGACCAGTTTTTAGGTTGATCTTCAGCACCAGCATTGAGATCAGCGCAGAGAAGAAAATCGCTGTGCCGGTCGCCGAGATGGGGTCCAGCTTGAACACTGCCGCAATGGCAGTGGGGGTGGTCACAATCGGCGCAACTTTGATCACCAGTTGGTCCAGGTGCGGGATCGCGAAGTTGAACACCCAGCTATACATCGAGCCGCCGGCGGCGAACATGGCCTTGAACGGCTTGAGGGTCCAGATAGTGACCAGCACGGTCAGAATAAGGAACGGTGACCAGGCCTTGAAAATTTGCCCCAGGCTGTACGGCGAGACAACCGTGTTGCGTGGCAGACCAAAACCGCCGGCGCTGGCGACGACCGCTGCGCTTGAAGTCGCACCGGCAATCTGTGCACCTGCTGTGCGCTTGGGTTGCCAGACTTTCAGGAACAGGGTCAGGGAGATCAAGCTGGCGAGCGCCGAGGTGATGTCCGGCAGTTCCGGGCCGATGAAGTTGGAAGTGAAGTACTGGGTGATGGCAAAGCTCAAGCCTGCTACCAGTGCGGCCGGCCAGGTTTCACGCACGCCGCGCAAGCCGTCCATCATGAACACCAGCCAGAACGGCACGAACATCGACAGTAGGGGCAACTGACGGCCAGTCATGGCGCCGATTTTGAACGCATCGATGCCGGTCACTTGGCCTGCAACGATGATCGGGATACCGAGTGCACCGAAGGCCACGGGGGCGGTGTTGGCAATCAGGCACAGGCCAGCGGCGTACAGTGGATTGAAGCCCAGGCCGACGAGCAGTGCCGCGGTGATTGCCACGGGCGCGCCGAAACCGGCAGCACCCTCCAGGAAGGCGCCGAAGCAAAAGCCGATCAGCAGCACTTGCAGGCGTTGGTCGTCGGTGATCGATAGGACTGAGCTGCGAATGACTTCGAACTGGCCGCTCTTGACGGTCAGTTTGTACAGGAACACGGCCGCGACAATGATCCAGGCGATTGGCCACAGGCCATAGGCAAAGCCGTAACCGGCGGCGGCCAGTGCCATGTCCACCGGCATCTGGAAGGCAAAGATCGCTACCAGGATCGACAGCGCCAAGGTGATGCTGCCGGCTACGTGACCTTTGAGGCGGAACACGGCCAGGGCCAGGAAGAAGAATACGATCGGAATAACCGCCGCCAGTGCGGACAGGCCGAGGCTGCCGAGTGGGCTGTAGAGCTGTTGCCAGGTTTGCATATGGGGTGGCCCCTGATTGTTGTTGTTTGGTCAGCTTGGATAATTGGTAATACCAATTTACAATCGCTGTTGGCTAGAGTAAAAGCCTTGGCAGGCGTGTGTCAATTTGCCGCTCGCGAAACTTTGGTCGTAGGTCCGCGGGCAGGTCGTTCTGATCGGTTGAAACGAGGGCGTTCTGATAGGTGCTGCAAGCGCTGCGATAGGCCAGAATAGAGGCCCCGGCGAGTGGTCGGGATGGTGGAGAGTGAGTTATGGGGTTTGATCAGGTGCGTCAGCGCCGTTTGTCTGACGATATCGTCGAGCAGCTTGAGGGCATGATCCTTGAGGGCACGCTAAAGTCCGGCGAGCGCTTGCCAGCCGAGCGCGCCTTGGCTGAGCAATTTGGTGTGTCGCGCCCTTCCTTGCGGGAGGCGATCCAGAAATTGTCCGCCAAAGGCTTGCTCGTCAGCCGCCAGGGCGGGGGGAACTACGTGGCTGAGTCATTGGGTTCTACTTTCAGTGATCCGCTGCTGCACCTGCTGGAAAACAATCCCGAAGCTCAGCGTGATCTGTTGGAGTTTCGCCAGACCCTTGAGGCGTCTTGTGCCTATTACGCAGCGCTGCGCGCCACCGAAGTCGATCGTGAGCGTCTTACGGCGGCTTTCGAAGCGCTACAGGATTGCTACACCCGTTCCGATGAAGTAAGTCGTGCGGAAGAGGGGGCGGCGGATGCGCGGTTTCACTTGGCTATCGCCGAGGCCAGCCACAACGCGGTTTTGCTGCACACCATTCGCGGGCTGTTCGACCTGCTCAAGCGCAACGTGGTGACCAACATCGGTGGCATGTACCAGCAGCGTACGGAAACCCGCGACATGCTGATCAGTCAGCACCGGGATCTGTACCTGGCAATCATCGAGGGGCGGGCCGAGCAGGCGCGAGAAGTTTCCACACGTCACCTGCTGTATGTGCAGGAGGTGTTGGAAGAGGTGCGTCAGGAGGTTCAGCGTGTGGCGCGTGCGGAGCGGCGCAAGGGGATGTAGCCGAGGGGAGCTCCCAAGGCTACTTCGCAGCAAGGGTCAGTCTTCCTTGCCCTTGTTACGCACAGCGCGATGCAGCTCGCGATTGGAATCGCGCTCGCGCTCGGTATCACGCTTGTCGTATTCCTTCTTGCCTTTGCCCAAGGCGATCTCGCACTTGACCAGGTGCTTGCTCCAGTACCAGGACAAGCAGATGCAGGCGTAGCCCTTCTGCTGTACGGAGGAGGCGAGCTTTTCCAGTTCGCGAGCGTTGAGCAGCAGTTTGCGCGTGCGTACCGGGTCGGCAATCACGTGGGTGCTCGCGGTGGTCAGCGGGGTGATATGACTGCCTAGCAGCCACGCCTCGCCATCCTTGAGCAGCACATAACTGTCGACCAGTTGCAGCTTGCTGGCACGCAGACTCTTTACTTCCCAGCCGGCCAGGACCAGACCAGCCTCGAACCGATGCTCGATGAAGTAATCGTGTCGCGCCTTTTTATTTTGCGCGATGGTCCCTGTGGGGTGTTTCTTTTGTTTAGCCATAGGGGCGGCATTATAGGGAGTTGCGAGCGTATCGGCTACGGTCAACCTGCGTGCTTGAGCGTGTTGGACGAATCCCGGACAATGCGGGCAGTTCTCTTGTTTTTTTCTTTCGCGGATCGGGCTGTTCTTTCGCGATGTTTGCCGCTCAGCTGTGGAAATAACGCACACATGACGACGCATATTCAACGTTCGGCGCTGCTGCCTTATCCGGCACAAGCGCTTTATGACCTGGTCAACGACGTGGCGCGTTACCCGGAATTCTTGCCGTGGTGCTCGACAGCCGAAGTGCTGGAGGGCAGCGATGAGTACATGGTCGCCAGCGTTGGGGTCGCGAAGGGCGGCCTCAGTCAGCACTTTGTAACGCGTAATGTGCTGGTGCCCGGGCAATCCATCGAAATGAATTTGCAGGAAGGGCCGTTTACCCAGTTGCATGGTGTCTGGGTATTTAAGGCGCTGACCGATAAGGCCTGCAAAATAAGCCTCGATCTTTCCTTTGATTACGCCGGTCCTGTCGTGCGTGCGACGTTGGGGCCTTTATTCAACCAGGCGGCCAATACGTTGGTGGATGCGTTCTGTCAGCGAGCCAAGCAACTGCATGGTTGAGATTGAGGTGGTATATGCCGCCATGGATCGCCAGGTTTTGCTGGTGGTGATGGTGCCAGCAGGCACCAGCGTGCGCTCGGCGGTTCAGGCGTCAGGTATTGCCGTGCACTTTCCAGAGTTGGATCTGGCTGATTGCCCTTTGGGGGTATTCGGCAAGGTGGTCGCGAACGCGCAAGTGCATGCCGTGCAGGCGGGTGATCGTATTGAGATTTACCGGCCGCTGCTGGCGGACCCGAAAGAGGCGCGCCGGCTGCGCGCAGCCAAGGCTGCTTTGGCCAAGCAGCGGGGCTCGTAAGCCCTCCAAATGGCAGGCAACAAAAAGCCCGGCATACCGGGCTTTTTGTTGGGCGCCGCAAACTTACTGCGGGCTGGTGTCCAGAGGCTGCGGCGTCGGGACGGGAACAGTTTCCACGCCGTCGATGTCTTTCTGGATCTTGTCGAGCAAAGATCCAGGCTTAGCCGGTACTTCAGACTTCGGCTTCTCGCCTTCCTGCGCAGGTGCGGTCACGTTAGTGCCGTTATCCTTGCCGAGCAGGGCTTCATCACGGCTTACGCCAGGCATGAAGTCGCCGGACAGGCTGACAAGCTGGTCATTGCCATTGAAGCTGACACTGACGCGCTCCTGCTGGCGTTCACCGCCACCTGGCTGCAGGCTGTAGAGATAATCCCAGCGATCGGCGTGGAAAGTGTCGGTCAGCAGGGGGTTACCCATAATAAACCGTACTTGCCGTCGGGTCATTCCGGGGCGTAACTGGTCTATCATGTCCTGCGTGACGACATTGCCCTGCTGGATGTCGATTTTGTAAACCCCGGGGAATGAACAACCGGCGAGTGCGAGCAGTCCCACAAAGGTGAAACTGGTTAGCAAGAGCTTGGTGTTTTGCATCGGTGGGCGACTTCCACTATCTTGGCTGGGACAACGTAAACGCCGATCATACCCGTATTAAGAGAAGCTGCGAAGCAGCATCCGCGAGAAAGCTAACCATGGTTGAAAATAGCGAACTACGCAAAGCCGGTCTTAAAGTGACTCTGCCACGAGTCAAGATTCTACAAATGCTCGATTCTGCTGAGCAGCGCCACATGAGTGCCGAGGATGTCTACAAGGCGCTGATGGAGTCTAACGAGGACGTTGGCCTGGCCACGGTTTACCGTGTGCTGACCCAGTTTGAGGCCGCAGGGCTGGTGGTTCGTCATAATTTCGACGGCGGTCATGCGGTGTTCGAATTGGCTGACGGTGGGCATCATGACCACATGGTTGACCTGGATACCAATGAGGTTATCGAGTTCACCAGCCCGGAGATCGAAGCCCTGCAGCATAAGATTGCTGAGGAGCATGGCTTCGATTTGGTTGACCATAATCTGGTTCTGTACATCCGTAAGAAAAAGTAACAAGCGCTGCAGATTGACGTTGCAAAACGATCGAAGGCGACCTTAGGGTCGCCTTCGTGCTTTCTATAATAGAGAAAACTGTCCGCTTAGGCCTTCGCCGCCACGACCATCTTCTTCGCGTGCGCCAAAGACTCCTTGGTCAAATCGATGCCACCGAGCATGCGCGCGACTTCTTCCACGCGCTCCGACTTATTCAGCTTGGACACGGCTGTGTGTGTTGCATCACTGCCGCGTACCTTATGCACAAACAAATGCTGATGCCCTTGGGCCGCGACTTGCGGCAAGTGAGTCACCGTTAGCACTTGGCCTCGGTCCCCCAGGCGCCGCAGCAACTGGCCAACAATTTCCGCCGTCGGTCCGCCAATACCCACATCGACTTCATCGAATACCAGGGTCGGCACCCGAGAGGTTTGCGCGGTAATTACCTGGATCGCCAGGCTGATCCTCGACAGCTCGCCACCAGATGCCACTTTTGCCAGTGCTTTGAGCGGCTGTCCAGGGTTGGCGCTAACCAGTAGTTCCACCTGTTCCAGGCCGTGGGGCTGCAGTTCGTTGCTGGCGTTGGTGCGCAATTCAATGGTGAAGCGTCCGCCCGGCATACCCAGGCGCTGGATTTCCAACTCCACTGCGCTGGCCAGGCCAGTGGCTGCTTGTTGACGCAGGTCGCTCAGTTCGCGCGCTTTCTCTTGGTAATGACGGGCGAAAGAAGCGAGCTCGTCACCCAGGCGCTCGATAGATTCATCGTTGGCGTTCAGGGTCTCGATTTCATCCAGTAGCTTCTGCTGCATCGTCACTACTTCGGTGGGCTGAATTCGATGTTTGCGCGCCAGGGTATAAATGGTGTCCAGGCGTTCTTCTATGTCCTGCAGGCGTGCCGGGTCGGCATCGAAGTGATCCAGGAAACGGTTCAGTTCGCCTACCGCTTCTTCTACTTGAATCTGTGCACTGGTGAGCAGGGTGGTGGCCTCACTTAGCGACCCGGAAGCGTTGTTCACGCTCGACAAGCGATTGAGGCTGGCAGTCAGTGCGTTGAGCACATTGCCGGAATCGCTCTCGCTACATTGCTCCACCACCTGTCGGCAGATACCCAGCAGGGTTTCTGCGTTGGTGAGGTTCTTATGTTCTTGCTCAAGCTGCTCTAGTTCGGTCTCGCCCAGGCCCAGGCTTTCCAGCTCTTCGAGTTGATAACTGAGCAGCTGATGGCGAGCACGTTGTTCATCGCCGGAATTGGAGAGCCGCTCCAGCTCTTGGCGAGTCTGGCGCCAGCGTTGAGCGGCAAGTTGCACCTGGCGGGCAAGGTCTGTCGCGCCAGCGTATTCGTCGAGCAGGCGGCGATGGGTGTCGGTTTTCAGCAGGGACTGGTGTTCGTGTTGGCTGTGGATATCTATCAGCAACTCGCCCAGAGCTTTAAGGTCGCCCAACGGGCAAGGTGTGCCGTTGATATAGCCACGTGAACGGCCTTCCGCCGTGATGACCCGACGCAGGATGCACGGACCTTCATTATTTAGGTCGCGCTCGGCTAGCCAGACTTCCGCCTCGGGTATGTCTGCCAGGTCGAAGGTGGCCAGGATGTCGGCCTTGTCCGCACCGGGGCGAACCACGCCGCTGTCGGCGCGATCACCCAGGGTCAGGCCCAGGGCGTCTAGCATGATCGACTTGCCGGCGCCGGTTTCGCCTGTGATTACGCTCATCCCGCGATCCAATTCAAGATCCAGGTGTTCAACGATGGCGTAGTTATGTACGGACAGGTGCACGAGCATGTTGGCCGCTCCCAGGCTTTAGATCTGGTTATTTATACAGTGTTTTCTTTGGCGCTGACAATCCTGACGCTTAGCTCGATTTGCTTGATTCAACGTCTTTTTAAGTGCTGCCAGGAATTAATGGGCAGGAATTGATGAAGGTCAGTCGAAAGACTTTTGGTAACGCCTTCGCCCTTGAACCTGGAAATTGTGGCCCCATATACCGGAACAGAAGCGCGAGTTGAGTTCGCGCATGATTTTGAAAGGAGAAAACTATGGCTGACGAACAGACGCAGGATACGCAAACTCCAGACGCTAATTCGGCTGTCGGCGATGAGCTGGCAACTCGTGTGCAAGTGCTCGAAGAGCAATTGGCTGCTGCGCAGGACCAGTCTTTGCGTGTTGCCGCCGATCTGCAGAACGTCCGCCGCCGTGCCGAGCAGGATGTAGAAAAGGCTCACAAATTCGCACTGGAGAAGTTCGCCAGTGACTTGCTGCCGATCATTGACAGCCTGGAGCGTGGCCTTGAGTTGTCCAACCCGGACGACGAAAACATCCGCCCAATGCGCGAAGGGATCGAGCTGACCTTGAAAATGTTCCAGGACACCCTGAAGCGTTATCAGTTGGAAGCCATCGATCCAATGGGCGGTGAACCGTTCAACGCTGAGCACCACCAAGCCATGGCCATGCAGGAAAGCCATGACCTGGAGCCTAATAGCGTGTTGAAAGTGTTCCAGAAGGGATATCAGCTCAACGGTCGCTTGCTGCGCCCGGCGATGGTTGTGGTGAGCAAGGCTCCTGCACCGGTTTCGCCTTCTATTGATGAGCAGGCTTGAAATACGCCGTAAGGCCCCCATCTATAAGTCAAGCGTTTAAGTGCTACCGCAGTTAGCCACAACTGCTGCGGCATCCAAATTCAAGTTTCGGGAGAGTAAATCATGGGCAAAATTATCGGTATCGACCTGGGGACCACCAACTCCTGTGTCTCCGTCATGGAAAACGGCAAAGCTAAAGTCATCGAAAACGCCGAAGGCGCGCGTACTACGCCGTCGATCATTGCTTATGCAAATGATGGCGAGATCCTGGTTGGCCAGTCGGCCAAGCGCCAGGCTGTGACCAACCCGCACAACACTCTGTACGCGGTGAAGCGTCTGATCGGTCGTAAGTTCGATGAAGAAGTCGTACAGAAAGACATCAAGATGGTGCCTTACAAAATCGCCAAGGCTGACAACGGTGACGCCTGGGTTGAAGTAAATGGCAACAAGATGTCTGCACCGCAGATCTCGGCTGAAGTCTTGAAAAAGATGAAAAAGACTGCCGAAGATTACCTCGGTGAGTCAGTGACTGAGGCGGTGATCACTGTTCCGGCCTACTTCAACGACAGCCAGCGTCAGGCGACCAAAGACGCCGGCCGCATCGCGGGCCTGGACGTAAAACGCATCATCAACGAACCCACCGCAGCGGCTCTCGCTTACGGTATGGACAAGGCCAAAGGCGATCACACCGTGATCGTTTATGACCTGGGTGGCGGTACTTTCGACGTTTCGGTCATCGAGATCGCTGAAGTTGACGGCGAGCACCAGTTCGAAGTGTTGGCCACCAACGGTGACACGTTCCTGGGCGGTGAAGACTTCGATATTCGTCTGATCGACTACCTTGTTGACGAATTCAAGAAAGAAAGCGGCATGAACCTCAAGGGTGACCCGCTGGCCATGCAGCGCCTGAAAGAAGCTGCTGAGAAGGCCAAGATCGAGCTGTCCTCGAGCATGTCGACCGACGTTAACCTGCCGTACATCACTGCAGATGCCACCGGTCCTAAGCACTTGAACGTGAAGATTTCTCGCGCCAAGTTGGAAGCTCTGGTTGAAGATCTGGTTCAGCGCACCATCGAACCTTGCCGCATCGCTTTGAAAGATGCCGGTATCGACGTTGGCGCCATCAACGACGTGATCCTGGTGGGCGGTCAGACCCGCATGCCACTGGTTCAGCAGAAAGTCACCGAGTTCTTCGGCAAGGAAGCGCGTAAAGACGTGAACCCTGACGAAGCAGTTGCCATGGGTGCTGCTATCCAGGGTGCGGTATTGGCCGGTGACGTGAAAGACGTACTGCTGCTCGACGTCAGCCCGCTGACCTTGGGTATCGAAACCATGGGCGGCGTGATGACTGCGCTGATCGAGAAAAACACCACGATTCCTACCAAGAAATCCCAGGTGTTCTCGACTGCCGATGACAACCAGGGTGCTGTGACCATTCACGTGCTGCAAGGTGAGCGTAAGCAAGCGGCTCAGAACAAGTCCCTGGGCAAGTTCGACCTGGCTGAGATTCCACCTGCACCCCGTGGCGTGCCACAGATCGAAGTGACCTTCGACATCGATGCCAACGGTATCCTGCACGTTGGCGCGAAAGACAAGGCGACCGGCAAAGAGCAGAAGATCACTATCAAGGCCAACTCCGGTCTGTCTGATGAAGAAATTCAACAGATGATTCGTGATGCTGAAGCCAACGCTGATGCGGATGCCAAGTTTGCTGAGTTGGCTGGCGCCCGCAACCAGGGTGATGCACTGGTTCACTCGACGCGCAAAATGGTCGCTGATGCTGGCGATAAAGTGAGCGCTGAAGAGAAGGCCGCGATCGAAGCTGCCGTAGTTGCCCTGGAAGCCGCCGTTAAAGGCGACGACAAGGCTGCTATCGAAGCCAAGATCGAGGAGCTGTCCAAAGTCTCCGCGCCGGTTGCACAGAAAATGTATGCCGAACAAGGTCAGCCAGCTGACGGTGCAGCGCAACAGGCAGAGCCTGAAGCCAAGCACGACGATGTTGTCGATGCCGAGTTCGAAGAAGTTAAAGAACAGAAGTAACTTGGTCGCCCGGTTGACCGCTTTTAAGCGGTGACTGGTAGGATGTCGCCGCGCGGGAGCTTGCTCCCGCGTTGGCGTGTCTGGGGTAAGCGAATTTTTACAGCATGCGACAGCGTTCGGGTGCTGGCGGTGTGATCGGGAATGCTCCTGCTTTCCGAGCAATAACTACCGTATTTTTGGCCGGGTCCTTGGCTAAAAGTAGTAATGACCAGGATCGTTGAATTGACGTGAGTTGGGTCCGGGCCTGTATTGGGGCTCAACGAGTTTGGCGGGGCTCAGGAGGGTCTGGCCGAACGTCCTTAAGAGTGCAAAGACTTATGGCAAAGCGTGACTATTACGAAGTGTTGGGTGTGGAGCGCGGCTCCAGCGAGGCGGACCTGAAGAAGGCCTACCGTCGCCTGGCGATGAAGCATCACCCGGACCGTAATCCGGATAGCAAAGAATCCGAAGAGATGTTCAAAGAGGCCAATGAGGCCTACGAATGCCTGTCTGATCCCAACAAGCGTGCGGCCTACGACCAGTATGGCCATGCCGGTGTCGACCCGAACATGGGGGGCGGCGGTGCCGGTTTTGGTGGTCAGAACTTCTCCGACATTTTCGGCGATGTATTCAGCGATTTCTTCGGCGGTGCCCGGGGTGGTCAGCGTGGCGGCGCCCAGCGTGGCAGCGATTTGCGCTACACCCTGGAATTGAACCTGGAAGAAGCCGTGCGCGGCACCAGCGTCAACATTCGCGTGCCGACGCTGGTCAACTGCAAGCCGTGCGATGGTTCGGGTGCCAAGAAGGGCTCCTCGCCGATCACCTGCCCGACGTGTGGTGGTATCGGCCAGGTTCGTATGCAGCAGGGCTTCTTTTCGGTGCAGCAGACCTGCCCGCGCTGTCATGGCCAGGGCAAGATCATTTCTGATCCGTGCGATTCCTGCCACGGCGAAGGACGTGTCGAAGAGTACAAGACGCTGTCGGTAAAAGTGCCGGCTGGCGTGGATACCGGTGACCGCATTCGCCTGTCGGGCGAAGGTGAGGCGGGTGCTCAAGGCGGACCTACGGGCGACCTGTACGTTGTAATCAATGTGCGCGAGCACTCGATTTTCCAGCGCGACGGCAAGCACCTGTTCTGTGAGGTGCCGATCAGCTTTGTCGACGCAGCCTTGGGTGGCGAGCTGGAAATCCCGACGCTGGACGGACGGGTCAAGCTCAAGATTCCTGAAGGCACGCAGACCGGCAAGCAGTTCCGTATTCGTGGCAAAGGCGTTGCGCCGGTGCGCGGTGGTGGAGCGGGCGACCTGATGTGCCGTGTGGCAGTTGAAACGCCGGTCAATCTGGGGCGTCGTCAGCGCGAATTGCTTGAAGAGTTCCGCAGTTCGCTGGAAGGCGATGACTCACACTCACCGAAAACCACGGGCTTTTTCGATGGCGTGAAGCGCTTCTTCGGCGACCTGTAAGGAATTGAATATGCGACGTATAGCCGTAATGGGCGCTGCCGGGCGCATGGGCAAGACGCTGGTCGAAGCGGTGCAGCAGCGCTCGCCGGCCTCCGGGCTGACCGCGGCGATTGTGCGTCCGGGTAGCACGTTGATCGGTGCGGATGCCGGTGAGTTGGCTTCTCTGGGGCGTATCGGTGTTTCGTTGTCCGGCCACTTGGAGCAGGTGGCTGATGAGTTTGACGTACTGATCGACTTTACGCTGCCGGACGTGATGCTGAAAAACCTGGCGTTCTGCCGCAGGGCGGGTAAGGCCATGGTGATTGGCACCACCGGTTTGACGGCTGAGCAGAAGCAGTTGTTGGTGGAGGCGGGGAAGGATATTCCGGTCGTCTTCGCGGCGAACTTCAGTGTCGGTGTGAATCTGTCGCTCAAATTGCTGGACCTGGCGGCGCGCGTGCTGGGTGATGAAGCGGATATCGAGATCATCGAGACCCATCATCGCCACAAGATCGACGCGCCGTCGGGTACTGCATTGCGCATGGGTGAAGCCATCGCCGATGCGCTGGGTCGCGATTTATCGAAAGTGGCGGTGTACGGGCGTGAAGGTCACACCGGTGCGCGTGCGCGTGACACCATCGGCTTTGCGACTGTGCGCGGTGGCGACGTGGTCGGTGATCACACTGTGTTGTTCGCCACTGAAGGCGAGCGCCTGGAAATCACGCACAAGGCGTCTAGTCGGATGACCTTTGCCAAAGGTGCGGTACGTGCTGCGCTGTGGTTGGAAGGGCGCGAGCCAGGCCTCTACGACATGCGCGATGTGCTGGATCTGCACTGATCAGTCGCTCAAACAGGGCTTCAAGCTTATGCTTGGGCCCCGTTTTTCCCGCTAAGCGACGTCCTGTCGCATTCCCCTGCCTTTTAGACTCATTAGCGGTGGACCAAAAAAGCCTTTTTCTGTAAGCTACAGCTTTAGTGTGTTCACTAAAAGCGCGCAGAATAATTCAGTGAATGAGCGGGGTGACGTGTCCATACGTCACTCCGCTTTTTTACACCTGCGATCGCCCTTTCAGGCTTTATTTACGGGAGGTCTTCTTGACTAAGCCAGCCATACTCGCCCTTGCTGATGGCAGCATTTTTCGCGGCGAAGCCATTGGAGCCGACGGTCAGACCGTTGGAGAGGTGGTGTTTAACACTGCCATGACCGGCTATCAGGAAATCCTTACCGATCCTTCCTACGCCCAACAGATCGTTACCCTGACCTATCCGCACGTCGGCAACACCGGTACTACACCGGAAGACGTCGAGTCTGATCGTGTCTGGTCGGCTGGTCTGGTGATTCGTGACCTGCCACTGGTTGCGAGCAACTGGCGTAACACGATGTCGCTGTCCGACTACCTCAAAGCCAACAACGTTGTGGCTATCGCGGGTATCGATACGCGCCGCCTGACACGCATCCTGCGTGAAAAAGGCTCGCAGAACGGCTGCATCATGGTCGGTGACAATATCTCCGAAGAGGCGGCGATTGCCGCAGCGCAAGGTTTCCCTGGCCTGAAAGGCATGGACCTGGCGAAAGTCGTCAGCGTTAAAGAGAAGTACGAGTGGCGCTCCACTGTCTGGGACTTGAAGACCGACAGTCACGCGACTATCGATGCCGCTGAGCTGCCGTACCACGTTGTCGCCTATGACTACGGCGTCAAATACAACATCCTGCGCATGTTGGTAGAGCGCGGTTGCCGCGTGACCGTGGTGCCGGCGCAAACTCCGGCCAGCGATGTATTGGCCTTGCAGCCAGACGGCGTGTTCTTGTCCAACGGCCCGGGTGACCCTGAGCCATGCGACTACGCTATCCAGGCCATCAAGGACGTGCTGGAGACCGAGACTCCGGTGTTCGGCATCTGCCTCGGCCACCAGCTGCTGGCACTGGCTTCCGGCGCCAAGACCCTGAAAATGGGCCACGGCCACCACGGTGCCAACCACCCAGTGCAGGACCTGGACACCGGTGTTGTGATGATCACCAGCCAGAACCACGGTTTTGCGGTGGATGAAGCGACCTTACCGGCTAATGTCCGCGCCATTCACAAGTCGCTGTTCGACGGTTCCCTGCAAGGCATCGAGCGCACTGACAAGAGCGCGTTCAGCTTCCAGGGCCACCCTGAAGCCAGCCCGGGCCCGAACGACGTAGCGCCGCTGTTCGACCGTTTCATCAATGAGATGGCCAAGCGACGCTAACTGAGCGGTCTGCGGGCGGCCCCTAACTCCGGCGGCCCCTGCAGGCTCTCTAAAGATTGTTCAAGACGGCTTGCCGACTGACCTGCGGATTTGAGTGACAAACCCATGCCAAAACGTACAGACATAAAAAGCATCCTGATTCTCGGCGCTGGCCCGATCGTGATCGGCCAGGCCTGCGAATTCGACTACTCCGGCGCCCAGGCCTGTAAAGCCCTGCGCGAGGAGGGCTACCGCGTCATCCTGGTGAACTCCAACCCAGCCACCATCATGACCGACCCGGACATGGCCGACGCCACCTATATCGAGCCGATCAAGTGGCAGACCGTTGCCAAGATCATCGAGAAAGAGCGTCCGGACGCGCTGCTGCCGACCATGGGCGGCCAGACTGCTCTGAACTGCGCACTGGACCTGGAGCGCGAAGGCGTCCTGGAAAAGTTCGGCGTAGAGATGATCGGCGCGAATGCCGACACCATCGACAAAGCAGAAGACCGTTCGCGCTTTGACAAGGCAATGAAATCCATCGGCCTGGACTGCCCGCGCTCGGGCATCGCCCACAGCATGGAAGAAGCCAACGCAGTGCTCGAGAAGCTGGGCTTCCCGTGCATCATCCGTCCGTCCTTCACCATGGGTGGCACCGGCGGCGGTATCGCTTACAACCGTGAAGAGTTCGAAGAAATCTGCGCCCGTGGCCTGGACCTGTCGCCGACCAAAGAGCTGCTGATCGACGAATCCCTGATCGGCTGGAAAGAGTATGAGATGGAGGTTGTCCGCGATAAGAAGGACAACTGCATCATCGTCTGCTCTATCGAAAACTTTGACCCAATGGGCGTGCACACCGGTGACTCGATCACTGTTGCGCCGGCACAGACCCTGACGGACAAGGAATACCAGATCATGCGTAACGCCTCCCTGGCGGTACTGCGCGAGATCGGCGTGGAAACCGGCGGCTCCAACGTCCAGTTCGGCATCTGCCCGGACACGGGTCGCATGGTCGTCATCGAGATGAACCCGCGGGTATCCCGTTCCTCGGCTCTGGCCTCGAAAGCCACCGGTTTCCCGATTGCGCGTATCGCTGCCAAGTTGGCGATCGGCTATACCCTTGACGAACTGCAGAACGAAATCACCGGCGGCGCTACTCCAGCGTCCTTCGAGCCGTCGATCGACTACGTCGTGACCAAGTTGCCACGCTTCGCCTTTGAGAAATTCCCGAAAGCCGACGCACGCCTGACCACTCAAATGAAGTCGGTGGGTGAGGTCATGGCTATCGGCCGGACTTTCCAGGAATCCCTGCAGAAAGCTTTGCGCGGTTTGGAAGTGGGCGTTTGCGGCCTGGACGAAAAGCTCGACCTGAGCAACCCGGAAAGCATGAGCATCCTCAAGCGCGAATTGACCGTGCCCGGCGCCGAGCGCATCTGGTACGTGGCTGACGCCTTCCGCGCCGGTCTGTCGGTCGAAGACATCTTCGGCATGAACATGATCGACCCGTGGTTCCTGGTGCAGATCGAAGACCTGATCAAGGAAGAAGAGAAGGTCAAGACCCTGGGGCTGGCCAGCATCGACCGCGACTTGATGTTCAAGCTCAAGCGCAAAGGCTTCTCCGACATGCGTCTGGCCAAGCTGCTGGGCGTGACCGAGAAAGCGCTGCGTCGTCACCGTCACAAGCTGGAGATCTTCCCGGTCTACAAGCGCGTTGACACCTGCGCGGCTGAGTTCGCCACCGACACCGCCTACATGTACTCGACTTACGAGGAAGAGTGCGAAGCCGCGCCTTCGGGCCGCGACAAGATCATGATCCTCGGCGGCGGTCCAAACCGTATCGGCCAGGGTATCGAGTTCGACTACTGCTGCGTACACGCGGCACTGGCCCTACGCGAAGACGGTTACGAGACCATCATGGTCAACTGCAACCCGGAAACTGTTTCCACCGACTACGACACTTCCGATCGCTTGTACTTCGAACCCGTGACCCTGGAAGACGTGCTGGAAATCTGCCGGGTTGAGAAGCCTAAGGGTGTAATCGTCCAGTACGGCGGCCAGACCCCGCTGAAACTGGCGCGTGCACTGGAAGAGGCCGGCGTGCCAATCATCGGCACCAGCCCGGACGCCATCGACCGTGCCGAAGACCGCGAGCGCTTCCAGCAAATGGTTGAGCGCCTGAACCTGCGTCAGCCGCCAAACGCCACCGTGCGCAGCGAAGATGAAGCCATTCGCGCAGCCAGCAAGATCGGCTACCCGTTGGTGGTGCGTCCGTCCTACGTGTTAGGCGGTCGTGCGATGGAAATTGTCTACGAAGAAGAAGAGCTCAAGCGCTACCTGCGTGATGCGGTGAAAGTGTCCAACGACAGCCCGGTGCTGCTCGACCACTTCCTCAACTGCGCCATCGAAATGGATGTGGACGCAGTCTGCGACGGCACCGACGTAGTGATCGGCGCGATCATGCAGCACATCGAACAGGCTGGCGTTCACTCCGGTGACTCCGCTTGCTCGCTGCCGCCGTACTCGCTGCCGGCGCACATCCAGGACGAGATGCGCGAACAGGTCAAGAAAATGGCCCTGGAACTGGGCGTGGTCGGTCTGATGAACGTACAGTTGGCGCTGCAAGGCGAAGACATCTACGTCATCGAAGTCAACCCGCGCGCGTCGCGTACTGTACCGTTTGTTTCCAAGTGCATCGGTGTGTCCCTGGCTATGATCGCTGCCCGCGTGATGGCCGGTAAGACCCTGAAGGAAATCGGCTTCACCAAGGAAATCATTCCGAACTTCTACAGCGTGAAAGAGGCGGTGTTCCCATTCGCCAAATTCCCTGGTGTGGACCCGATCCTGGGCCCAGAGATGAAGTCCACCGGTGAAGTGATGGGCGTGGGCGATACCTTCGGCGAGGCGTTTGCTAAAGCCCAAATGGGTGCCAGCGAAGTGCTGCCGACCGGCGGTACTGCGTTCATCAGCGTGCGCGATGACGATAAGCCGCTGGTTGCGGGCGTGGCCCGTGATTTGATCAACTTGGGCTTCGAGGTCGTGGCCACCGCCGGGACCGCCAAGCTGATCGAAGCCGCCGGCCTGAAAGTGCGTCGCGTGAATAAAGTGACGGAAGGCCGTCCGCACGTGGTCGACATGATCAAGAATGACGAAGTCACCCTGATCATCAACACCACCGAAGGTCGCCAGTCGATCGCGGACTCCTATTCCATTCGTCGTAACGCTTTGCAGCACAAGATCTACTGCACCACCACCATTGCTGCTGGCGAAGCCATCTGTGAAGCGCTCAAGTTCGGTCCGGAAAAGACCGTGCGTCGCTTGCAAGATCTACACGCAGGATTGAAGGCATGACCAAATACCCAATGACCGTCCAGGGCGCCAAGGCCCTGGAAGAGGAACACGCCCATCTGACCAAAGTCGTCCGCCCGAAGCTGAGCCAGGATATCGGCACCGCTCGCGAGCTGGGTGACTTGAAGGAAAATGCCGAATACCACGCTGCTCGCGAGCAGCAAGGTATGGTCGAGGCGCGGATCCGTGACATCGAAGGCCGTATGCAGAATGCGGTAATCATCGATGTGACGACCATTCCACATACCGGCAAGGTGATTTTCGGCACCACCGTGGAAATCGCCAACGTCGAGACAGATGAGCGCGTCGTCTACCACATCGTGGGCGAAGACGAAGCTGACTTCAAACTCGGCAAGATCTCCGTTGGTTCTCCGCTTGCCCGCGCCTTGATTGCCAAGGAAGAGGGTGATGTGGTGGCTGTGAAAACGCCAAGCGGCGTGATCGAGTACGAGATTGTTGAAGTTCGTCACATCTGAAAGACGGCGCCCGCTCTATGCGGGCGCCATGCTTTGGCAGCTCTCCCAGATGCTTTGGGTGGGAGGCCTGTGGTTGTTGCACATCGGTGTGTTGCCGGCGCTGGGCCTGGTTGGCCTGGCACCGTTGCTGATCGATGAAATCGATGGATTACTCAGTGCGTTGCTGGTGGGTTTCGCGGCGGCGTGCGTGACGCTCCAGGCGTTGGTGCTGGTCAAGGCCGAAGGCTTGGGGAGTTTATGGCGGGATATTCGCGGCCAACTGCTGTTGATGGCGCTGTATGCGTGCGCAATGTTTTGCGTGGTGCATGTGTGGCTGCCGGAAGCGTTGCGCTGGCAGCTGTTCAGCTATCTTGTGCTAGGGTTCTCTGGTCTGGTGCTGGTTATACAGCCGGCACCGGGATGGAGTGGCGGGGCGCGCGAAGCACGCCCGTAACCCTTGATATCATTTGAAGCGATGAACGTTCGACAGTTGCTTGTTGACGCTGAAGTTCTTGCGATACAGCAGCGCCATCTTGCCGATGACCTGAACCAGGTCCGCTTTGCCCACCTTGCACAGTTCTGCAATGGCGGCCAGGCGCGCTTCGCGGTCAAGGATGTTGACCTTGATCTTGATCAGTTCGTGATCGCCCAATGCGCGTTCAAGTTCGGCTAGCACACCTTCAGTCAAACCGTTGTCTGCCACAATCAGAACTGGTTTCAGATGGTGGCCAATGGATTTGTACTGTTTCTTCTGCTCTTGAGTGAGCGGCATAATCTGACCCCTGCGTCTGATCTTGTAAAAAGCGGCGGCCAGTTTACCCGAGCGAGTCCGGGACCGCCCAGTTAATCACGACCCGTTTTATTTTCGAGGTGGCCCGTGGCCCGTTCCAAAACTAGCCTTAAGTGGCTGCAAGAGCATTTCAACGACCCTTACGTCAAAAAGGCGCAAAAGGACGGCTACCGTTCACGGGCCAGTTACAAGCTGCTGGAGATCCAGGACAAGGACAAGTTGATCCGTCCAGGCATGAGCGTTATCGACCTTGGCGCGGCGCCGGGTGGGTGGTCGCAGGTGACCAGTCGTCTGATTGGTGGTCAAGGTCGCTTGATCGCTTCCGACATCCTGGAAATGGACAGTATCCCGGATGTGACCTTTGTTCATGGGGACTTCACCCAGGACGCCGTGCTCGCACAGATCCTTGAGGCTGTGGGAAATTCGCAGGTGGACCTTGTGATTTCCGACATGGCCCCCAATATGAGTGGATTACCGGCCGTCGATATGCCGCGAGCCATGTTCCTGTGTGAACTGGCCCTGGATTTGGCGGGTCGGGTGTTGCGTCCTGGTGGTGACTTCCTGGTGAAGGTCTTCCAGGGCGAAGGGTTTGACGAGTACCACAAGAACATCCGCAAGTTGTTCGACAAGGTGCAGACGCGCAAGCCTGACTCTTCCCGGGACAGGTCCCGGGAGCAGTATCTGTTGTGCCGCGGCTTCCGCGGTGTTGAAGGCGCTGCGAGCGAAGAGCGTTTTTGAGGATTTGGAGGAGGGCGATAGGTTTTTTTATATCGCTTTCGTCACGAAGCTTTACGAATATTGTGTAGTCAAAGTTTCACAAAGGGTTACAGACGGCGCCTGCCAGAGTTGTAGGTAATGTAGTAAGTTAGGCCGGTGAATATCATGCGAAGCGCGCGCCAGTAGCGGAGCTTGCTTCAGAGGGTAGTTAATTGAACGATATGGCAAAGAATCTGATCCTGTGGTTGATCATCGCGGCTGTCCTTGTGACGGTGATGAACAACTTCTCCAGCCCTAATGAGCCGCAGACCCTCAACTATTCCGACTTCATCCAGCAAGTTAAGGATGGCAAAGTCGAGCGCGTAGCGGTTGATGGCTACGTGATTACCGGTAAGCGCGTCGATGGCGACAGCTTCAAGACCATTCGTCCGGCTATTCAGGACAACGGTCTGATCGGCGATCTGGTGGATAACAAGGTCGTTGTTGAGGGTAAGCTGCCTGAGCAGCAAAGCATCTGGACCCAGCTTCTGGTGGCGAGCTTCCCGATTCTGGTAATCATCGCCGTGTTCATGTTCTTCATGCGCCAGATGCAAGGCGGTGCGGGAGGCAAGGGCGGGCCGATGAGCTTCGGCAAGAGCAAGGCGCGCCTGCTCTCCGAAGACCAGGTGAAAACCACCCTGGCTGATGTTGCCGGTTGCGACGAGGCCAAGGAAGAAGTGGGCGAGCTGGTCGAGTTCCTGCGCGATCCAGGCAAGTTCCAGCGCCTGGGTGGTCGTATTCCGCGCGGCGTGCTGATGGTCGGTCCTCCGGGTACTGGTAAAACCTTGCTGGCCAAGGCGATTGCCGGCGAAGCCAAGGTGCCTTTCTTCACTATTTCCGGTTCCGACTTCGTAGAAATGTTTGTCGGTGTCGGTGCAAGCCGTGTTCGCGACATGTTCGAACAAGCCAAGAAGCACGCGCCCTGCATCATCTTCATCGATGAAATCGACGCCGTTGGTCGCCATCGTGGTGCCGGCATGGGCGGTGGTCATGATGAGCGTGAGCAGACCCTCAACCAGTTGCTGGTTGAGATGGACGGCTTTGAAATGAATGACGGCATCATCGTCATCGCTGCAACCAACCGTCCTGACGTGCTGGACCCTGCGCTGCTGCGTCCTGGTCGTTTCGACCGTCAGGTCGTGGTTGGCTTGCCGGATATCCGTGGCCGCGAACAGATCCTGAAAGTACACATGCGCAAAGTACCTATGGGTGACGATGTGGCTCCGGCCGTGATTGCCCGTGGTACTCCAGGTTTCTCCGGTGCTGACTTGGCTAACCTGGTCAACGAGGCTTCGCTGTTCGCTGCCCGTACCGGCAAGCGTATCGTTGAAATGAAAGAGTTCGAACTGGCGAAAGACAAGATCATGATGGGCGCTGAGCGCAAATCCATGGTCATGTCCGAGAAAGAGAAGCAGAACACTGCTTATCATGAAGCCGGCCACGCCATTGTGGGGCGCGTTGTGCCTGAGCACGATCCGGTCTACAAAGTGTCGATCATTCCTCGTGGTCGGGCGCTGGGTGTCACCATGTTCCTGCCGGAAGAGGATCGTTACAGCCTCTCCAAGCGCGCACTGATCAGCCAGATCTGCTCGCTGTACGGCGGTCGAATTGCTGAAGAGATGACGCTGGGCTTCGACGGTGTGACCACTGGCGCATCCAACGACATCATGCGTGCCAGCCAGATTGCGCGGAACATGGTCACCAAATGGGGGTTGTCGGAAAAACTCGGTCCTTTGATGTATGCCGAGGAAGAGGGCGAAGTATTCTTGGGGCGTGGCGGTGGCGGTCAAGGCGCCAGCTTCTCCGGTGAGACGGCCAAGCTGATCGACTCCGAGGTGCGCAGCATCATTGACCAGTGCTACGGCACGGCTAAGCAGATCCTGACCGACAACCGCGACAAGTTGGATGCAATGGCCGACGCGCTGATGAAGTACGAGACCATTGATGCCGACCAGATTGACGACATCATGGCGGGGCGCACACCGCGCGAGCCTCGCGATTGGGAAGGTGGTTCGGGCACTTCGGGCACGCCGCCTGTGGTTCAGAACGAACGCCCTGAAAATCCGATCGGCGGTCCGGCAGCTGACGTCTAAGGTTTGAAATGACTTCTGCGTTGTCCTCCACCCGGTTGCCTTGCGGCAGCCGGGTTCTTGATTTGGCCCATACACATGTCATGGGCATTCTTAATGTAACCCCCGACTCTTTTTCCGATGGTGGCCGCTTCAGCCAGCTTGATGCCGCGCTGCGTCATGCCGAGGCAATGGCGGCGTCGGGGGCGACCCTTATTGATGTCGGCGGTGAGTCGACTCGCCCTGGTGCTCGCGTAGTTTCTCCCCTGGAGGAGCTGGAGAGGGTGGCGCCGATAGTTGAGCGAATCTCCCGAGAATTGGATGTGATCATTTCGGTTGATACGTCGACCCCCGCCGTGATGCGCGAGACTGCGCGCCTGGGAGCCGGGCTGATCAACGATGTACGCTCTCTTCAGCGAGATGGCGCGCTGGATGCGGCCGCGGCTACCGGTTTGCCGGTGTGCCTGATGCATATGCTGGGTGAGCCCGGCAACATGCAGGACAACCCTCACTATGATGATCTTGTTGGTGAAGTGAGTGGTTTTCTCGCTGAGCGGATTGCTCAATGCGCTGCCGTAGGGATTGCGGCTGAAAAGATCATCCTCGATCCCGGCTTCGGCTTCGCCAAGACCCTGCAACACAATTTAAGCCTTTTCAAACATATGGAATCCCTGCACGCACTTGGTCGGCCGCTGTTGGTCGGTGTTTCGCGCAAGAGCATGATCGGGCTGGCGCTGAATCGTCCGGTGGGTGAGCGGCTGTACGGTGGTCTTGCACTGGCAGCGCTCGCGGTAACGAAGGGCGCACGCATCTTGCGTGTGCACGATGTCGCCCAGACGGTGGATGTGGTGCGTATGATTGCTGCGGTAGAATCAGCCGAATAAGAATGATGGAGCACTTATGACTAAAAAATACTTTGGCACCGACGGTATCCGTGGTCGGGTCGGCGAATTTCCAATTACCCCTGACTTCATGCTCAAGCTGGGTTGGGCGGCGGGTATGGCGTTCCGCAGTATGGGCGCGTGCCGCATCCTGGTCGGCAAGGACACCCGTATTTCGGGTTACATGTTTGAGTCCGCACTGGAAGCAGGCCTGTCCGCTGCGGGTGCCGATGTAATGCTGCTGGGGCCTATGCCGACACCGGCGATCGCCTACCTGACGCGTACCTTTCACGCTGAAGCCGGTATCGTGATCAGTGCCTCGCACAACCCCCATGATGATAACGGTATCAAGTTCTTCTCGGGCCAAGGCACCAAGCTGCCGGACGAGATCGAGTTGATGATTGAAGAGCTGCTGGATGCGCCGATGACGGTGGTTGATTCCAGCAAGCTGGGCAAGGTGTCGCGAATCAATGACGCGTCTGGCCGCTATATCGAATTCTGCAAGAGCAGTGTGCCGAGCAGTACCAGTTTCGCCGGCCTCAAAATTGTGGTCGACTGCGCTCATGGTGCTACCTACAAAGTAGCGCCCAGCGTATTCAAGGAATTGGGCGCGGACGTGACGGTGCTGTCGGCTCAGCCGAACGGCTTGAACATCAATGATAACTGCGGCTCCACTCACATGGGGCAGTTGCAGGCGGCCGTCCTTGCCGAGCATGCCGACTTGGGTATTGCCTTCGATGGTGATGGCGACCGCGTTTTGATGGTGGATCACACCGGCGCCATTGTGGATGGTGATGATCTGTTGTTCATCATTGCACGCGACCTGCATGAGCGTAACAAGCTGCAAGGCGGCGTTGTCGGCACGCTGATGAGTAATCTGGGGCTTGAGCTGGCCTTGGCAGACCTGGGTATCCCGTTCGTGCGCGCCAATGTTGGTGACCGCTATGTGATCGCCGAACTGCTTGAACGCAACTGGCTAGTGGGTGGCGAGAATTCCGGGCACGTTGTCTGCTTCCAGCACACCACCACAGGCGATGCGATTATTGCTGCGCTGCAGGTGCTGCTGTCATTGCGTCGTCGCGAAGAGAGCCTCGCCCAGGCGCGTCAGGCGCTGCGTAAATGTCCTCAAGTGCTGGTCAATGTGCGGTTTGCCGGTGGCGAAAATCCGATCGATCACCCTGCTGTCAAGGAGGCGTGCGAGCGCGCGACCCTGGCAATGGCGGGGCGTGGCCGTGTGTTATTGCGCAAGTCCGGCACAGAGCCTCTGGTGCGCGTCATGGTCGAAGGTGACGACGAAACACAGGTTCGCGGCCATGCCGAAGACCTGGCAAAACTGGTAACTGAAGTTTGCGCCTGAATTCGGCTTGCCAGTGATGATGTGGTTGGGTAACATCTGCGCCCACTTTGACCGACGAGGTACAGCATGCGTCGCACTATGGTAGCTGGTAACTGGAAGATGCACGGTACCCGCGCCAGTGTCGCTGAGCTGATCAATGGCCTTCGTCATCTGGCCTTGCATAGCGGTGTTGACGTTGCGGTTTTCCCACCCTGCTTGCATATCAACCAAGTGGTTGATGGCTTGAAAGGTAAGTCGATCCAGGTCGGCGCGCAGAATTCTGCGGTGGAGCCGATGCAAGGTGCGTTGACCGGTGAAATTTCGCCGAGTCAGTTGGTCGATGCGGGTTGTTCCTATGTGCTTGTTGGGCACTCCGAGCGCCGCCAGATGATGGGCGAGCGTGATGGGACACTCAATCGCAAGTTCGCCGCAGCGCAGGCTTGTGGCTTGATTCCAGTGTTGTGCATAGGGGAAACCCTGGAGCAGCGTGAATCGGGCAAGACTCTTGAAGTTGTCTCGCGTCAGCTAGGCAGCATCATCGAGGAGCTGGGTGTTGGTGCGTTTGCAAAAGCAGTAATTGCTTATGAGCCGGTCTGGGCTATTGGTACCGGGCTGACTGCTACACCGCAACAGGCGCAGGATGTGCACGCAGCCATCCGCGCGCAGTTGGCGGCAGAGAATTCTGAAGTCGCACAAGGTGTGCGTCTTCTATACGGCGGCAGCGTGAAGGCGGCCAATGCGGTCGAACTGTTCGGCATGCCGGATATCGATGGGGGGCTCATTGGTGGAGCTTCCCTGAATGCAGATGAGTTCGGTGCGATCTGTCGCGCCGCGGGAAACTGAAAAAATGCTGGAAACAGTCGTAGTCGTTTTTCATCTGTTGGCTGCCCTGGGCGTAGTTGCCCTGGTTTTGCTGCAACAGGGTAAAGGTGCGGATGCTGGTGCGTCTTTCGGTGCAGGTGCTTCAAATACTGTGTTCGGAAGCCAAGGTTCCTCTACCTTTCTTAGTAAGTTTACTGCTATACTTGCCGCCGGTTTCTTCATAACCAGCTTGGGGTTAGGTTACTTTGCTAAAGAGAAAGCTCATGTGCTGACTCAAGCAGGTTTGCCAAACCCAGCAGTGTTGGAAGTACCAAAAGCAAAACCGGCTTCTGATGATGTCCCGGTGCTTCAAGAGCAAAAGTCGGCTACTCCAGCGACTGACGTGCCTCCAGCTCAAGAGCAGAAGTAAGAAGGTTGTAAATGCTGTATTGCCGAGGTGGTGGAATTGGTAGACACGCAACCTTGAGGTGGTTGTGCCCATAGGGTGTAGGGGTTCGAGTCCCCTTCTCGGTACCAATTATCAGGAAAGCCCGCTGTTGCGGGCTTTCTTGTAGGTGGAAGGTTACATTGACCCTGTAAGGGATCAGTCGTATACTTCCGCCCCAGCTTTGTCGCGGGGTGGAGCAGTCTGGTAGCTCGTCGGGCTCATAACCCGAAGGTCGTCGGTTCAAATCCGGCCCCCGCAACCAGTTTTAGCGGAGCCCCTTTTAAGGGGCTTTTTGTTAGCTGGACACTTTCAACGCCGCTGTTCGACGGCGTTTCAAGGATGGGCGTTTCGCCCATTTTTTTATTTTGCACAGCATGCACATACATGCACGAGGGGGTTCAGGTGTCGAGCAAGCTAGAAGAGTTGCAGGCCTTGCTGGCCCCGGTGGTCGTGGCCCTAGGCTATGAATGCTGGGGTATTGAGTTTTCGGCTCAAGGTCGCCACTCAATGTTGCGCGTTTATATCGATAAAGAGGGCGGCGTGCTGGTGGACGATTGTGCCATTGTCAGCCGTCAGATCAGCGGTGTGCTGGATGTTGAAGATCCAATTGCTGTTGAATACACCCTCGAAGTTTCCTCGCCAGGCATGGAGCGCCCACTGTTCACTATTGATCAGTTTGCAAAGTTTGCCGGTGAACAAGTGAAGATCAAGCTGCGATCCCCGTTCGAAGGGCGACGCAATTTTCAGGGCCTTCTGCGCGGTGTAGAAGAGCAGGACGTTGTGGTGCAAGTGGAAGACCATGAGTTCCTGTTGCCGATCGATATGATCGACAAGGCCAACATTATTCCCAGTTTTGGCTGAGACGCGGATCCCGCGGATCCAATGGCTTGCGAAAGGCGAGGCGTACGATGAGCAAAGAAGTACTGCTGGTTGTTGAGTCGGTATCCAATGAAAAGGGCGTACCGGCAAACGTGATTTTTGAAGCGCTGGAGCTGGCCCTGGCCACTGCTACCAAAAAGCGTTTTGAAGACGAAGTAGATCTGCGTGTGGAAATCAACCGCCACACCGGTGCCTATGAGACTTTCCGTCGCTGGACGGTCGTCGAAGAAGCCGATCTTGATGATCCGGCCATCGAAACCTGGCCGAGCAAGGTTGCCGAAACGCACCCTGGCGCCAATGTCGGTGATGTCGTAGAAGAAAAGATCGAATCGATCGAGTTCGGCCGTATTGCTGCACAGACCGCCAAGCAGGTCATCGTGCAGAAGGTTCGCGAAGCCGAGCGCGCTCAAGTCGTTGACGCTTATCGCGAGCGCCTGGGTGAAATCATCTCCGGTACCGTGAAAAAAGTCACCCGCGACAACGTGATCGTTGACCTGGGCAACAACGCTGAAGCGTTGCTGGCCCGTGAAGACATCATCTCTCGCGAAACCTTCCGTGTCGGCGTGCGTCTGCGTGCGCTGCTCAAGGAAATCCGCACCGAGAACCGCGGCCCTCAGTTGATCCTGTCGCGTACCGCGCCGGAAATGCTGATCGAACTGTTCCGTATCGAGGTGCCGGAAATTGCCGAAGGCCTGATCGAAGTCATGGCTGCGTCCCGCGACCCGGGTTCGCGCGCCAAGATCGCGGTCCGTTCCAAGGACAAGCGTATTGATCCGCAAGGTGCTTGCATTGGTATGCGCGGTTCGCGCGTCCAGGCAGTGTCTGGCGAATTGGGCGGTGAGCGTGTGGATATCGTGCTGTGGGACGATAACCCGGCTCAGTTCGTGATCAACGCGATGTCGCCGGCTGAAGTGGCGGCAATTATCGTTGACGAGGATGCCCATGCAATGGACATCGCCGTTGGCGCAGACAACCTGGCTCAGGCCATTGGTCGTGGTGGTCAGAACGTGCGTCTGGCCAGCCAACTGACCGGTTGGACCCTGAATGTGATGACCGAATCGGACATCCAGGCTAAGCAGCAAGCAGAAACCGGTGACATCCTGCGCAACTTTATCGAAGAGCTCGAAGTCGATGAAGACCTGGCACAGGTGCTGGTAGATGAAGGCTTCACCAGCCTGGAAGAGATTGCCTACGTACCGTTGGAAGAAATGCTCAACATCGACGGCTTTGACGAAGACACCGTCAACGAGCTTCGCGCTCGGGCCAAGGATCGTTTGTTGACTAAAGCCATCGCTACTGAGGAAAAGCTGGCAGACGCCCATCCGGCCGAAGACCTGCTCTCGCTTGAGGGTATGGACAAGGATTTGGCGATGGAACTGGCGGTGCGCGGCGTAATTACCCGCGAAGACCTGGCCGAGCAGTCTATTGACGATCTGCTCGACATCGACGGCATTGACGAAGATCGTGCCGGCAAGTTGATCATGGCCGCCCGAGCCCATTGGTTCGAGTAACTAGGCGCGGCCTGAGGAGAGAAGTGCATGACGCAAGTCACGGTGAAACAACTGGCCGATGAGGTCAAAACACCGGTAGAGCGCCTGTTGCAGCAGATGCGTGAGGCAGGTCTGCCGCACACCGCCGCCGATGAAGGTGTGAGCGATAGTGAGAAGCAGTCTTTGCTGACTCACTTGAAGAGCAGCCACAAGGCGAAAGTGGAAGAACCGCGCAAGATTACATTGCAGCGCAAAACCACCAGCACACTGCGTGTTGCGGGTAGCAAGAGCATCAGCGTTGAAGTACGTAAGAAGAAAGTCTTCGTACAACGCAGCCCGGAAGAAATCGAAGCCGAGCGCAAACGCGATCTGGAAGAACGTCGCGCAGTAGAAAATGCTGCTCGTCAGAAGGCTGAAGAAGAAGCCAAGCGTCGCACCGAAGAAGAAGCGCGTCGCCAGCCTGCGACTACTGAATCGGTCTCCGCGCCTAGCGCGCCAGTAGAAGCTGTGCGTGAGGCCGCTCCGGTTGCCGCGGCACCAGCACCTGCTGCTGATGCCCGCAAGCGCGAAGAACCTCGCCGTCCGGACAAACCACGTGCTGACGATAACAATCGTCGCGGCGGCGGCGGTGATGGCGAGCGCAAAAATGCTCCGCATCGTGCCTCGGTCAAAGAGAAAGCGCCTGCGCCACGCGTTGCCCCACGTACTACCGACGAAGAAAGCGATAGCTTCCGTCGTGGTGGTCGCGGCAAGGCCAAGCTGAAAAAACGCAACGCCCACGGTTTCCAGAGCCCAACCGGCCCTGTCGTGCGTGATGTGCAGATCGGCGAGACCATCTCTGTTGGCGATCTCGCCAATCAGATGTCGGTCAAGGCTGCTGAAATCATCAAGTTCATGTTCAAACTGGGCACCCCAGCGACCATCAACCAGGTGCTTGATCAGGAAACTGCTCAGCTGGTAGCCGAAGAACTGGGCCACAAAGTGACCCTGGTCAGCGACACCGCCTTGGAAGATTCCCTGGCCGAGTCCCTGAAGTTTGAAGGTGAGACGTTCTCCCGTGCGCCAGTTGTGACCGTAATGGGCCACGTTGACCATGGTAAAACTTCCCTGCTCGACTATATCCGTCGTGCCAAGGTAGCTGCTGGCGAAGCCGGTGGTATCACCCAGCACATCGGTGCGTACCACGTTGAAACCGAACGCGGCATGGTCACCTTCCTCGACACCCCAGGTCACGCCGCGTTTACCGCAATGCGTGCCCGTGGTGCCAAGGCGACTGACATCGTGATCCTGGTAGTTGCAGCGGACGACGGCGTGATGCCGCAGACCATTGAAGCTGTCCAGCACGCCAAGGCTGCGGGTGTTCCACTGGTTGTTGCAGTGAACAAAATCGACAAGCCGGGCGCCGATCTCGATCGCATCCGTAGCGAACTGTCGGTTCACGGCGTGACTTCCGAAGAGTGGGGCGGTGATACGCCGTTCGTTTCGGTCTCGGCGAAAGTCGGTACTGGTGTAGACGAACTGCTCGAAGCAGTCCTGCTGCAAGCCGAAGTACTCGAACTGAAAGCAACGCCATCGGCTCCAGGTCGCGGTGTTGTGGTTGAATCGCGTCTCGACAAAGGTCGTGGCCCGGTTGCAACTGTTCTGGTTCAAGACGGTACCCTGCGCCAAGGCGACATGGTGCTGGTCGGTTCGAACTATGGCCGTGTACGTGCCATGCTCGACGAGAACGGCAAGCCAATCAAAGAAGCCGGTCCTTCCATCCCTGTCGAGATCCTCGGCCTTGATGGTACTCCGGACGCTGGCGACGAGATGAGCGTGCTGTCGGACGAGAAGAAAGCCCGTGAAGTGGCTCTGTTCCGTCAAGGCAAGTTCCGCGAAGTCAAACTGGCTCGTGCTCACGCCGGCAAGCTGGAAAACATCTTCGAAAACATGGGCCAGGCAGAGAAGAAGACGCTCAACATCGTCCTCAAATCTGACGTCCGTGGTTCTCTCGAAGCGTTGAACGGCGCCTTGAACGGCCTGGGTAACGACGAAGTGCAAGTGCGTGTTGTCGGTGGCGGTGTCGGTGGTATCACTGAATCCGACGCCAACCTGGCACTGGCTTCCAACGCTGTACTGTTCGGTTTCAACGTGCGTGCCGATGCTGGCGCTCGCAAGATCGTCGAGCAGGAAGGCCTGGACATGCGTTACTACAACGTCATCTACGACATCATCGAAGACGTCAAGAAAGCCCTTACCGGCATGCTTGGCAGCGATGTCCGGGAGAACATCCTGGGTGTGGCCGAGGTGCGTGATGTGTTCCGCTCGCCGAAATTCGGCGCGATCGCCGGTTGCATGGTTATCGAAGGTGTTGTGCACCGTAACCGTCCAATCCGTGTACTGCGTGAAGACATCGTTATCTTTGAAGGCGAGCTGGAATCCCTGCGCCGCTTCAAGGATGACGCTTCCGAAGTGCGTGCCGGCATGGAATGCGGTATCGGCGTCAAGAGCTACAACGACGTTAAGCCTGGCGACAAGATCGAAGTCTACGAGAAGGTCCAGGTTGCTCGCAGCCTCTAACTCGCGCACTTCAGGAGCCACACGGCGTGTGGGCATGCAAATGCCTCGCGCTGTGTCCGGACTCTAAACGCAACGCCCGGTCTGGCTTTTGTCAGGCCGGGCGTTTGCCGCTTTCAGACCCCACGGGTTTCACCGTGTGGCAGTAACAGGTAACAAGACATGGCAAAAGAATACAGCCGTACCCAGCGTATCGGCGATCAGATGCAGCGTGAGCTGGCCCAACTGATCCGTCGCGAAGTCAAAGACCCCCGCGTTGGCCTAGTCACCATCACCGCCGTTGAAGTGAGCCGTGACGTGGGTCACGCCAAGATCTTTATCACCGTGATGGGGCAGGACAACAGCGAAGAAATCGCACAAAGCATCAAGGTGCTCAACTCGGCAGCGGGTTTCCTGCGCATGCAGTTGGCCCGTGAGATGAAGCTGCGCAGCGTTCCTCAGTTGCACTTCCACTACGACGAAAGTGTCGTGCGTGGTGCGCACCTGTCGGCTCTGATCGAGCGCGCCGTGGCTGAAGACAGCCAGCGCCCGTCCACACCTGAAGACGCCAAGGAGTAAGCGGTGGCTCAGGTCAAACGTATACGTCGCAACGTCAGCGGCATCATTCTGCTCGACAAACCCATTGGCTTTACCTCCAATGCCGCGTTGCAGAAGGTCCGCTGGCTGCTCAATGCCGAGAAGGCCGGGCACACCGGCAGCCTCGACCCCTTGGCCACTGGCGTGTTGCCGCTGTGCTTTGGCGAGGCGACCAAGTTCTCGCAATACCTGCTCGATTCCGACAAGGGTTATGAAACCCTGATGCAACTGGGCAAGACCACTACCACGGCCGACGCCGAAGGTGATGTTTTGCAGGTTCGCGACGTGACCGTTGGTCGTGCTGATATCGAAGCTGCTTTACCCGGTTTTCGTGGGAAAATCAGTCAGATACCGCCGATGTACTCGGCGCTCAAGCGCGATGGGCAGCCTCTTTACAAGCTGGCACGTGCGGGCGAAGTAGTGGAGCGCGAACCGCGTTCTGTTACTATTGCGCGCTTGGAATTGCTCGCCTGTGAAGGCGACACCGCCCGCTTGGCCGTTGACTGCAGCAAAGGCACCTATATCCGTACTCTGGTGGAAGATATTGGTGAAAAGCTCGGTTGCGGTGCGTACGTTGCAGAACTGCGACGCACCCAGGCCGGTCCTTTCAGCCTGGCCCAGACGGTCACGCTGGAAGAGTTGGAAGCGGTACATGCCGAAGGTGGCAACGAAGCGGTTGATCGCTTCCTGATGCCTTCAGACAGCGGCTTGCTGGATTGGCCGTTGTTGCACTTCTCGGAGCACAGCGCGTTCTACTGGCTCAACGGCCAACCGGTGCGTGCCCCGGATGCTCCGAAGTTCGGTATGGTGCGGGTACAGGATCATAACGGTCGCTTTATCGGTATCGGTGAAGTGAGCGAAGACGGGCGCATCGCGCCGCGTCGACTGATTCGGTCAGAATGACCGGAACCAGTTTGTGGTAAAAGCGCAGTAGCTTTTACGCAAACTGGAACGAGTGTGGCTGTTAACAGGCACGGTCAACACTCATTTTTAGATACAGGGATTTATCCCTGGCCTGTTGAAACTGCCCTTTGGGTGGTTTCCTGAAAAAAGGATTGCCTCATGGCTCTCGACGTTCAAGAAAAAGCACAAATCGTAGCTGACTATCAGCAAGCTGTTGGTGACACTGGTTCGCCAGAAGTGCAAGTTGCACTGCTGACCCACAACATCAACAAGCTGCAAGGTCACTTCAAGGCCAACGGTAAAGACCACCACTCCCGTCGTGGTCTGATCCGCATGGTAAACCAGCGCCGTAAGCTGCTGGACTACCTGAAAGGCAAGGATCTGGGTCGCTATCAGGCTCTGATCGGTCGCCTGGGTCTGCGTCGCTAATAAGCGATTGCGCTAGAGGTTGGTTGTCTGCCGTGTGTCAGTGGGATTCCCGCTGGCCCATGGCAGGCTCCCAGCCTCAAGTTTTATCTGGATACACGTTTTACCCTGGACGAGGGTCGGGCCGATTCCCGACATTGCCCAAGAATTTCGCAAGAAGACAAGTTCCCCAAGAGCCACAAAGAAGGTAGGACACCGTGAACCCGGTTATCAAAAAATTCCAGTTCGGTCAGTCGACCGTTACTCTCGAGACAGGCCGTATCGCCCGTCAAGCCTCCGGCGCAGTGCTGGTTACCGTTGACGACGACGTTACCGTTCTGGTGACCGTTGTTGGCGCCAAGACCGCTGACCCGAGCAAAGGCTTCTTCCCTCTTTCCGTTCACTACCAGGAAAAGACTTACGCTGCCGGTAAGATCCCTGGCGGTTTCTTCAAGCGTGAAGGCCGTCCTTCCGAGAAAGAAACCCTGACTTCCCGACTGATCGACCGTCCGATCCGTCCGCTGTTCCCAGAAGGCTTCATGAACGAAGTGCAGGTTGTCTGCACCGTCGTTTCCACCAGCAAGAAGACCGATCCGGACATCGCTGCGATGATCGGTACCTCGGCTGCCCTGGCTATTTCCGGTATTCCTTTCGATGGCCCGATCGGCGCTGCCCGCGTTGCCTTCCACGAAAGCACCGGTTACCTGCTGAACCCGACTTACGAGCAACAGAAAGCTTCGAGCCTGGACATGGTCGTAGCCGGTACCTCGGAAGCCGTGTTGATGGTTGAATCGGAAGCCAAAGAGCTGACCGAAGACCAGATGCTGGGCGCCGTGCTGTTTGCTCACGACGAGTTCCAGGTTGTGATCAACGCTGTTAAAGAATTGGCTGCCGAAGCTGCCAAACCAACCTGGACTTGGGCTCCACAGCCTGAAGCCACCGCACTGCTGGGCGCTATCCGTGCCGAATTCGGCGACGCGATCTCCCAGGCCTACGCCATTACCGTCAAGGCCGACCGTTACGCTCGTCTGGGTGAGTTGAAGGATCAGGTTGTTGCCAAGCTGTCCGGTGAAGAAGGCCAGCCTTCTTCCAGCGAAGTCAAAGCTGCTTTCGGTGAAATCGAATACCGCACCGTTCGCGAAAACATCGTTAACGGCAAGCCACGTATCGACGGTCGCGACACCCGCACTGTACGTCCGCTGAACATCGAAGTCGGCGTTCTGCCGAAGACTCACGGTTCGGCCCTGTTCACCCGTGGTGAAACCCAGGCTTTGGTCGTTGCAACACTGGGCACCGCCCGTGACGCACAACTGCTGGACACCCTGGAAGGCGAGAAAAAAGACCCATTCATGCTGCACTACAACTTCCCTCCGTTCTCGGTGGGTGAGTGTGGTCGCATGGGCGGCGCTGGTCGTCGCGAAATCGGTCACGGTCGTCTGGCGCGTCGTTCGATCGCCGCCATGCTGCCGGCTGCTGACGTGTTCCCGTACACCATCCGTGTTGTGTCGGAAATCACTGAGTCCAACGGTTCCAGCTCCATGGCTTCGGTCTGCGGTGCTTCCTTGGCGCTGATGGACGCTGGTGTGCCGATGAAGGCACCGGTTGCCGGTATCGCCATGGGCCTGGTTAAAGAAGGCGAGAAGTTCGCCATCCTGACCGACATCCTGGGTGACGAAGACCACCTGGGCGACATGGACTTCAAAGTGGCCGGTACCGCCAAAGGTGTTACCGCGCTGCAGATGGACATCAAGATCAAGGGCATCACCGAAGAAATCATGGAAATCGCTCTGGGCCAAGCCCTGGAAGCGCGCCTGAACATCCTCGGCCAGATGAACCAGATCATTGGTCATTCCCGTACCGAACTGTCGGAAAATGCTCCGACCATGATCGCGATGAAAATCGACACCGACAAAATCCGTGATGTTATCGGTAAAGGTGGCGCGACCATTCGTGCGATCTGCGAAGAGACCAAGGCTTCGATCGACATCGAAGACGACGGCTCGATCAAGATCTTCGGCGAAACCAAGGAAGCTGCAGAAGCGGCGCGTCAGCGCGTTCTGGGCATCACCGCGGAAGCCGAGATCGGCAAGATCTACGTCGGTAAGGTTGAGCGCATCGTCGACTTCGGCGCATTCGTCAACATCCTGCCGGGCAAAGACGGTCTGGTTCACATCTCCATGCTGAGCGACGCTCGCGTTGAGAAAGTGACCGACATTCTGAAAGAAGGCCAGGAAGTGGAAGTACTGGTACTGGACGTGGACAACCGCGGCCGTATCAAGCTCTCCATCAAGGACGTAGCAGCAGCCAAGGCTTCGGGCGTTTAATTACCCGCCGCTGTAGGCTGAAAAAAAGGACTCTTCGGAGTCCTTTTTTTATGCCTATAAGAAAATCTCTAGAAATCAGTCGCTTAGTTATACCTAAAACCCGCAACTTGCATGCAGGCAAGTTCCTGTTCATGCAAGTTGCACGATTTCGAAGAAAGAAAATTTTATTAAGCTATTGATTTATAAGGATTTATTTTGTGAGAGTGAGTTGGCACAGTGCCTGCAACAACCCTGTTAGCGCTGCAGCATCAAGGTTCACACACTGCAGTCTTTTAATAAAACAGGAGTTACTCGTATGAAGAAGTTCGCTCTCGCTACTGCTACCGCTCTGACCCTTGCCATGGGTGCTAACGTGGCCTTTGCCCAGACTTCCCAAGCGCCAATGACCCTGGCTGCTGGTGAAGTGACCAAGGCTAAAGAAGCCACCTCGGACACTTGGATCACTACCAAAGTCAAAGCTGACCTGCTGACTGAAAAAGGCATCCCGGGCTCGGACATCGAGGTTGAAACCAACAAAGGCGTGGTTTCCCTGTCTTCCGAAGTCGCTGTCTCGGACGCTCAGAAAGCTACTGCTGTGGCGATCACCAAGAAAATCAAAGGTGTGACTGCGGTTTCTGCTGATGGCCTGATGGCTGGCGGTGCAACTAAAGCCGATAACATGGACAAAACCAAGGCCGCTGCTGCTGACGCCAAAGGCGCTACCTCGGATACTTGGATCACCACCAAAGTGAAAGCTGACTTGGTAACCGAGAAAGGCATTCCTGGCACCGACATCAAAGTCGAAACCAACAAAGGCGTGGTTTCCCTGTCGTCCTCTACTGCCGTGACTGAATCGCAGAAGTCCACTGCCGTGGCAATCACCAAAAAAATCAAAGGCGTTAAAGCTGTATCGGCTGATGGCCTGAAAGCAGAGTAACGCTCCAGAGTTCGCCTGAACTAAACGTCGGCGGCGGCGAGTGAGCTAGATATACACTCAACGCACCTCCACCAGTTCATGCGACCGACCACACGGATGTGGTCATTACAGGCCCCGGCACTTGTGTCGGGGCCTGTTCTATTCTGGCTCGGAATACGTTTTGTAGGCTTATGAAGATAAAATGTGGGAGCGAGCAAGCCCGCTTCCCCATTCAGGTGTGCGTAGAGGTCGGGTTACTCAGCATCCAGATGCATCGGTGTCACCACTCGACCATCCTTCTCTGCCTGCCCGAGGTTGGCATCGATGAAGTACACCCGGTCATCTTCCAACTGTCCTTTGTCTACCAGGTAATCCTTGATAGTGCTTGCGCGGTCTTGGCCCAACTGGCGCAGCAACACATCACTGCCACTCCAGAATTTGATAACGCCGTCCTTCAGCTTGGCGGTACGTTCATCGCGGCTGAGGTCTTTCCACTCCGCCGGCGGCTGCTGTTTCAGACGGGTGCGGTAGATGCCTTCCAGCAACGGTGCTTTTTCACTTTCCGGTACTTCCAGCAAGGAAGCCTGGGCCGGAACCTTGTCACCACGGCGTTGCAGCATCTTGTAGTAGTTGTATTGGTATTCGCGTTCCAGGCGCTGCGCGGCGAGGAACGGCCCGTCGCTGCTGGCAGCGGCCGTGCCTTCGATTTCCAGGCGCAGCGCAGGGCGCTCTTTAAGCGCCTTGGCCAGCGTGTTCAAGGCACCCTCGGCGTCTTTGTTCAGCTCGCTGGAACCCGGTCCGAACGAGACATTACCGAGGTCTTCCGAGCCCCCCCCGGTCACCAGCCCACCGATGAACGTGAAGGGCGCCGTCGCCGCGCGGACCACGAGATTGCGCAGGGTCTGCCAAACGATCGGCATTACGCTGAATTGGGGGTTGTTCAAATCGCCCGTTACTGGCAACTCGATGGTGATTTTGCCGTTAGTGTCTTTGAGTAGCGCAATCGCCAGGCGAATCGGCAAGTCCACCGCATCAGTGCTGTCGACCTTCTCGCCCAGTTGCAATTGTTCGACGACCACTTTGTTTTCGGCCTTCAATTGGCCCTTGGTGATCACGTAGTGCAGGTCAAGGTTGAGTCGGCCCTTGCGGATACGGAAGCCGGCGAACTTGCCGGAGTAGGGCGTCAGGTTAGTCAGTTCGACGCGCTTGAAGCTGGTGGCGATGTCCAGCGCCGCCATTGGATCAAACGGATTCACGCTGCCTTTGATGGTGACGGGCGCGTAACGGTCTACCTTACCCTTGATGTCGACGCTGGCCGGTTTGGCCTGGCGGCTGTCGATAGTGCCGATTTTTCCGTTGAGTTGTTGAATCGCAGTGGCGAAATTAGGTGTGAGGCTGAAGTCGGCAAAGTTGGCGGAGCCGTCGTTGATCGCAATCTGGCCGATACGAATGCCCAGGGGCTTATCTTTGCTGGCCGGTTTGGCTGCTGACTTAGTACCACTGTCGGCCGGCTGTGGAATCAGCAGGTCGTCGATGTTGGTGGTGCGGTCATCATTGATCATGAAGCGCGCATACGGTTGCAGCAGGTTGACCTTGTCGATCGACAGGCTGTCGCCGTGCTGATAGTTCACGCCTTCGAGTACCAGGCGCTGCCATTTGAGGAAATCGCGCGTTTTGAGGGTGTCCAGGGTGTGCAACTGGTCGACCTGCGCCCGACCGGTGACCTGCAACTTCAGAGGGTCGGTGCCTTTCAGGTTCACATCAAGATTGCTGCCGAGCATGCCGCTACGCAGTTCCAGGCGAATGAACGGACTGATGTAGGACTGGGCGACCCGCAGGTCGATGTCTTGGGTATTTACCTTCAGCTTGGCGCTGACTGGGTTGAGGTTGACCTCTCCGGTCGCCTGGATTTTGCCTTGCTTGCCCAGCCCCGTGTCGAGCTTCAAGGTGAACGGGTTCTGGTTGAGGCTATCGAAGTTCTGCACATCGACGTTCAACGGGCCCAGTTCCAGCGCAACCGCCGGCTTGGCCTGACGGTCGGCCAGGTGCACTTGATAGTTGCGTAGTTGCACATCCTTGAGCAGGACCTGCCACGGTTTGCTCGGCGCCGCAGGTTCGGCTTTTGGCGAGTCGGCAGTGGCCGGAGCGCTGACAGGCTCCGGCGCCTTGGCGGGTTTACTGGGTTGACTGGCGAACAGTTTCTGCCAGTCCAGTTGCCCATCGGCCTCAAGGGCCGCCCAGGTTTCCAGCTTGTTGCTGCGGATCTTACCGACAATTACCTGCTGCTTGGCCAGGTCCACCGTGGTCTCGCTGACGTCCAAGCGCTCCAGGCGCACCAACGGCCGGCCGTCCGGTGCTTTGATGGCAAATGGCGCGATGCTGGCGGCGGTGTTGGTCAGGTTCAGTTCTGTCTCTTTGGCCAGGCTGAACGTGTATTCGGTGCTGAAGTTGAGCACACCGTCTTCCAGCACCAGGGGCAACGCATCACGTACATAGGGCCACCAGGCTTTCATCTTGCCATCGGTGACCTTCAGCGTACCTTCGGAGGTAATCGGCACCAGGCTGAAATTACCTTTCCAATCGATTCTCCCACCGTCAGGCCCCGCCGCGACCAGCGTCATGTCGGCATTATCTTCAGGCAGGGTGCTGAGGTTTTTCAGCTCGAAGTCGAGTGAGTCGTATAGAAATTCGATAGGTTCGCTGGGGCGCAAGTCTTGAAAATGCACATAGCCGCTCGACAGTTTGATGCCATCGACACGTAACGGGAAAGGCTTGGCATTCGGATCGGCGGGGGCGGGCTCGCTGGCGGGCAGCTTGAACAACTGCGCCAGATTCAACTTGCCGGACTTGTCGAACAGCAACTCGGTCTTGGGCTTGTCCAATTGCACATCAGCCAGGTGCAGGGCTCGGGTCCATAGACTGTCGATTTGCAGGTTGGCGTAGAGCCGTTCGAAACCCACTTGTTCATTGCCAGGCTCGCCTATTTTGAGCCCCCATGCCGTCACTTCCAGGCTGAACGGGTTGAGCTCTATTCGCTCGATCCGGGCTGGCACCGTCGCGTAATTGGCCAGTTGCTGGTTGGCAATGCGAAGCGCGATACCGGGGAGAATCAAAAAGCCCAGCAAGCTGTAAAGGGCAAGGGCGGTCAACAAAGCGCCAGCGGCGCGAATCAATCCTTTGGGCATGGGGCGGCGCCATCTATATCAAACAAGAGTGCCTTGGAGTATGGCACGGGTTTTCGGTTCCGAAGCGCAGGGCCTTTGGGAAACGCCTTACAGTTGGAGTATCAGGGTTTTCAGCGGGGGCTGTTGATCCTGTGAGGGAAAGTCCGCACCGGGCGTCATGATTGTCCAGTCACGCACCGGGCGCCCGGCCTTTTGCGCACAACGCAGCACCTGTTCGCGCCAATCCTCCATGCTGACCTTTGCCAGGTTGTTGCAGCAGATCAGCACGCCGTTGTCAGCGGTGGCAAGCAGTGCGGGTTTGAGCAGGCTTTGATAGTCGCGCAGCAGGTCGACGGTGCCGAACGCGCTCTTGGCCCAGGCCGGAGGGTCCAGCAATACCAAGTCGTATTGACGTTGCTCCAGGCGCGGATAGCTTGGCAGTTTCTGCCCGCGACGCTGGGTGATCGGCAGGCCCGCCAGTTGGCGGATCGCCGGGAAGTAGTCGGATTGCACGAATTGCAGGGTCGGCAATTGTGGGTTCAGCAGGCTATTTTCGCGCCCGACTGCGAGGTTGCCCTCGGCGAAGTCCAGGTTACATACCTCGCGGGCACCACCGGCGGCCGCGCTCAGGCCGACGCCGCAGGTGTAGGCGAACAGGTTCAGCACGCTTTTACCGGCGCTGTGTTCCTTGACCCAGCCCCGGGTGTTGCGCAGGTCGAGGAACAGCAGCGGATCCTGCCCGGCATGCCGCCCGCGTACGCGGTAATTGAGCCCCCACTCGTGACCCACCAGGTCTTCCAGTGCAGCAGGTTCGGCACGATACACCGTGTCTTCGCGGTCAACGCGCGAATTGCCACGGGAACGGTCGTTGTAGACCAGTAGCAATTCCAGGCCCAAGTACTGGTTGATCTGTTGATGCAGGTCCAGCAGGTCTGCCGTTTCCAGGGACTGGTGAAAGCTCTGCACCAGCAGTTGAGGGCCGTAGCGGTCGATGGTCAGGCCGCCAGCGCCTTCCTGGCTGCCGTGGAACAGCCGGTAGCAGTCGGTGTCTTGGGCGTGCAGTTCGCTGATCAGGTCTTGGCGATGATCGAGGGCGGCGCGCAGCGCCTGATTCAAGGAAGACATGGAGCGCGCCTTGCTGGGGAAATGAGGGCGCGAAGTTTAACAGTTATGCGCCGTCGCCTACATCAACCCCATCCGCCGATGGGCCCGTTGCACCGAACCATTGCGCATCGCCCAACGCAGCATCGGCGCACTGCGTTTGACCCCGGCACGGATCATCTGGCGTTGCAGCGGACTCTGGCGCTGACCGAGCATGGCGCTGGCCCAGTCAGGCAGCAGGTCGATCCCGGCTCGCATCATCAAGGCGCCAAAGGGCTTGGCAAGGGCACTGGGGGAGGGCGCATTCAGCAGCAGGCGCAACACTTCCCGGCTGCGGTCATCGCACAGCAACTGCGGACGTATGCGTGCCAGATAATCCGACACTTCCTGCCGGGAATGCGGAACACCCTGCGCGCCCAGACGCTCGGCCACCAAGGCAATTTCACTGTAGTAACGGTCCTGGTCTCGACCTGAAAGGTGCGGGTTGCGGTAGCGAAGGTGGGCGGCCAAGAAGTTACTGACCTCCGCGACATGCACCCAAGTCAGCAGCTCCGGGTCGCTGGCCGCATAAGGTCGCCCGTCCGGCGCATGGCCGACCACCTGCAGGTGAATGGTGCGGACTTTCTCGATCAGCCATTCGGCATCTTTTCGCGCGCCAAAGGTGGTGCCCGAGATGAACTGCGAGGTACGCCGCAACCGCCCGAGCATGTCCTGGCGAAAATTAGAATGGTCCCACACACCCGCCAGGGCCAGTGGGTGCAAAGCTTGCAGCATCAAGGCACTGATGCCGCCGATAAGCATACTGCTGAAATCGCCATGTACTTGCCAACTCACCGAGTCGGGCCCGAACAGACCTGGGTCGCCCTTGGGGTTTTCCAGGTCCAACTGGCCCAGCGACAAGCCGGTCAGGCTCATCAGCTGGTTTTCGATACGGCTGCGGATAAATTCCATGGCGACTCGGGGCTTCCTATCGGTTCAGGCGTTTGTCGATCAAACTCTCTACGACGCTCGGGTCGGCCAGGGTCGAGGTATCACCGAGGCTGTCGAGTTCGTTGCAGGCGATCTTGCGCAAAATCCTGCGCATGATCTTGCCGGAACGGGTTTTCGGCAAGGCCGGGGCCCATTGGATCAGCTCCGGCTTGGCAAAGCTGCCGATTTCCTTGCTGACCAACGCCAGCAGGTGCTCTTTCAGCGCGTCGTCGGGTTCCACCCCATTCATGGGCGTGACAAACGCATAGACGCCCTGGCCTTTGACGTCGTGGGGGTAACCCACTACGGCGGCTTCGGCCACCAAGTCATGCAGGACCAGCGCGCTCTCCACCTCGGCGGTGCCGATGCGGTGGCCGGACACGTTGATCACATCGTCGATGCGCCCAGTGATCCAATAATCGCCGTCTTCGTCGCGTCGCGCGCCGTCGCCGGTGAAGTAGTAACCGGGGTAGGGTTTGAAATAGGTGTCGATCATGCGCTGCGGATCGCCGTACACACTGCGGATCTGCCCGGGCCAGCTGGCTTTGATCGCCAGCACGCCGCTGCCGGCGCCACTGAGTTCCTTACCTTGTTCATTCAGTAATACCGGCTGTACACCGAACATTGGCTGGGTCGCGCAACCGGGCTTGATCCGCTGGGCGCTGACCAGTGGGCTGAGCATGATGCCGCCGGTTTCGGTTTGCCACCAGGTATCCACAATCGGGCAGCGCTGTTCGCCCACCGCGTTGAAGTACCAGTCCCAGGCTTCCGGGTTGATCGGTTCGCCGACGCTGCCCAGCAAGCGCAGGCTGGCGCGGGACGTGTTCTCCAGCGGGCCGTGGCCTTCGCGCATCAACGCGCGCAAGGCAGTGGGCGCGGTGTAGAAGATGTTGACCTTGTGCTTGTCGATGACCTGCCAGAAGCGCGAGCTGTCCGGGTAGCTTGGTACGCCTTCGAACATCAGCGAGGTCGCGCCATTGGCCAGCGGGCCGTACACGATGTAACTGTGGCCGGTGACCCAGCCCACATCGGCTGTGCACCAGAACACTTCGCCGTCGCGGTAGTCGAGCACGTATTTGAAGGTCATCGCCGCTTGCAGCAGGTAACCGCCCGTGGTGTGCAGGACGCCCTTGGGTTTACCGGTGCTGCCGGAGGTGTAGAGGATGAACAGCGGGTCTTCGGCGTCCATCGGCTCGGGCGGGCAGTCGTCGCTTGCGGCATCCAGAGCCTGTTGATACTTGAGGTCGCGGCCTTCGGTCCAGTTAACGGTCGCACCCGTGCGTTCCACCACCAGCACCGTACTGACGTTCGGGCAGTTGGTCAGGGCTTTGTCGACATTCTGTTTCAGCGCCACTGGCTTACCGCCGCGCACGCCTTCGTCAGCGGTGATCACGGTGCGGCAGTCTGCGTCGAGAATACGGTCGCGCAGGGCGTCCGGCGAGAAGCCACCAAACACCACGGAATGCACCGCGCCAATCCGCGTGCAGGCGAGCATGGCGTAGGCTGCTTCCGGGATCATCGGCATGTAGATGCACACCCGGTCGCCTTTCTTCACGCCGCGGCTTTTCAGCACATTGGCCAGGCGGCTGACGTTCTGGTGCAGTTGGCGGTACGTGATTTTGGAAGAATTTTTCGGATCATCGCCTTCCCAGATGAAGGCCGGCTGATCGGCGCGTTGCGCCAGGTGGCGGTCGATGCAGTTGTAGCTGACGTTCAATTGGCCGCCGGCGAACCATTGCGCAGCACCGGTCTTGATGTCTGAGGTTTGAACGGTGTGCCAAGGGGTTATCCAGTCGAGAAAGCCTTTGGCCTGTTCAGCCCAGAACGTGTCCGGATGATCGATGGATTGGCGATAGAGGCGTTGATAGTCCTCTTGACTGAGTTGCGCAGCCCGGCGGACGGCATCGGCGGTGGGGAACGTGCTGATATCGAACATGAGCGATCCTTATTCTTGTTTTAGCCACAAGTCATAAAGATGCACCCTGCAGGGGGAGGGTTCAAGGCCAACCTCCAAACGGACGTTGGCCCTGCAATACCTGAATCAGCCGCGGTGACGACCACGGAAGTAGTTGATCAGGCCCTGAGTCGACGCATCGTCAGCCAGGGTTTCCTCGGCACCGGTCAGGCGGTTGTAGACGCCCTTGCCCAGCTCTTTGCCAAGTTCCACGCCCCATTGGTCGAAGGCGTTGATACCCCAGATCACGCTCTGCACGAACACTTTGTGTTCATACATGGCAACCAGCGCGCCCAAGCGACGCGGGCTGATACGCTCGACCACAAGGGTGTTGCTCGGACGGTTGCCCGGGATCACCTTGTGCGGGGCAAGCTTCTGCACTTCTTCTTCCGAGATGCCCTTGTCGCGCAACTCGGCTTCGGCTTCGCTGCGGGTCTTGCCGAGCATCAGCGCCTGGCTCTGGGACAAGCAGTTGGCATACAGCCACTGATGGTGGTCGGACACCGGGTTGAAGCTGACGATTGGCACGATGAAGTCGGCCGGGATCAGTTGGGTCCCTTGGTGCAGCAACTGGTGGTAAGCATGCTGACCGTTGCAGCCCACGCCGCCCCAGATCACCGGGCCGGTATCGGTAGACACTGGCGTGCCGTCCTGCCGCACGCTTTTGCCGTTGGATTCCATGTCCAACTGCTGCAAGTGTTTGGTGATGTTACGCAGGTAGTGGTCGTACGGCAGGATCGCATGGCTTTGCGCACCCCAGAAGTTGCCATACCACACGCCCAGTAAGCCCAGCAGCACCGGCATGTTGGCTTCGAATGGCGCGTTCTGGAAATGCTGGTCCATGGTGTAGGCACCGGACAGCAGTTCCTTGAAGTTGGACATGCCGATGGCCAAGGCGATGGGCAAACCGATGGCTGACCACAGCGAGTAACGGCCGCCGACCCAGTCCCACATCGGGAAGATGTTTTCTTCGCGGATACCGAAAGCCACGGCGGCCGCGTTGTTGCTCGACACGGCGATGAAGTGGCGATACAGCTCGGCTTCCGAGCCACCCTGGGCCAGGTACCAGGCGCGGGCGGCCTGGGCGTTTTTCAGGGTTTCCAGGGTGTTGAAGGATTTCGACGAGACGATAAACAGGGTGGTCTCGGCGCGCAGCTTCATGGTTAGCTCGTGGAACTCGCTGCCGTCAATGTTTGCCAGGTAATGGCAGCGCACGCCTTTATGCGCGTAGGACAACAGCGCCTCGGAAACCAGCTCCGGGCCGAGGAACGAGCCGCCGATACCGATGTTCACTACGTCGGTGATCGGCTTCTCGGTGTAGCCACGCCACAAACCGTCGTGGATGCGGCCGACCAGGTCAGTGATCTGGTTCAGCACCTTGTGCACGTCCGGCATGATGTTCACGCCGTTGACCGACAGCTTGTCACCCACTGGGCGGCGCAAGGCGGTGTGCAGGGCAGGGCGGCCTTCGGAGGAGTTGACTGGCTCGCCTGCGTACAGCGCATCGATCGCGCCTTTGAGATTCACTTCCTTTGCCAGGGCCACCAGCAGGTCGCGGGTTTCGCTGGTGATCAGATTTTTCGAGTAATCGAGGAAAAGTCCGCAGCTGCTCAAGGTGAACTGGGAAAAGCGCTGAGGATCGGCATTGAACGCTTCGCGCATGCTGAAATCCTGCATGGCTTGGCGGTGTTGATTGAGCGCTTGCCAGGCGGGCAGAGCGGTAACGTCATGAGGAGTGCGGTAGTACGCCATCGCTGCGGGTTTCCTTTTATTACGGGGACTGCCTTTAGGACACTTCTGAGCCCGGAACGTCCAGTCTTTCATCAAGGAATGGGTTCGGGACAGCGCTAACCATAGCGCAGGGCAATTACATTAAACCTAGCGTGTCGATATGTCTTGGTTTTGTCTGCGCTTATGCCGGTACTTTTTTGCACCGGCACTTTTTATTGACGCAGCGAGAAGGGCAACTGCAAGGGGTCAGTCGAGGGTCAGATGCAGGTTGTCGATGAGGCGAGTGGCGCCCAGGTAGGCGGCTACCAGAATGACGATATCCCGATCCTCGGCAGTGGCCGGGCGCAGATGCACACCCTGGCGTACTTCGAGGTAGTCCAGGCGCAACCCGGCGGCTTCGATTTGCTGGACCTGTTCGGCGCGCAACGTCGCGAAGTCGTGGTCACCGGCTTTGATCGCAGCAGCGATCAGGGTGAGGCAGCGGTACAGCACCGGCGCAATAGCGCGTTGCTCGTCGGTGAGGTAGCCGTTGCGTGACGACAGCGCAAGGCCGTCGTCGGCGCGCACGGTGGGTTCACCGATGATCTGGATCGGCATATTCAGGTCATGGACCATGGCGCGGATCACGGCCAGTTGCTGGTAATCCTTCTGGCCAAACACGGCCATGTCCGGCTGGACCATGTTGAACAGTTTGCTGACCACCGTTGCCACACCTTCGAAATGCCCCGGGCGGCTGGCGCCGCACAGGCCTTCGGACAGTTGCGGCACGCTGACGCGAGTTTGGCCGGTCATGCCCCCGGGGTACATTTCTTCGACAGTAGGTGCGAACAATAGACTGCAACCGGCTTGCAGCAGCTTTTCCTGGTCGGCAGCCAAGGTGCGCGGGTATTTGTCCAGGTCTTCACCGGCGCCGAATTGCAGCGGGTTGACGAAGATGCTGGCGACGACGAAGTCCGCCTGCTGGGCTGCCTTGGTCACCAGTGTGGCGTGACCGCTGTGCAAGTTGCCCATGGTCGGCACAAAGCCTATGCGCTTGCCGGCGCTGCGGGCTTGAGTCACGGCAGCACGCAATTCGCGTACGGTTTTTACGGTGTTCATGCAGAGAATCCGTGTTCGGCGCCAGGGAACGTTACGCCTTTGACTTCAGCAACATAGGCGCTCAATGCGTCGTGGATGCTGGCCTGGCCAATCATGAAATTCTTAACGAATTTTGGCACGCGGCCGGTGATCGACAGGCCGAGCATGTCGTGTAACACCAGCACCTGGCCATCGGTTGCGGAACCCGCGCCGATACCGATGACTGGCACTTTGACGGCCTGGGTGATTTCGGCGGCCAGTTCGCTCGGCACGCACTCGAGCAGGATCATTGCAGCGCCTGCTTGTTCCAGGGCGATTGCATCGGCACGCATCTGCCGTGCCTGCGCTTCATTGCGGCCCTGTACCTTGTAGCCGCCGAGGAGGTTCACCGACTGTGGCGTCAGGCCCATGTGTGCGCACACCGGCACACCACGTTCTGCCAGTAGGCGGATCGATTCGGCAAGCCAAACCGCGCCTTCAACTTTGATCATGTGCGCACCGGCTTGCATCAACTTGCCGGCATTCTGGAAAGTCTGTTCGAGCGTCGCGTAACCCATGAACGGCAGGTCGGCGATGATAAACGCGCCGTCGTTGCCGCGCTTGACGCTGGCCGTGTGGTAGGCCAATTCATCGGTGGTGACGGGCAGGGTGCTGTCATTCCCTTGAAGAACCATGCCCAGGGAGTCGCCCACCAGCAACACTTCAACCCCGGCCTGGCAGCTGGCGTGGGCGAACGTGGCGTCATAGCAGGTCAGCATGGTGATTTTTTCACCCTTGAGCTTGAGGCTCTGCAAGGTGGTCAGGGTAATGTCTGGCATGAAAAGGGTCCTCGTTCAGGCGCTTGGAAACAGCGAGTAACGCGCGTGAGTCTTCGTTTATTCAGGCGCACTGTCTTGAGAGCAGTGCTTATAAGGCCTGGATTGCGCCCTTTAGCGCCGGGTTGGCGGCAGCGGGACGCCTATAGTCGTGAGGAGGGCACGGGAAGTCAATTGGATGTGTTACCGCATTGTTACGATGGCTGTGTTACCGCTGTTACTGACGCGATTCAGCAAGTGGGAAAGCGATTTTAAGTGCGCAGGCTCCCACATTGACCCAGTCAGTCTTGGGGCAAGCGTTCCAGGCCGAGAAACGGGCAGGCGGCCAGCAAGTCGCTGAGCATTTGACCGTTGGGCAGTTGCAGCGCTGCGGGCGCTAGCTCGGCCAGTGGATACAGCACAAACGCCCGCAGGTGCATTTGATAGTGCGGCACCTTGAGGCGCGGCTCGTCGATCAGGCGATCGCCAAACAGCAGGATGTCCAGGTCGAGAGTGCGCGGGCCCCAACGCTCAAGGCGTTCGCGGCCTTGATCGTTCTCGATGGCTTGCAGCGCATCCAGCAGTTCAAGGGGCGCAAGGCTACTGTCCAAGGCAGCAACCGCATTGGTGTAGCGCGGTTGGCCTGGGAGCAGGGAGTCACTTTGATAAAAGGCGGAGACGCCAGCAACGGTGGTGCCTGGCAATTGTGCCAGCGCTTCGATAGCGCTGCGCAATTGCTGATCCGGGGCAGCCAGATTGCTGCCCATGCCGATGTAGATACGCTCCACGTTTATTCGCCTGCAGCGCCCGAGGCGTCAGCCGAACTGCGCTTGCGTTTGGTGCTGCTGCGGCGGCGCTTCTTAGGGCCAGCGCCTTCGCCATCGCCTTTGCTGCCGAGGTCACGAATCATGTCGCGGCGCTCGCTGTCATTGGCGTCCTGGTAGTCGGTCCACCATTCGCCCAGGCCGTCGGTCTGCTCGCCGGCGCTTTCGCGCAGCAGCAGGAAGTCGTAGCCGGCGCGGAAGCGCGGGTTATCCAGCAACAGATCGGCGCGTTTGCCGCTGCGACGTGGCAGGCGCTCCTGCATGTCCCAGATCTCGCGGATCGGCAGGGTGAAGCGTTTGGGAATGGCGATGCGTTGGCACTGCTCGACGATCAACTCATGCGCGGCTTCTTGCATGGCTGGAATCGGCGGCATGCCACGATCCTGCAGGCGCAGTACGCGTTTTGGCAGGGCTGGCCACAACAAAGCGGCAAACAGGAACGCCGGGGTGACCGGCTTGTTCTGTTTGATGCGCAGGTCGGTATTGATCAGCGCTTCGCTGATCAAGGTGTGGGTGTACGTCGGGTTGTGTTCCAAAGCCTCGGCGCTGGCCGGGAACAGTGGGTCGAACAACTGCAGGTCCACCAGCATTTCAAAGGTGTCGGCGGCGTAGCCCGAAAGGAACAGCTTGAGCACTTCCTCGAACAGGCGTGCCGAGGGAATCTCCCGCAGCATCGGTGCCAGTTCGCGAATCGGCGCGGCGGTGTGCTTCTCGATGCCGAAGTTCAGCTTGGCGGCGAAACGCACGGCCCGCAGCATGCGCACCGGGTCTTCCTGGTAGCGTTGTACCGGGTCGCCGATCAGGCGGATCAGGTTATTACGAATATCGTGTACGCCATTGGCGTAATCGAGGATGCGCTCGCTGACCGGGTCGTAATACAGGGCGTTGATGGTGAAGTCGCGTCGCTGCGCGTCTTCTTCCAGGGTGCCATAGACGTTGTCGCGCAAGATGCGCCCGCTTTCGTTGCGGGAAGATTGATTGGTGTCTTCCTCTTCATCGTTTTGCGGGTGGCCTGCACGGAACGTCGCCACTTCGATGATTTCGCGACCGAAGTGGATATGCACCAGCTTAAAGCGCCGGCCGATGATCCGCGCATTGCGGAATTCGGCACGCACTTGCTCAGGCGTGGCGCTGGTGGCGACGTCGAAGTCTTTCGGCGTGATATTGAGCAGCATGTCACGTACGCAGCCACCCACCAGATAAGCCTGGTAGCCGGCGTTCTGCAAACGTTCGACGATGTTCACCGCATAACGGCTGAATTGAGCGCGCTGCAATGAATGCTGATTGCTGTTAAGCACTTCAGGCGTGCTGCGAATGTGTTGCGTACGACGCAAGGGAGAACGGAATGACTGGAACAACTTCTTCAGCATGGGATGCACTGTTTGAAGGAATGTTCGGCCATAACGAAGAATGACCGCATGATGGGCGGGGATTCTAGCATTTAGTCAGGGGATGGTGTAGGAACAAGCTGCAAGCCCCAAGCCAAAAGCTTCAAGAGGTTGCTGGAAGGCCAATTCGCAGAAACTACAAGGGGAGCCGAAGCTCCCCCAGAAGTAGTTGCGTGCTCTATTTTTATTATTGGTTGCGGGCTTCTTGTTTTTGTTGATCGCCCTCGCCATGAAGCTTCACCTTCATGACACTCCCAATCGGGAGTCAAGAGCAAACGGATTGCTTTGGTTGCTGTGTTGCTGATCTACGATCCAACCAGTTCAGGCTCTGCCTTAGGGCAGTTTTTGTTGTTCTCGGCCTGGTTGCGGGGTAAGCCCCAAATGCAACGCCTCTCCAAAAGAATCAGTTAGCTGCGCCTCCGCCGTGTTGTTTTTGTTATGCGTGAGTCGATTCGTCTTATTTTTATTGTCTTGTACTAAGCTTGTTATTGTTTTTGTACTAAGCATATAGCAGGGTGCGTGCCAACTTTTGCGCCGTCCAGCAAATCCGGGGTGTTGAGGTGCTTTCGGGTGTTTGATGGACCAAAAAAAGCCGGGGCTTCGTTACCGTAAGCCCCGGCTTTTGTTACGCGAAATATCCGCGGTAACAGTTTTTTCACATCTGTGGGTGTTACCTGTGGGGGCGCACCCTCAACTCTCGCTGGCCACACCGGTCTTGCGCCGTGGAATGCCCAGGCGCTGGCGGCGTTCCCACAGGCACTTGCGGCTCACGCCCAGTTTGCGTGCCAGCTCGGTCTCGGTCATATGGTCCTGATGCTCAAGGACAAAATGCTGGAAGTAATCTTCCAGCGACAAATCTTCCGTCGGCTCATGGCTGGTATTGCTACCGCCGCCCTGTTGTGGGGCCAGGCCGATGAAGTCGTCGTCGTCCAAGTCGCTCAGTTCGATATCGATGCCCAGCAGCTCGGCGGAAATCTCCGGGCTTTCCGACAGAATTACCGCGCGCTCGACCGCATTTTCCAGTTCCCGCACGTTACCCGGCCACGAGTAATGCCGAATCGCCTGCTCGGCATCCGGCGCAAACTTCAGGTCGGTACGGTTGATGCGTGCGCTCTGGCGCAGCAGGAACGCGCTGGCGATCTCGTTGACGTCGGCGCCGCGTTCACGCAGGGCCGGCAGCTTGAGGGCGATCACGTGCAGGCGGTAATACAGGTCTTCACGGAACTGCCCGATCTTGGCCAGGCTTTTCAGGTCACGGTGGGTGGCCGCAATCAGGCGCACGTCGACCTTTTGCGATTGCACCGAACCGACACGGCGAATCTCACCTTCCTGCAGCACGCGCAGCAAACGCGCCTGGGCTTCCAATGGCAGTTCGCCGATTTCATCGAGGAACAAGGTGCCACCGTCCGCCGCTTCCACCAGGCCCGCACGCCCGGCGCTGGCGCCGGTGAACGCGCCTTTCTCGTGACCGAACAGTTCGGACTCGATCAGGGATTCAGGGATGGCCGCGCAGTTCACCGAAATCATCGGCGCCTTGGCGCGCTTGGACAGATTGTGCAGGGCGCGGGCCACCAGTTCTTTACCGGTGCCTGATTCGCCTTGGATCAATACATTGGAGTCAGTCGGCGCGACTTTGCGGATCTTGCTGTACAGATCCTGCATGGGCGGGCACGAACCGATGATGCCGATTTCGCCATTGCTGTTATCAACCCCTGGCTTGTCGGCAGCTTTGCTGGCGGGACGCTGTTCGGCAGGCGCGCTGCTGACCGACTGACGGTCGCGCAAAATACGCGCCACCGCCTGGAGCATTTCGTCATGGTCGAAAGGCTTGGCGATGTAGTCCACCGCGCCCATCTTCATGGAGTCCACCGCCGAACGCAGGCTGGCGTAGCTGGTCATGATCAGCACCGGGGTGCCTTGGCCGAGCTTGATCAACTCGGTGCCAGGTGCGCCAGGCAGGCGCAGGTCACTGACAATCAGGTCGAACGTGGGAATGCTGAATCGCTCCTGGGCTTCCTGCACAGAGCCGGCTTCGCTGACCTGGTACTGATTTCGTTCAAGCAGGCGACGCAAGGCAGAGCGGATAATGGTTTCGTCTTCGACGATCAAAATGTGCGGCATTGATTCAATTCTCTCGACGGTCTCAGTTCACAGCGGACGTCGCTTCGACATGACGCGGCAAGGTCACCCGAATACGGGTGCCGCGTTGGCTTTCTGTGTCAGCCGGGCTGTCGATGGTGATTTGTCCATAATGCTCTTCAACGATGGAATAGACCAGTGCAAGGCCCAGACCGGTACCTTCACCTGGGTCCTTGGTGGTGAAGAAGGGTTCGAACAATCGGTCCATGATGTTCTGTGGAATACCGCTACCTTCATCTTCGACGATCAGATCGACCGTATGTTCGAAAGCCTCGGTCTTGACGCGTACCGCGCTGCCGGCGGGGGTCGCATCGCGGGCGTTGGACAGCAGGTTGATCAGCACTTGGGCCAGGCGTTGTGAGTCGCCATCTACCCAGTGGTCCGGGTCGCACAAGTTGAAAAACTGTACTTCGAAATTACGCCGGTTCAAGGCGAGCAAGCCTATGGCATCCTGCGCCACTTCGGCCAGGCACACGGCTTCGTCCTGGTTCTGATGGCCGCCTGCGTGGGCGAAGCTCATCAGCGACTGCACGATCCGCGAGACGCGCTTGGTCTGTTCGAGGATTTGCCCGCTGATCTCGGTAATTTCGCCGTCTTCTTCTCGCTCTTCCCTTAGATTCTGCGCCAGGCACGCGATACCGGTGATCGGATTACCGATTTCATGGGCCACCCCCGCTGCCAGTCGACCGATACTTGCCAGACGCTCGGAGTGCACCAGCTTGTCTTCGAGCATCTGGGTTTCGGTCAGGTCTTCCACCAGCAACACCAGGCCGCTGTTGCCGGGGGCGAGGGGTTCATCGATGGCGGCCTTGTGCAGGTTGAGCCAGCGTGTCTGGCCGTCGAGGGCCAGATGCTGCTTGTGCAAGTGCTCGTCGGGCAAGTTGATAAAACCTTGCAGCAATTCTTTCCACGGCTCGCCCAGGGTATTGAGGCGTGAACCGACGACGCGTTGTGCGGGGATGCCCGTGAGCTCTTCCATGGCCTTGTTCCACATCAGGATCTCTTGATCCTTGGCCAGGGAACACACGCCCATGGGCAGTTCCTGCAGGGTCTGGCGATGGTAGCGGCGCAGGGCGTCGAGTTCGGCGGCGAGACCGGTGAGGCGGGAGTGGTAATCCTCCAGCCGGCTCTCGATGAAATGGATGTCTTCGGTGACATAGTTTTCGCCGCCAGCCTTATAGGGCAGGAACGTTTCCACCATGTCCTGGGCCACGCTCGGCCCCATCAGCCCCGACAGGTTGGCTTCGATACGATCACGTAAACGACGCAGCGCGTAGGGGCGGCGTTCGTCGAACGGCAGGTACAGATCGCGCAGCGCCTGTTCGACTTCCTTTTGCGCCGCCTTGGCGCCCAAAGGCTTGGCCAGTTGCGTGGCGAACTCCTGGGGCGAGGCCGCATGCAATTCACGCCGTTGCGGGCGACGCACGTTATCCACCGCACAGGCTTCGGCGGCGCTGGTTTCTTCCGCGCTTGCGTTGGTGAACAGCGAGATCAGGGTGAACATCAAGACGTTGGCGGCCAAGGACGCAATCGCCGCCATGTGCCAACTGGTGTCATCCAGCACGTAAATCATGTTCAGCAACGGAATGTAGAAGCCCTGCAGGTTGCCGACCAGCGGTAGCAGCATGGTCACGACCCACACCAGGATCCCCGCCAGCAAGCCGGCGATAAACCCACGGCGATTGGCGGTCGGCCAGTACAGTACCGACAACACACCCGGCAGGAACTGCAAGGTGGCGACAAAGGCAACGATACCCAGGTTGGCCAGGTCTTGCCCGGCGCCCAGCAGCAGGTAGAAACCGTATCCGGCCATGATGATCGCAACAATCAGCGCGCGGCGCGTCCATTTCAGCCAGCGGTAGATGTTGCCTTCAGCCGGCGGCTGGTAAAGCGGCAATACCAAATGGTTGAGTGCCATGCCCGAAAGCGCCAGGGTCGTGACGATGATCAACCCGCTGGCCGCTGACAAACCGCCGACGTAAGCCAGCAGTGCCAACGCGGGGCTGTTGGCGGCAATGCCGATGCCGAGGGTGAAGTATTCCGGGTTGGTGGTTGCCCCCAGTTTCAGGCCCGCCCACAGGATCAGCGGCACAGCCAGGCTCATCAACAGCAGGAACAGCGGCAAACCCCAGCTGGCGCTGACCAGCGAGCGCGGGTTGAGGTTTTCGGTGAAGGTCATGTGGTACATGTGCGGCATCACGATCGCCGAGGCGAAGAACACCAGCAGCAGCGTGCGCCATGGGCCTTCCTGCAGGGGCGTGTGCAGGGCGGCGAGGGCGGTCTGGTTTTGCAGCAGCCACAACTCCAACTGTTGCGGGCCGTCGAACACACCGTACAGCGCATAGAGGCCGACGCCGCCAATGGCGATCAGCTTGATCACCGACTCGAAGGCAATCGCAAACACAAGGCCTTCGTGTTTCTCGCGGGTGGCGATATGGCGTGAGCCGAAGAAAATCGTGAACAGGCTGATCAGCGCGCAGAACGCCAGGGCGACTCTATGTTGCACCGGCTCGCGGGTGAGGATGCTGATGGAGTCGGCCACGGCCTGGATTTGCAGGGCCAGCAACGGCAATACACCGATCAACATGAAAATGGTGGTCAGTGCGCCGGCCCAGGTGCTGCGAAAGCGGAACGCAAACAGGTCGGCCAGGGATGACAATTGATAAGTGCGGGTGATCTTCAGGATCGGGTACAGCAACACCGGCGCCAGCAGAAACGCGCCGGACACCCCGAGATAGCTGGAAAGAAAGCCATAACCGTATTGATAAGCCAGGCCGACGGTGCCGTAAAACGCCCAGGCACTGGCATACACGCCCAGGGACAAGGTGTAGGTCAACGGATGGCGAATGATCGCCCGCGGAATCATTCCGCGCTCACTGATCCAGGCGACGCCGAACAACGCGGCCAGATAGGCGGCGCTTATCAGCAGCATCTGGGTGAGGCTAAAGCTCATCGGCATCTTTTTGGCTCTGCAGGATGAAAGTCACGACGATCAGAATCAGCCACAGCAAATAAGGGCGATACCAGGCGCCCGTGGCGTCGATCCACCAATCCATGATGGCGGGAGAAAACAGGTAGATCCCGACGACCAGCAGCAGGACCAATCGATAGATGTACATGTTGGCCTCTGATTGAAAAACTGCGGCGATGGTAACGGATGCTTGGCAAGCTGCAAGCGCCTTCAGCTCAATTGCGCTTCGGCCAGCGTGAGTGCGCGCGGGATCTTTGTCGCATCCCAGTGCGAAATGCCCCAATCCAGCAGTTCTCGTGGGCTGGCGTGCAACAGTTCGGCGCCGGGTTGCTGGCCGAGGGCGCGCAGGGCTCTCAGTAGCAAAGGCGTGGCCTGGTCGGGCGTCAACGGTGGGGAACGATAGGATTTGCCAAGCTTGTTACCGTCCGGCTGGATGATCAGCGGCACGTGCAGGTAGCGCGGTTGGCGCAGGCCGAGCAACTCTTGCAAGTAGAGTTGGCGTGGCGTGGAGTCGAGCAGGTCAGCGCCGCGCACGATGTCGGTAACACCTTGCCATGCATCGTCGAGCACCACAGCCAGTTGATAGGCATAAAGGCCATCTCGGCGACGGATGACGAAATCGCCTACATCGCGTCCCAGGTGCTGTCGGAATTCGCCCTGAACACGGTCGGTAAAGTGGTACGCAAGCTCAGGAACACGCAAGCGGATGGCGGCGTCCTGCTGATCGTGACCGGCATTGCGACACAGGCCTGGGTAGATCCCGTTGTAGGGTTCCAGTTGTTTGCGTGAGCAGGTGCAGGCGTAGGCCAGGCCTTGGTTGAACATGTCGTTCAGCACTTTGGCGTAGGCTTCGTGCCGCTCGCTTTGTCGGACCAGTTCACCGTCCCATTCAAAGCCGTAGCTTTCCAGTGCGTGCAGAATCGCGGCTTGGGCGCCGGGCGCTTCACGGGGTGGGTCGAGGTCTTCCATGCGCATCAACCAGCGGCCGTTATTGGCGCGGGCATCAAGGTAGGAGGCGAGAGCGGCGACCAGCGAGCCAAAATGCAAATGGCCACTGGGCGTGGGGGCGAAACGCCCGATATAGGTAGAGGCTGTCATGGGCCGGATACTACTGGAAATTCGGTAAACGCCAGAAACAAAAATGGGGCGTTTGCACGCCCCATTCGTTCAGCTCGGCGGGATTACTTGCCGACCTGTTTTTCCTTGATTTCGGCCAAGGTCTTGCAGTCTACGCAGAGGTCCGCGGTTGGGCGGGCTTCCAGGCGACGGATACCGATCTCGACACCGCAGGATTCGCACCAGCCGTATTCTTCGTCCTTGATCAGCTGCAGCGTCTTGTCGATCTTCTTGATCAACTTGCGCTCGCGATCGCGGGCGCGCAGTTCAAGGGCGAATTCTTCTTCCTGGCTCGCACGGTCGGCCGGATCAGGGAAGTTGGCTGCTTCGTCCTTCATATGGTCAACGGTGCGGTCGACCTCCTGCATCAAGTCCTGTTTCCACTTGTTCAGGATTTTGGTGAAGTGCTCGCGCATGGGCTCGCCCATGTACTCCTCACCTTTCTTCTCTACGTAAGGTTCGAAGCCGTTGAGGCCTTGAGTCTGCTGTTGCTTTGCTTGGGTGGACATGAATAGACCGCCTCTCACTCTTCTAATCCATTGCGCAGGATTGCAACGTCACCGACACCTGCCGGCCCTGCGGCTGCAAGCGGGCGAACTTACCAGATAGATTCGGGGTGCGCCACTCCCGGTTGTCGAGGCACATGGCTAAGGGGTTGCAAACTACATCAGCCCGCCATTGCTGGGTATGTGTTGCCTCGAGTGTTGATTTTAGTCGTTTTGCAGGCGCTTGCCCGATCCGTACAGGCCGCCGGGCAGGCAATAGAACATGTTTTACGGCACGGGTTCGGTAGAATCCAGATTTTGTCCCTACCGTTAAGGAAGGCTAATGGCTCAGCCCTACAGTGCGCGCAGTCGCGCCATCGAACCTTTTCATGTCATGGCATTGCTGGCGCGGGCCAATGAGCTGCAGGCCGCCGGGCATGACGTGATCCACCTGGAAATCGGGGAGCCGGATTTCACTACCGCTGAGCCGATCATCCAAGCCGGCCAGGCCGCATTGGCCAATGGCAAGACCCGCTACACCGCGGCCCGCGGACTGCCGGAACTACGCGAAGCCATCAGCGGTTTCTATCAGCTGCGCTACGGGCTGAACGTTGACCCCCAGCGTATTTTGATCACCCCTGGTGGTTCCGGCGCCTTGTTGCTGGCCAGCAGCCTGTTGGTGGACCCGGGCAAGCATTGGTTGCTCGCAGATCCTGGCTACCCCTGCAATCGCCACTTCCTGCGATTGGTGGAGGGCGCGGCGCAACTGGTGCCGGTTGGCCCCGAGGTGCGCTATCAGTTGACCGCTGGCCTAGTAGCCAAGCACTGGGACCAGGACAGTGTGGGCGCGCTGGTAGCGTCGCCAGCCAACCCGACTGGGACGATCCTGACCCGCGACGAATTGGCCGCTCTTTCCGGCGCAATCAAAGCGCGCAACGGCCATCTGGTGGTGGATGAGATTTACCATGGCCTGACCTACGGCACAGACGCAGCCAGCGTGCTGGAAGTAGACGATGATGCTTTCGTCCTGAATAGTTTTTCGAAGTATTTCGGCATGACGGGCTGGCGGCTGGGTTGGTTGGTTGCGCCGCCTGACGCTGTGGGTGAATTGGAGAAACTGGCGCAAAACCTCTATATCAGTGCGCCAAGCATGGCGCAGCACGCGGCGCTGGCCTGCTTCACTCCACAAACCCTGAACATTCTGGAAGAGCGCCGGGCAGAATTTGGTCGCCGTCGCGACTTCCTGCTGCCAGCCTTGCGCGAGCTGGGATTCGGTATTGCCGTCGAGCCGGAAGGCGCATTCTATTTGTATGCCGATATCAGCGCGTTCGCCGGTGATGCCTTCGCATTCTGTCGCCACTTCCTCGAAACCGAGCATGTGGCATTTACCCCAGGCCTGGATTTTGGCCGCTATCAAGCCGGCCACCATGTGCGCTTTGCCTACACGCAAAACCTCGATCGGTTACAGGAAGCAGTTGAACGGATCGCACGTGGCTTGCGGAGTTGGCAAGGCTGATGCGCTTTAATCCTCCCCTCGAAGAAGCGCGGCTGATTCGCCGTTACAAGCGTTTTCTCACCGATATCGAAACCGTTAACGGCGAGTTGCTGACTATTCATTGCCCTAATACCGGCTCGATGCTCAATTGCATGGTCGAAGGCGGGCAGGTCTGGTTCAGCCGGTCCAATGACCCCAAACGCAAGTTGCCCGGCACCTGGGAAATCGCCGAGACACCCCAGGGCCGTCTGGCGTGCGTAAACACGGCGCGTGCCAATCAGTTGGTCGAGGAGGCATTGCGTGCTGGGGTAATTACCGAACTCAATGGCTTCACCGCCTTGAAGCGCGAAGTACCCTACGGTCAGGAGAAAAGTCGCATCGACTTTCGCCTGGAGTATCCCGACGGCGCGGCCTACGTTGAAGTCAAAAGCGTGACCCTGGGCTTTGATGGCTCCTCGGTTGCCGCCTTCCCCGATGCGGTGACCCAGCGCGGCGCCAAGCATTTGCGCGAACTGGCCCATCTGGCGCGCGAGGGCGTGCGGGCAGTGCAATTGTATTGCGTCAATCTCTCGGGGATTGATGCAGTGCGCCCGGCCGTGGAGATCGACGCCGGTTACGCCTCGGCGCTACGTGAAGCCAAGGCGGCGGGGGTGGAAGTGCTGGCCTATGGCGTGCGGGTTACATCAGAAGAAATCTGTGTAGATCGACGGTTGGACGTGCTGCTCGACTAGAGTTCCACCCAAAGGCCTTGGGCGTCTTCGCGGCCAAGCAGGGGGGTGAGGCTTTGGCCGGCGCAAGGGCCGGCGATGCACTCGCCGCTTTCGATCAGGAACAGAGCGCCGTGGGTGGCGCATTGGATCAGGCTGGCGCTGGAGTCGAGGAACTGATCGGGTTGCCATTCCAGTGGAACACCGCGATGGGGGCAGCGGTTGATATAGAAGTAGGGCACGCCGTCTCGGCGCACGGCCAACAGCTTGCAGCCGTCGATGTCAAAACCGAGGCTGCTGTCTGGCGCGAGGGTGTCGGAGGAGCAGAGAAACTTCATTTCAGTCCTTAAGTGCCTTGACGTTCAAATGCAAACAATTATCAAATGCCGGCTTCGTTCGTTAGCTGTGCGGGTGCTCATTACGATGCCGGGCAAGCGTTTTCTGTCACGTCGATGAGTGCTTGAGCGGCCCTGCCCCTGGAAGGAAACCCTGTTATGCGCCTGAGTGCCAGCGCTATCGCGCTTGTTGTCGGACTGCTGGTCAACCATGGGGCCCAAGCCTCTGAACTGTCACAACGCTGGGTAAGTGCCGGTGGGGCGCTGTCGGAATGGGTGGCGGTCCTGGGCGGTGAGTCAAAATTGGTGGGGGTCGATACCACCAGCCAGCATCCCGAATCCCTCAAGGCGTTGCCGAGCATTGGGTACCAGCGACAGTTGTCGGCTGAAGGCATCCTGAGTTTGCGCCCGCAAGTGCTGGTGGGGACTGAAGAAATGGGCCCACCGCCTGTGCTGGCGCAGATTCGTAGCGCGGGCGTGCAGGTGGAGATGTTCTCAGCGCAACCGGACTTGTCTGCGTTAAAAGGCAATCTTCAGCACTTGGGCAAGTTGCTGGGCAGTGACGCCAAGGCCACCGAATTGTTTGCCGGATATGAGCAGGCGCTGAATCAGCAAAAGCGTTGGGTTGCCAAGGCTCAGTCCACCCAAAATGCGCCAGGTGTACTGCTGCTGCTCGGGCATGCAGGCGGCAAGCCGCTGATCGCGGGCAAAGACACAGCGGCTGATTGGATGTTGCAACAGGCGGGCGGGCGCAATCTGGCGACCCACAGTGGTTACAAACCTTTTTCGGTGGAGTCGTTGGCGGGGTTGAGCCCGGAGGTCCTTGTGTTTGCTGACCGTGCCCTTAGTGGTGATGCGGCGCGTGCGGCGCTATTCAAAGAGAACCCGATCCTGGCTTCCACACCGGCGGCTAAGAATGGGCGGGTGTTTGAGGTGGACACCACCTTGTTGGTCGGCGGGCTTGGACCGCGCCTGCCGCAAAGCCTGGCAGAGCTGTCTGCCGGGTTCTATCCGTCCCAGGCTAAGCCTGCCCCATGACCACGTTGGTTAAACCGAAGACGTTGTTTATTGGGCTGGCGCTGTTGTGTGTATTGGCTATCTGGCTCTCGCTGGCGTTGGGGCCGGTCAGCTTGCCATGGCTGGATACCCTCAACGCCGCGTTGCGACTGATGGGGCTGCCTATTCAGGCACAGGGGCTGGAGCAGGCTGAGCTGATCCTGGGGCAGATCCGTTTGCCGCGTACGCTGCTGGGGTTGGCGGTCGGCGGTGTGTTGGCTTTGTCGGGAGTGGCGATGCAGGGATTGTTCCGCAACCCTCTGGCTGATCCTGGGTTAGTCGGGGTTTCCAGCGGTGCGGCGTTGGGGGCTGCAGTGGCGATTGTCGGTGCTTCGTTTTTGGGCGGTTTGCCGGATGCGTTCGGGCCGTACTTGTTGTCGCTGTGCGCATTCCTCGGCGGGCTGGGCGTCACCGCATTGGTCTATCGACTGGGGCGGCGCAACGGCCAAACCAATGTCGCGACGATGCTGCTTGCCGGCATTGCCCTTACAGCCCTCGCCGGTTCTGCGGTGGGCCTGTTTACCTACCTGGCCGATGACGCCACCTTGCGCACCCTGACGTTCTGGAACCTGGGCAGCCTAAACGGCGCCAGCTATTCACGGTTGTGGCCGCTGTTGCTGGTGAGCGCGGGCGTGGCGCTGTGGTTGCCGCGCCGAGCGAAGGCGTTGAATGCATTGCTGCTCGGCGAGTCAGAAGCCAATCACCTTGGGATTGATGTGGAAAGGCTTAAGCGTGAGCTGGTCTTCTGCACGGCTTTGGGGGTGGGCGCAGCCGTGGCCGCAGCGGGCATGATTGGCTTCGTGGGCCTGGTGGTACCGCATCTGGTGAGATTGCTGACGGGGCCGGATCATCGGGTGCTGTTGCCAGCATCCGTATTGGCGGGTGCAAGCCTGCTGCTGTTTGCCGATCTGGTGGCGCGCCTTGCCTTGGCGCCGGCTGAGCTGCCGATCGGCATCGTCACTGCGTTTATAGGCGCTCCGTTTTTTCTTTACCTGTTGTTGCGGGGGCGTGCCTGATGCTGCGTGTGGAAGACTTGCAGATCTGTCGCGGGCGCAAAATTGTGTTGGCGAATGTCACCCTCGATTTATTGCCGGGCGAGGTGCTTGGCGTATTGGGCCCAAATGGCGCGGGTAAAAGCACGTTGCTAGGAGCGTTGTGCGGTGAACTGCATCCCGATCAGGGCAAGGTCTGGCTGGATCAACGACCGTTGAGCGAATGGAGTGGCGCGCAGCGGGCGCAGCGCCTCGCGGTCTTGCCACAGACGTCGACGCTGGACTTTGCGTTCCGCGTCGAACAGGTTGTCGGCATGGGGCGCTTGCCACATCACACTGGGCGAGTGCGCGACGACGAGATTATCGAGGCCGCCTTGCAGGCGGCAGATGTCGGTCACTTGAGCGGTCGCAGCTACCTGGCGTTGTCTGGCGGGGAGCGTCAACGCGTTCATCTCGCGCGCGTGCTTGCGCAGTTATGGCCAGGTGAAGCTGGGCAGACGTTGTTGCTGGATGAGCCGACGTCAATGCTGGACCCATTGCACCAACATACGACCTTGCAGGCCATTCGGACCTTTGCTGATCGAGGGGCGGCAGTGCTGGTGATCCTTCATGACCTGAACCTGGCGGCGCGTTACTGTGATCGAATTCTGTTGCTGGAGGCGGGGCGTCCCCATGCCTTGGATACACCGGCGCAGGTAATGCAGCCTGAGCCGCTGAAAGCGGTGTTTGGTCTGGATGTGCTCGTGCAACGCCATCCGGAACGTGGGCATCCGTTGATTATTGCGCGCTAGGTTTTGACAGACAAAAAAAGACCCGGCAAGAGCCGGGTCAAATAACCGTGATTAGCCTGATGAGGAGATAATCTGAGAGTCCGAACCAATGGTCTTTCAGTTATCGGCTGATCTCGCGACCAGTTGTGATAATCATAACGATTCTCATTTGAGAGTCAACATTTGTTTTTGCATGTCTTCCGCGTTCTCTCAAACGTATGTTCGAAATGCCTGTAAATGTTGGGTTTTATAGTCGAGCTAATTTTTCTGGCGTGCCGACAGAGCGTCCAATTGACGGTTCAACGCTTCCTTGCGCTCGGCAGGAATGTCGTTCCAGTGCACATCCATCAATGCCCCTTCGATGGCATACAGCAGCACTTTTGACGCACGGAACCCGCGCGTCCGCACGGCTCGGTAAGCATCGACCGCGCCCCGGCGACGCAAGTCGGACGCACTGTGGATCCCCACCGCATGCAGCCACTGTGCTGACGTCTTGCCGAGGTTTTTCAGGTGTTGCAGCTCATCGTTCATCAAGCCTCCTTGCGACGGCCGAATGGTTCGGTGGGTATCGTGACCAGGCAAGCCTGAACAGGAGTGTAGCGCTCAGTAGGAAAAGCGTAGTTCTTTAGTCGGAAACGGCCTAAAGACTCATGAGAATGACTAGATCATGCAGGCGGGAAGTCCCCGGTTCGACTATGCGAAACCGGGGTAGAGGCAGCGGGTTTTAGCGGGTACGGTAGCGTAGGCGGGTGCCGAAATTGACCGACATAAGGATCTCGTCCGCAGTCAGTTCTGGCGGGAAGTAAGTACCGGAAATCTGCGCATGGGCCAGGCTAGCCCCTTCCAGTGGGCAGTCACGCAGGTCCAGGCCACGCAAATCGGCGGAACGGAAATACGCGTCGGTAAAATCCACGCCAGCGGCGTTAAGCTCACGCAGGTCCAACCCACGGAAGTCGCCACCGCGCATGTCGATGACGCCGTCTTCTGGGCGTTCCTGGTTAAACCCGCGGACATCGTCTTTATGCAGGAGCGAGTAAAGCGGAGTATCAAGAAGCTTGGGCTGACTCATGAACGCGACTCCTGTTGGATTTATGACGCCATTATAGTGCCACTATTGCTTGGTCGTGCGACTTGGCAGACGACACGACCAAGAAATTTTTCTTACAGGCCTGGCAAGTGTTGGCGAATATGCGCGACCAAGGCATCCAGGGTCCCGCTTTCATTAGTTTCGACGCGTTTGCTGAGAAGCAGTTCCTCGGCTGTCAGCGGGTCGCGATTGGCGTGCTGTTCTTCGATAACCGTCAATGTCGCGTCGGAAGGGTCGTTTTTATCTGCCTGACGTTGCGCCAACCAACTTGAGATAACGGCCTGAGGCGCATTGCAATCCAGGATCAGGAAGGGTGCACCGGTGGCTTCAGCAATCTTTGCAGCTGCATCACGTTGTTCACGCTGAAGGAAGGTCGCATCCAGCACCACTGGGTAACCTGCGCGAAGGACGGTGTCGGCGATTTCATTCAAGCGCGCGTAGGTCGCCGCGCTGGCATCGGCTGCATAGATGCCGGCCTGATGCGTGTTTTCCACATGTTGCTCGCCGAACAGGCGCTTGCGCTCCACATCCGAACGCAGGCGCACAGCGCCCAAGGCTTCGACCAGGCGCATGGCAACGTGGCTTTTGCCTACAGCCGAAACACCGTGGGTAATCGCCAGGAAGCGCGATGGAATGGTGCTGTAGCTTTCCGCCAGGTTGGCATAGTTGCGGTATTGGCGCAGGGTCGTCGCGCGCTGCACCGGGCTGGCTTCGCTCGGCATGCTGAACAGTGAAACCTTGGCGCGTACCAGCGCGCGGTAGGCTTTATAGAAGTTCAGGACTTCCAGGCCCTGATAATCACCGGTCAGCTCAAGGTATTGGCTGATGAAGCGACGCGCCAGGGACTTGAGGCCACGGTCTTCCAGGTCCATGGCCAGGAAGGCGGTGTCGGCGTACACGTCGGTAAAGCGGAAAGGCTCGTTGAACTCGATGCAGTCGAAGATCACCACGTGGCCATCGATCAAGGTTGCGTTACCCAAGTGAATATCACCGTGGCATTCGCGGGTGAAACCCTCCAGCTTGCGCTGGGCGAACAGCGGCTTGAGGCGCTCGAAGCTGCTTTCGGCCCAGGCGTGCAGCGCGACCAGTTGAGCCAGGTCAGCCTTGTCGCTGAGGAACGGGCGGATCTGATCGAAGTTCTGGCGAACCGGTGCCATCACTTCGTCCGGGGTGCCGGCAGGATGTTCTTGCGGGACTTTCGGCGCGGTGAGGTGGAAGTGCGCGATCTGCTTGGCCATCTCATCAATGTGCGCGCTGGTCAGTTCGCCGTTGGCTTGCAAGGTACTGAGCAATTGGCTTTGTGGGAACTGACGCATTTTCAGCGCGTACTCGATGACCGGGCCATCGCCACCCAGTTGCGGGGCTTCGGCAGTGCCGGTGATCGGCAACACTTCAAGATACAAATCGTCGGTCAAGCGCTGGTTGAGGCGCAGTTCTTCCCGGCAGAAGTGGCCGCGTTTTTCCAAGTCGGTGAAATCCAAAAAGCCGAAGTTCATCGGCTTCTTCAGTTTATAGGCGTAGGAACCGGTCAGTACGACCCAGGAAATATGGGTCTCGATGACTTGGAACGCTTCAACCGGATGGGGGTATAAAGCCGGGTTTTGCAGGGCAGCGATCAGGGACTGGCTCACGGGCGATCCTTCAGAGTCTGGGGAAAAGCATGGCGGGCATTATGGCTGCTGCGGCCGGTCGTGCAAACCGCTGTCCGGCTCATGTTGATCCTCAATAAAGTGCGTATAATCCGCCGCCATGACTCGAACCCGATCTCCCCGTTCCCGTAAAAAACCTCCCTCCCGTGGCCTTCGCCCTTGGCTGGGCTGGGCGCTCAAGCTTGGCTTGGTAGGCTTTGTGGTGCTCGCCGGCTTTGCGGTGTACCTCGACGCTGTGGTCCAGGAGAAATTCTCCGGCAAGCGCTGGACCATTCCGGCCAAGGTATACGCGCGCCCACTGGAGCTGTTCACCGGCCAGAAGCTGAGCAAGGACGACTTCCTGACCGAGCTCGACGCCTTGGGCTACCGCCGCGAGCCCGTGAGCAACGGTCCGGGTTCGGCCGCCGTCACGGGTAACACCGTCGACCTGAATACCCGTGGCTTCCAGTTCTACGAAGGCCTGGAAAAAGCCCAGCCGGTGCGCGTGCGCTTTTCCGGCGATTACGTAGCCGAGTTGTCGTCGCTCAATGGCTCCAAGCTGCCCGTGGTTCGCCTGGAACCGCTGATGATCGGCGGCATTTACCCGAAAAACCTTGAAGATCGCATTCTGATCAAGCTTGATCAGGTGCCGCCGTACCTGCTGGAAACACTGGTTGCCGTCGAAGACCGCGATTTTTATCACCACTGGGGCGTCTCGCCGAAGTCGATTGCTCGCGCGATCTGGGTGAATACGTCCGGCGGTAAGATGACCCAGGGCGGCAGCACGCTCACGCAACAATTGGTCAAGAACTTCTATCTGACCAATGAGCGCAGCCTGACGCGTAAGCTCACCGAAGCCATGATGGCGATGTTGCTGGAGCTGCATTACAGCAAGCAGGAAATCCTCGAGGCTTACCTCAATGAGGTGTTCGTCGGCCAAGATGGCCAGCGCGCCGTGCATGGTTTTGGCTTGGCCAGCCAGTTCTTCTTTGGCCAGCCGCTGTCTGAATTGAAGCTGCATCAGGTCGCGCTGCTGGTGGGCATGGTCAAGGGGCCTTCCTACTACAACCCGCGTCGTAACCCTGAGCGCGCACTGGAACGTCGTAACCTGGTGCTCGATGTGCTTGAGCAACAAGGCGTTGCCACGGCGGACCAAGTCGCTGCGGCGAAGAAAATGCCACTGGGTGTAACCACCCGCGGCAAGCTGGCGGACAGCTCCTTCCCAGGCTTTATCGACCTGGTCAAACGCCAACTGCGTGAAGACTACCGCGATGAAGACTTGACCGAAGAAGGCCTGCGGATCTTCACCAGTTTCGACCCGATCCTGCAGATGAAAGCCGAAGCGTCCGTCAATGACACCTTCAAGCGCCTCAAGGGCCGTAAAGGCTCCGATGAAGTCGAAGCGGCAATGGTCGTGACCAACCCGGAAACCGGTGAAGTGCAGGCCATGATCGGCAGTCGCCAGGCCAACTTCGCCGGTTTCAACCGCGCGCTGGATGCAGTGCGGCCGATTGGCTCGTTGGTCAAGCCCGCGGTCTACCTGACCGCCCTGGAAAAACCGAGCAAATACACCCTGACCAGCTGGCTGTCGGATGACCCATTGTCGGTCAAAGGTGCTGATGGCCAGGTGTGGACACCACAGAACTTCGACCGTCGCTCCCACGGTACGGTGTTCCTATACCAAGGGATCGCGCACTCCTACAACATCTCGACTTCCCGCCTCGGCCTTGAAGTCGGCGTGCCGAACGTCCTCAAGACGATCGCGCGACTGGGGGTTACCCGTGAGTTCCCGGCCTTTCCGTCGATCCTGCTGGGGGCTGGCGCGATGACCCCAATGGAAGTCGCAACCATGTACCAGACCCTGGCCAACGGTGGTTTCAATACACCGATGCGCGGGATCCGTAGCGTGTTGACTGCCGAAGGTGAGCCGCTCAAGCGTTACCCGTTCCAGATTCAGCAACGTTTTGACGCGGGCTCCATCTACCTGATCCAGAACGCCATGCAGCGCGTGATGCGTGAAGGAACCGGGCGTTCGGTTTATAGCGTGCTGCCGGCGAACCTGACATTGGCAGGCAAGACCGGTACCAGTAACGATTCGCGCGACAGTTGGTTTGCCGGCTTCGGCCAGGACGTGCTGGCGGTGGTGTGGCTGGGGCGCGACGACAACGGCAAGACCCCGTTCACCGGTGCTACCGGTGCGCTGCAGGTCTGGACCAGTTTCATGCGCAAAGCCGACCCGCTGCCGTTGAACATGCCGCAGCCGGATAACATCGTTCAGGCCTGGATTGATCCGCACACGGGTCAAGGCTCCGATGCCAATTGTCCGGGCGCGGTGCAGATGCCGTATATTCGCGGCAGCGAACCGCCACCCGGTGCCGCATGCGCTGGCAGTGCACCTGCTGACGCGGAATCGGTGATGGATTGGGTCAAGGGCTGGATGAATTAAGCAAAGAGGGTTTCAAGTGAACAAATGGTTGTTTCCAGCTATTACAGCTCTGGCTTTGCTCAGCGGTTGCTCCAGCGTTCAACGCGGCTCCATTCCCGTGGTGGACTCGAGCACAGCCGTCTCCAATAACGACCGGATTTCGGCCAATGGCGGGTTCCGTCAAACCGTGACCAAGCGTCCTGCGCAGGCAACGACCCAGGCCATGCCACAGGATTCCGGCGTGGTGGTGATGGTGCCAGGCGGCGGCGCAGCGGCATCGGCGCCGATCAGTGCTGAGCCCTGGACACCGGGGCCAAGCACCTCGGGCCCGATTGACTCCACGCCGGTTCAAGCGGCGCCGATCAATCAAGGCACCTACAACATGCCGTCGACGCCAAGTGGTATTCCGTCATCCTCCAGCGGTGGCGGCCTGTCGGCTGATGAGCAATTGGACGGCCCGGTGCTGGCGCTGCTGACCACTGCCCAGCAACAGCAGGCAGGGGGTGATTTGAACGGCGCTTCGTCCAGCCTTGAGCGCGCCCAGCGTGTTGCACCTCGCGAACCTCAAGTGTTGTATCGCTTGGCGCAAGTACGCATGGCCCAGGGCGACGCGCCGCAAGCCGAGCAGTTTGCCCGTCGGGGCCTGACCCTGGCTCACGGTCGTCCAGACCTGCAAGCCAGTCTGTGGGCCTTGATTGGTGACGCGCGTGCTGCACAAGGTGACGCAGCCGGCGCGGCCCAGGCTCGCCTGAAAGCCAAGGTCAGCCTCTGATGGATGCACGCTTTCCCGCAATTGCCGAACAGTTATTGCTGATTGAGCGCGAATTGCGCGTGCAGGGCTGGTGGGACGAGATGTCCCCCAGCGTCGAGGCACTCAGCAGCGTTGAGCCCTTTTCGGTAGACACCCTGGACTTTCACCAGTGGCTGCAATGGATCTTCCTGGTGCGCATGAAGCAGATCCTCGAGCAGGACCTGCCATTGCCAAATGCTTCAGGGATCATGGAGATGGCGGAGATGGTATACGCTGACCGTCCGCTGGAAAGCCTCGGCTTGCGCAATGCGCTGAAAAAGTTCGACCAACTGATCGCCGACGCTCGTTAATTGCCTGACTGCCGGGTTTTCCGGCAGTCTTGCGCACATTTCTACCGCTTGACGACATTCAGGCGAGTTTTATCCCTCCTCAAACCCCTTTCTCCTACGTTCTCATGCGCTTAGTTGGAAAAAAGCGCAATTATTGCTTGACTTGAAGGGGCTGAAACAGAAGAATCCAAAGTCCGCTGTATCGGGACTGCCAGAAGCAGGCCCGCTCAGCAGATCATGAGGCGCACATCCGCGCCGACCTGTTACACCCGCAACGCGTTACCTCGCGCTGGGTGGGAAAAGCCCGCAACACTTGGGACGATCCCAATACTTGCTCAGTCAGTGCTGACGTAGTCGGCGACCACCGTCGCTCATGCTCTGTTGAGAAGTAAACCTATTAAGACCCGTCGGTTTTCAACGGACGGTATTCTGGCGTTTTAGAGGTGAACAACGTGGAGCTTTTATCTGGCGGTGAGATGCTCGTCCGCTTTTTGCGTGACGAAGGTGTCGACTATATCTACGGGTACCCAGGGGGTGCTCTGCTGCATGTCTACGACGCACTGTTCAAGGAACCGGCTGTTACCCACATCCTGGTTCGCCACGAACAGGCCGCGACCCATATGGCTGACGGTTATGCCCGTGCCACCGGTAAAGCCGGTGTGGTACTGGTAACATCCGGCCCAGGCGCAACCAATGCCATTACCGGCATCGCGACTGCCTATATGGACTCCATCCCGATGGTGATCATTTCTGGCCAGGTGGCAAGCACCATGGTCGGTACCGATGCATTCCAGGAAACCGACATGATCGGTATCTCCCGGCCGATCGTGAAACACAGCTTCATGATCAAGCATGCGTCGGAAATTCCGGAAATCATGAAAAAGGCTTTCTACCTCGCACAGTCCGGTCGCCCTGGGCCTGTCGTGGTCGATATCCCGAAAGACATGACCAATCCGGCGGAAAAATTCGAATATATCTTCCCGAAAAAAGCCAAGCTGCGTTCCTACAGCCCGGCCGTTCGTGGGCACTCGGGGCAAATTCGCAAGGCAGCAGAAATGCTCCTGGCAGCCAAGCGTCCCGTGTTGTACTCGGGTGGTGGTGTGATTCTGGGCGGCGGTTCCGCACCGCTGACCGAACTGGCCAAGCTGCTCAACTTGCCGGTGACCAACACCTTGATGGGCCTCGGCGCATTTCCGGGTACGGATCGCCAGTTCGTCGGCATGCTCGGCATGCACGGCAGCTACACCGCCAACCTGGCGATGCACCATGCCGATGTGATCCTTGCAGTGGGTGCACGTTTCGATGACCGGGTAATCAACGGCGCGAGCAAATTCTGCCCGAACGCCAAGATCATCCATATCGACATCGACCCGGCGTCCATCTCCAAGACCATCAAGGCCGACGTCCCGATCGTAGGCCCTGTTGAAAGCGTATTGACCGAGATGGTTGCCGCGCTCAAGGACATCGGCGAAGCGCCGAACAAGGAATCCGTCGCCAGTTGGTGGAAGCAGATTGACGAATGGCGCGGTGATCGCGGCCTGTTCCCTTACGACAAGGGCGACGGCAGCATCATCAAGCCACAAACCGTGATCGAAACCCTGTGCGAAGTGACCAAGGGCGACGCCTTTGTGACCTCCGACGTGGGCCAACACCAGATGTTCGCTGCGCAGTACTACAAGTTCGACAAACCTAACCGCTGGATCAATTCCGGTGGCCTGGGCACGATGGGCTTTGGTTTCCCTGCGGCCATGGGTGTGAAACTGAGCTTCCCGGACACAGACGTCGCGTGCGTCACCGGTGAGGGCAGCATCCAGATGAATATCCAGGAACTGTCGACGTGCCTGCAGTACGGCCTTCCAGTGAAGATCGTCTGCTTGAACAACGGCGTGCTGGGCATGGTTCGTCAGTGGCAGGACATGAGCTACAACAGCCGTCACTCCCATTCCTACATGGAGTCGCTGCCAGATTTCATCAAATTGGTTGAAGCCTATGGCCACGTCGGCATTCGCATCACCGACTTGAAAGATCTGAAGCCGAAGATGGAAGAAGCGTTCGCCATGAAAGATCGCTTGGTGTTCATTGATATCAAGGTGGATACCAGCGAGCACGTCTACCCGATGCAGATCAAAGACGGCTCGATGCGCGACATGTGGCTGAACAAGACGGAGCGTACTTAATCATGCGGCACATTATCTCCCTGCTTTTGGAGAACGAACCCGGCGCTCTGTCCCGTGTTGTCGGCCTGTTTTCGCAACGCAACTACAACATCGAAAGCCTGACCGTGGCCCCGACCGAAGACCCGACCCTGTCGCGCCTGACGTTGACCACCGTGGGCCACGATGAGGTGATCGAGCAGATCACCAAGAACCTCAACAAGCTGATCGAAGTGGTCAAGCTGGTCGACCTGTCGGAAAGTGCCCACATCGAGCGCGAGTTGATGCTGGTCAAGGTCAAGGCCACCGGCGCCCAGCGTGCCGAGATCAAGCGCACTACCGATATTTATCGCGGGCAGATCGTCGATGTGAGCGCCAGCGTTTATACCGTTCAACTGACCGGTACAAGCGACAAGCTGGACAGCTTCATCCAATCGATCGGGACGGCCTCGATTCTGGAAACAGTACGCAGTGGTGTCACCGGGATTGCCCGTGGCGACAAAGTACTCAGCATTTAACCCAAATTAGTGAATGGCCTTACGGCCTGGATATATAGAGGAACCTCATGAAAGTTTATTACGAAAAAGATTGTGACCTGTCGATCATCCAGGGCAAGAAAGTCGCCATCATCGGCTACGGCTCCCAGGGTCATGCGCAAGCGTGCAATCTGAAAGATTCCGGCGTTGACGTGACTGTTGGCCTGCGCAAAGGCTCGGCCACTGTTGCCAAGGCTGAAGCCCATGGCCTGAAAGTGACTGACGTTGCTTCCGCCGTTGCTGCTGCCGACCTGGTCATGATCCTGACCCCGGACGAGTTCCAGTCCGCGCTGTACAAGAACGAAATCGAGCCGAACATCAAGAAGGGCGCCACCCTGGCCTTCTCTCACGGCTTCGCGATTCACTACAACCAGGTAGTGCCACGCGCTGACCTCGACGTGATCATGATCGCGCCGAAAGCCCCGGGCCACACTGTGCGTTCCGAGTTCGTCAAAGGCGGCGGTATCCCTGACCTGATCGCGATCTACCAGGACGCTTCGGGCAATGCCAAGAACGTTGCGCTGTCCTACGCTGCGGGTGTTGGCGGTGGTCGTACCGGCATCATCGAAACCACCTTCAAGGACGAGACTGAAACCGACCTGTTCGGCGAACAAGCCGTTCTGTGCGGCGGTACCGTTGAACTGGTAAAAGCCGGTTTCGAAACCCTGGTTGAAGCTGGCTATGCGCCGGAAATGGCCTACTTCGAATGCCTGCACGAACTGAAGCTGATCGTCGACCTCATGTATGAAGGCGGTATCGCCAACATGAACTACTCGATCTCCAACAACGCCGAGTACGGCGAGTACGTGACTGGCCCGGAAGTGATCAACGCCGAGTCCCGCCAGGCAATGCGCAACGCGCTGAAACGCATTCAGGATGGCGAATACGCCAAAATGTTCATCAGCGAAGGCGCGACCGGCTACCCTTCGATGACCGCCAAGCGTCGTAACAACGCCGCTCACGGTATCGAAATCATCGGCGAGCAACTGCGCTCCATGATGCCGTGGATCGGTGCCAACAAGATCGTCGACAAAGCCAAAAACTAAGTCGTACGCATCAACGGAAAACGCGGCTTAGGCCGCGTTTTTTCGTTTGTGGGCTGGTTCTGGTATAAAGCTGCATCGTTTGCGTGCGAACACTCGCCGCACGTATTTGTCGAATTTTTTCAAACCGTTGCAAGGTAAAGTCCATGAGCGAACGTCCCGAAGAGCCACACCAGGCTTCTGACGCCGAAAGCCTGCTGCCGATCGATGAGCATGTCGAAGAAGGGCATGACGCCGAAGGTCGCAAGGTCCGGCATCGTGGCATCTATCTTTTGCCCAACCTGTTCACTACGGCAAACCTGTTTGCCGGCTTCTATTCCATCATCAACTCCATGAGCGCCCAAAGTGCGTTGGCCGCGGGTGATGCGGTGAGTGCCAGTAAGTATTTCGGTTTTGCTGCCATTGCCATTTTCGTTGCCATGGTGCTCGACGGCCTTGATGGTCGCGTGGCACGCATGACTAACACGCAAAGCGCCTTCGGTGCCGAGTACGACTCGTTGTCGGATATGGTCGCGTTTGGTGTAGCCCCTGCGTTGCTGGCATTTGCCTGGGCGCTGGGTGATATGGGTAAGGTTGGCTGGATGGTCGCCTTCATCTATGTTGCGGGCGCTGCTTTGCGTCTGGCGCGCTTCAATACTCAGGTGGGCACTGCCGACAAGCGGTATTTCATCGGTCTTGCCAGCCCGGCGGCTGCGGGGGTGGTGGCAGGTATTGTCTGGGCGTTCAGTGATTACGGCATTCAGGGTTCGAAAATGTCGTTCCTGGTGGCGTTGATGGTAGCTGCTGCCGGCATGCTGATGGTCAGCAACATCAAGTACAACAGCTTCAAAGAGCTGGACCTCAAGGGGCGTGTGCCTTTCGTGGCAATTCTGGCAGTGGTGCTGGTGTTCGCCGTGGTGTTCAGTGATCCGCCGCGTATCCTTTTGCTGGCCTTTCTGGTCTACGCCGCTTCGGGCCCGGTTCAGTACCTGTTGCATCTGCGCCGCGACAAAACATTGCCTTAATGTAATTTCCCCCATACTCCGCAGTCTATTGGTGTATCAGTTCTCCAATGCTGCGGGGTTGCCATGTTAATCAAATTGCCTAAAGCGTCCGATTGCCATGAATCGGATGTCACTCCTGAATCCTTCTATCTTTCTCGCCGCCGCTTGCTCGGTGGTGCGCTTGCCAGTATCGCAGCCAGCAGTTTGCCGCGTTGGGCCAATGCTGAGGAAGCCTCACGTTATGCTGATGTCGAAGCGGGCAGGGCGCCGAGCTGGTTTGCCGAGAAGCTGCCGAGTACCAAATGGCAGGCGGTCACGGTAAAGGACGAAGCGATCACGCCGTTCAAGGATGCGACTCACTACAACAACTTCTATGAGTTTGGTACGGACAAGGGTGATCCCGCAGCGAATGCGGGCTCGCTCAAGACCGAGCCCTGGAGTGTGGTGATTGATGGCGAAGTCGCCAAGCCGGGGCGATATGCCCTGGAAGACTTTATGAAGCCGTATCAATTGGAAGAGCGTATCTACCGTCTGCGCTGCGTCGAGGCGTGGTCGATGGTCATCCCCTGGATCGGTTTTCCGATCTCGGCCTTGCTCAAGCAGGTTGAGCCAACCTCCAAGGCCAAGTACATCCGCTTTGAAACTCTCCAGGATTCCAAGAGTATGCCGGGCCAGCGTTCGAGTTTCGGCTTGATCGATTGGCCTTATATAGAAGGGTTGCGCCTGGATGAGGCGATGAACCCGCTGGCGATCCTGGCTGTTGGCATGTATGGGCGCGAACTGCCCAACCAGAACGGCGCGCCGCTTCGTTTGGTTGTGCCTTGGAAGTATGGCTTCAAGAGTGTGAAGTCCATTGTGCGGATCAGTCTCGTGAGCGAGCAACCGAAAACCACTTGGCAGAGCATTGCCGCGGATGAGTATGGGTTCTATGCGAATGTGAACCCCACGGTCGACCACCCACGCTGGACTCAGGCTCGGGAGCGTCGTCTGCCGAGCGGCCTGTTCAGTCCGAATGTGCGTGAAACGCAGATGTTCAACGGCTACTCCGATGAGGTGGCTTCTCTTTATACCGGTCTGGATTTACGGAAGAACTACTGATGCGCTATCCAGTTTGGCGCATTGGCGTCTTTATAGCTGCGGCGATATGGCCGTTGTATTGGCTGTATGAGGCGTGGGGTTTCGCCCTTGGGCCTGATCCGGGCAAGGTTCTGGTCGATCGACTGGGGTTGGGTACGTTGATCTTGTTGCTGATTACGCTTGGGATGACCCCGCTGCAGAAGCTTAGCGGTTGGGCCGGGTGGATAGCGGTTCGTAGACAATTGGGTTTGTGGTGCTTTGCCTATGTGGTGCTCCATCTGGCTGCTTATTGTGTGTTTGTGCTGGGGTTGGATTGGACGCAGTTGGCGGTGGAATTGCGCAAGCGGCCTTACATAATTGTGGGGGCGTTAGGGTTCCTGTCGCTGTTGGTATTGGCGGTGACGTCGAATCGTTATAGTCAGCGTCGGCTGGGGAATCGTTGGAAGAAGCTGCATCGCCTGGTGTATGTGATTCTTGGTTTCGGCTTGCTGCATATGCTGTGGATTGTGCGGGCTGATCTCAAGGAGTGGGCTATCTATGCTTCTATAGGCGTGGTGCTCTTAGTGCTGCGGATACCGCCTGTAATGCGTCGGATCCCCCGCCTTATTGCGAAAAAACCACTTTCTGCAACAAAAGCGTAATTAAGGGTTGACGGCAGATTCTGGAAGTCTATAATTCGCCCCACTTCCGGCGCAGTCGAAACGGAAAACTCCTTGGTAAACAAAGAGTTATGCGAAATTCGACAGCGAGTTGCTTCAGTTGATCG